>PAQA01000028.1 GCA_002709155.1 Rhodospirillaceae bacterium
TCAGTTTTATCCATTTCCCTTACTAACAAACTATTTCGCAGACGATCTTTGTTATTTAAAGGTTTTGTTTTGTCGATTGTTTATAGTTCAGATAACAATCTCTTTAAAGCCTTTAACTCTTCCATTATTTCCTTGATCTCGTTTTTATTTTGCATGGAAACACTTACCGTTTCAATTTCGGAAGCTACGGGCAGCACATTGCTTTCCGTATCTATCTGATTTGATGCTGTTTTTATGAGGCCATCTTTTAAGAGCCGTTGCACCCCCTTAATAGTGTAGCCATCACTATATAGAAATTGTCTGATTGTTTTTAATAATGTAACATCCTCGGGCCGGTAATAACGCCGTCCGCCGCCTCTTTTTAACGGTTTTATCTGAAGAAATTTTGTCTCCCAGAACCTCAATACGTGAGCGGGAACGTCTATCTCGTTCGATACCTCGCTGATGGTCCTGTAGGCTGATCGGGATTTACCATTACGCCGTAGATTACCTGTTCCACTCGTTTCCATCGCCATTAGTGACAGTCCATTTAGTAAACCATTTCAGTTTTATGTTTTGGTATTAATCCTATTTTTTAAAACATGGGAGGGCTTAAATATTATAACTTTTCTTGGAAGAATGGGCACTTCTTCACCAGTTTTTGGGTTTCTACCCATGCGTTGGGATTTCTGTCGAATAGAAAAACTTCCAAATGAAGAAATTTTAACTGTTTCTCCATCTGAGAGAGCGTTGACCATTTCCTCAAGCACCGCCTCCACCAGATCCGCCGATTCGTTTCTTGATAATCCGACCTCTTCATATACTGCTTCACTCAATTGAGCTCGAGTTATAGTATCACCCGTCATTATCACCTCGCTAATGCCACGGTGTTAAAGTAACGTGTTAAGATAAATACGTCAAACATCTATTAAAAGTAGAAATTATAATTTTGATTTAATCAAAAATCAAACGGGTTGGCCGATCCTTACTAAACCTGATCCCCAGGCAAGTCCACCGCCGATCGCTTCAAACAAAACTAAATCGCCACTCGAAACTCTCCCATCATTAATTCCCTCGCAAAGAGCTAGAGGAACAGAAGCCGCTGATGTATTTGCATGCCGTTCTATACAGCAGATCACCTTGTCTAAAGGCAAACCCATTTTTTTCGCCATACTTTCTATTATTCGACGATTTGCCTGATGGGGAACTAACCAATCTATATCGGATGGAGAAAGCCTATTAAATTCTAACGCTTCATCTATCACCTCACTCAGTTTTGATACTGCGTGTTTATAAACCTCTTTTCCAGACATCCGCACCTGACCCACGGTGCCTGTACTCGAAGGCCCACCATCTACATATAATATATCACGCTGCCTTCCATCCGAATGCAGATGAGTTGATAAAACTCCGTAATTTACTATCTCGTCCGTATTTTCATGGCCACACAACACCACAGCACCAGCTCCATCCCCAAAAAGGACACAAGTAGATCGGTCATTCCAGTCTAATAGCCTGGTGAATGTCTCTGCACCAATGACTAAGGCATTGTTTGATTGTCCTGTTTTTATAAAATTATCAGCTATCGTCAGCGCATAAATAAAACCAGCACAAACTGCTTGTATATCAAAAGCTACACCATTGGTTATGCCCAAAGCGGCCTGGACTTTAGTGGCAGTAGACGGGAAAGTTTCGTCGGGTGTCGTTGTAGCCACCACAATTAAGTCGATCTGATCTTTTGTCATATTAGCTTTTAACAAAGCATCACGAGCCGCTTTTATTGCTAGATCCGATGTAAACTCTCCATCAGCCGCGACATGACGTTGTCTAATGCCAGTGCGTTTGATAATCCAATCATCTGATGTGTCGACGATTTTGGCTAATTCACTATTCTCCAAAATACGTTCCGGCAAATATGCCCCACACCCTACCAAAAGGGAACGTCTAAAATTCATAAAAATATCTTTTCACTAATAATTTATTTACCGTCTTGATCATGAAGAACACCAAGTTCATTTCTTACCTTTTCTAAAAAACCATACCTAGCCATATCGGCTGCAACACCGATGGCGTTTGCAAAACCCTCGGAGTCAGTTCCACCATGGCTCTTGACAGCAATGCCATTTAAACCAAGAAAAACAGCGCCATTATATCGGCGGGGGTCCATACGTTCCCTCAACTGTCTGATTACACTCTTACATAAGAAATAACCTATTTTCGTAAAAATTGTCGATTGAAAAGCACCTCTTAAAAAATGTGTAAACATAATAGCCGTACCTTCTGCAGCTTTTAAAGCAACGTTACCTGAAAAACCATCTGTTACAACTACATCCACCGTACCAGCCGTAATATCGTCCCCCTCTATAAACCCCATAAATTTCATAACGCTACTTAATTCTCTTAAAGTTGTCGCGGCTTCCCTCAGTTCTTCGTGTCCTTTTTGTTCTTCTGAGCCCACGTTTAAAAGGCCGACTGATGGATTTTTTAGTCCCAAAACGATTCGTGCAAATATTTCTCCCATTACAGCAAATTGGACGAGATTATTAGCATCACATTCTATGTTTGCCCCCAAATCAAGCATACAACTTTCGCCTTTTAATGTAGGAAAAAAGCTAGCTATAGCCGGTCTTTCTATACCAGGGCACATTCTGAGGGATAACTTTGACATTGCCATAAGTGCACCAGTATTGCCGGCTGATACCACTCCATGTGCAGAGCCATCTGAAACAAGGTCTATCGCAAGTCTCATACTAGTGTCTCGCCCTCCTCTAAGCGCGACAGAGGGTTTATCGTCAGCGGCTACCTTTTTCTGGGTATGAATGATTTTATGATTATTGCTGTCAAGATGTCGACTTGCCTTAATTAATGGCATGATCTCTTCTTGATTACCAACTAAATGAAAAAAAATATCCGGCTGACGTTCAATAGCTAGATCAGCTCCGCGAACAACCATAGTTGGCGCATCATCGCCACCCATGCAATCTAACGCTATTTTAATTTTAGATGTCATTCGTGTCGATAACCGATCTCTGTGTTGAGTCTTAATAATTTAAACATACCTAGGCATATCCGTTACCCAAACACATTTGTGCCAAGAATCCAAATATTAAGGAGAAATTATCTTCAATAATTGTATTTCATTCCACCCCAAAAAACGATTTCCCACGAATAAAGGGGTGGCACAATTTCAGTTTTTTATTTGCTTACCTAACGTCTTTAAAACTGCGAATGGATTATCTTCAATATTTTTGTCATTCAATTCATCAGAAAATACAATATTTTGCGTTGAAGAGCTAGGGGAGTTAATGAATAGATATTCCAGTGCTAAAGAAAAATTCTGAGCAACAACTTCACCCAGAGGAACGACGTTGTTTTCAATTAATTCGAAATCAAACTGGCTCTGGATGTCTTTCTTATCTTCGCTTTCTAAGGCTTCCGGCAAAGCAAATAATTCATCGAAATGATCATTGAGAGTGAAATCTATTATATCATTAATCTCCGAATCGAAAATTTTTAAGTCAGAGTCAATGATTCCCTTAACATGAAAGAAACCAGGCTTAGTATTTATTATCGTTAACGTGGCTACTAAGGTATTAATCGAATAAAGATTAAATCTAGTTGCCAATTCGCTTCTTTGTTTCGAATTAGCCTTTATAACAATCTTTATCTCTTCTGATAATTGAGAAGAGTATATAGCGTCAAATTTTTGCGGTAATTCTTCTTTTGTAATCGCGGACATCTACTTACTACTTACTAAGTTTCTATTGCTATTGCAGAACAAATTCCCCCTCCATTATCGCTTTAATTGGTGTATCACCCAATTTTTTATCTATTTGACGGGCATAACTAGCGAGCCTCTCAGCATATTCCAAAAAATCTGCATTCCCCCTGTAAACGTTCCTAACCAGCGCTTCTTGGAGTTTAGCATCTTTTAATTCTATCACAGATTCATAAACCTGCAATCGCCCCAAAAAAGCCTTACCCATTTCCTTGACCCTTTTTCCCACGGATAGATCGCCTACTCCCATTTCGCGCAACGACTGATCCATATCCAAGAACATAAAATCAAATAAATCCTGACAATACTGCCTAGTTAATTCCGGCTTTGACTTCAGACGTTTTATTACAAGGCACATATGGAGGCAAAGTAAGTCAAAACGACCATCAATATTATCTGCTACATGAAAATTTATAACAAACTCTGGTCGTCGGGCCTGTCTAACAATCTCACCATAGGTTTTTTCAATACCGTTTGCGTAACGTTGTCTTGTAAACCATTTTAACATTTTTATCTCCTAGCCTTATCTCTGAATATCAATTATTCTTCTTGAATTTAAGCCCTCAGATTAAAATTTAATAATTGCTACCTAAGGTTTGAATCTTGCGCAAAAAAATGAGATCACCTAAGAAACGATTGCCAGGTGGCTCTTCACACGGATCTTTACGTTCTCCTGAGTAAATGAGATTGATAATAGAATGCATAGCACCCCAAAAAAGTTTAGTTTCAAAAAATGCTTTCTTTTATCCCTTGGATTATGCCTCTTAACTAGTTGTGCTGTTGAAATCGAAGAACACGGTAAAAGAATAGGGAAAGACCTACTAGATAAAATAGTGCCTGGCTCAACCCAAAAGCAGCAGGTGTTATCTATTTTGGGAGCTCCATCCACAGAAAATGATTTTGGCAATAAAGCGTGGTTTTATGTAGCTTCAAACAACAGAAAAACAGCATTATTTGGAGATAAATTATTATCTAGGTCAATTATAAAAATCATGTTCAATGATAAAAACACTGTTACCGAAATTACAACGCTAACAGAAAAAGACCAAAATACTGTAGAACATAAACAAGAAAAAACGCCGACCGCTGGTCAGGAAATAGGTATCTTACAACAACTATTAGGGAATGTTGGCCGTTTTAACACCGGCTCTCAAAATAAATAGTGGCAACTCTGAATAGTCATTCAGAGTTGCCGTTTTTATTCCTTTAATGCCTCCCTTTAAGCTAGTGCTGCCAGAAGCAAAATTGCAACTATATTGATGATCTTAATCATTGGATTGACAGCAGGACCAGCGGTATCCTTGTATGGATCGCCCACTGTATCACCAGTTACAGCAGCTTTATGAGCATCAGACCCCTTGCCGCCATGATTCCCGTCCTCGATATACTTTTTCGCGTTGTCCCAAGCTCCGCCGCCTGCGGTCATCGAAATAGCAACGAAAATACCAGTGACGATTGTTCCTAATAACATGGCGCCAATTGCTGTAAAAGCAGCAGCCTGACCCCCGATAGCTTTAACGACAAAATACATCACAACAGGTGCCAAAACCGGCAACAGTGATGGCACAATCATCTCCTTTATTGCGGCTTTTGTCAGCAAATCAACAGCTCTGCCATATTCAGGTTTTACTGTTCCTTCCATTATACCTGGATTTTCCCTAAACTGTCGTCTCACCTCCTCCACTACGGAACCTGCTGCACGCCCAACCGCCTGCATCCCCATAGAACCGAATAGATAAGGAAGCATTCCTCCTATAAATAGACCTATAACCACATATGGGTCCTGTAGGACAAATCTAACATCAAGATTTGGAAAGTAGTATTTTAGATCTTCCGTATAAGCAGCGAATAGAACGAGAGCCGCTAACCCAGCAGATCCGATCGCATAGCCCTTGGTGACGGCTTTTGTGGTGTTTCCTACCGCATCTAACGCATCGGTGGTAGTGCGAACACTCTCCGGAAGCTCGGACATCTCAGCAATACCGCCTGCATTATCCGTAACTGGACCATAAGCATCCAAAGCTACAACCATACCTGCAAGCGCCAACATAGTAGTTGCTGCGATACCTACCCCAAATATACCACCCCATATGTACGATGCCAGTATACCGCCTGAAATAATGATAGCAGGAACAGCACAAGCTTCCATTGAAACAGCTAACCCTTGAATAACGTTCGTGCCATCGCCTGTTTCTGATGATTTGGCCACACTTCTTACGGGACGGTATTCGGTAGATGTGTAATACTCTGTTATCCAGATTAACAAGCCAGTGACCACGAGGCCGACCAAAGCGCAATAAAAGAGCATTTGACCCGATGTTTCCAACCCATTTGATAGTGTAAAAACGGTTGAAAAACCAAGCATTTTCCACGTTACCAGACCTATAAAAATGGCTGAAATGATAGCACTGGATATGAAACCTTTATACAACGCCCACATAATCTTACCGTCAGCACCTAGTCTAACAAAAAATGTTCCAACCACTGAAGCGACAATGCAAACGGCGCAAATCACAAGTGGATATAGCATCATAGTCGTTGCAGTTTCACCCGCGAAGAATATTGCTGCTAACAACATAGTGGCAACCACAGTTACCGCATATGTCTCGAAAAGATCTGCAGCCATTCCCGCACAATCACCCACGTTATCTCCAACATTATCAGCTATAGATGCGGCATTTCTCGGGTCATCTTCAGGTATTCCCGCTTCAACTTTCCCAACCATATCTCCACCAACATCCGCACCTTTAGTAAAAATACCTCCTCCTAATCTTGCAAATATAGAAATTAGTGATGCCCCAAAACTAAGAGCCACCAGTGCTTCCAAAATATGCCGAAGTCCAGAGGGTGTGGTAGCATCAAATATCTCAAGCAGAAAAAAATAATACCCAGCTACTCCCAAAAGCCCCAAACCAACGACTAGCATCCCGGTAACAGCTCCTGATTTAAAAGCAATGTTTAGTGCCGGCGCTAATCCCACTGTTGCCGCCTGTGCTGTTCGGACATTGGCTCGAACCGAAACGTTCATGCCAACATAGCCTGCAATACCCGACAGAACTGCGCCAATAACAAACCCAGCGGCAACCGCAAATCCTAACGTAACAGCCAAGATAACGGTCACGACTACACCAACCCCGCCAATGGTTAGGTACTGACGGTTCAGATATGCCGCTGCCCCCTCCTGTATAGCACTTGCAATTTGCTGCATTTTTTCATTACCAGCGTCTGCGGTCACTATGCTTCTGGAGGCCAAAACTCCATAAGCTAATGCGATCACCCCGCAGGCGATCACTAGAGCAAACAGTTCGGTCATATTGGGATCCTTCGTTTTTTAAAATTTAAACCTTTACTCGATAACAATGAGTATACTCAGATAAAAATAGTACACACTTTATGACTTTTATATGTCACGCTCTACAAAAGCAAAAATTATTTTTCATCAACTCTAATCAGCACGTTGTCGACATAATTTCTATTAGCTCAGATGAAGTGCGACCTCTTTATGATTTTCAGTGTATAAAGAAATGCATAGCTATTATCTAGTCTAGGGTACAAGATTAACAGACTAAAATCACAATGCCAGATTTTATATCGCATTTTGAATCGACTATCGGGCGAAATTTATTTTTTGTTACATTGGGTTATTTTAACTGTTGCTGATAATTTTTATTGCCATCCTTTAAAACGGAACAAAATCTATTTCACGAATTATTTCAATTAAGATCGATAGCTATGGCAAGGGAAGAGGATCGGATACCACTAATTTCTAAAAATTTAATTAAAAGGGCGCTCAAAAATATTCACAAAAAGTAAATCAACAATTATATCGGGCCCAACGATCTCTGCAGCCTTTACTAATAACCTTTGTTTTAAAAAAGCCCTATCATTCACTCCAGGCTTAATATCTAATGCATTTAATGCATGCACATAAGACAAAAAGGCATCTATGATGCGTATGAGATTTTTATTTACAAGATCTGCATCGGGCCCCTGCCTCACCTCAATCATTAAATGCATAAATAACGAACGATCAACTGTTCCATCTCTGAATAATGGAATCTGAAGCGGATCTATATCAATTAGCACAGTCTCTTTAGCAGTTGGTCTTCCTAATGATTCGGCCTTTTTTTCTTCTGGTGGAACCGTGACACCCAACAAATTTAATACCGCATTAGGCAATAAACTAGGGGAAAAAGCTGCCATTCCAAAAATACTAGCCAAGCCAATCGCTATAAGAACAACCACAATAATAATTATTCTAATCACTTTTTAGGAACCCTATCCCAACCACGGTTAAACGTGTTTCAAACAATTTAGGCATGCTTAAATCCTGTTCCAATAGAATTTATTAACCTGTCACTTTTATCTAACAAACTAACACCCGAACCGGTTATCATATGCCCTATTCTCGTAACAACGACATCACTTGCTTTTGCTATTGCCTTCACTTCAGTTCTTAATCGTTTTGGGGCGGTAAATAACAGCTCATAGTCGTCACCTCCATTTACAATTAACGAGGTTGGAATTATTTTTTTATGTAAAAGTTGCTGTACCCCTTTAGATAGGGGCAACAAAGGCCAGTTAACGATTGCGCCAAGGCTTGACGCAGAACAAAGATGTCCCAGATCTTGGAGGAGTCCGTCAGACACGTCCATGGCTGCAGACGCGATACCCACTAAACCTCTCCCCAACTTAACCCTTGGGTCAGGCAAATAATAACGGCCTTTCAAATATAATTCTTCTGAATATGCCAGGTCATCAATTGGTTCCTTTATAATGTTTAAGCCAGTGGCAGAATCGCCGATGGTTCCAGAAACATAAATATCATCATAAACGGATGCGCCATTTCTGGTAATTACCCCTCTTGGATCTGCCCTACCTAATATGGTGATAGAAATCATTGTTGGCCCAGAGCTAGCAACAGAATCTCCACCAATCAAGCCGACATCATATTTATCCTGGTCCTTTTTCAATCCTTTTACAAAGCTTGCTAACCATTGATCAAGGGTGCCCTTGATTACTGGGCCTAGGCTCAATGATAAAGTGTACACCCATGGTGTAGCTCCCATGGCCGCCATATCGGAAAGATTGGTTCGAAGGGATTTCTGCGCTATCAAATCAACCTCATCTTCACCGAAAAAATGAATGCCCTCTACCAATGCATCGGTAGAAATTACAATTTTTGAGGCATCGTCCACCGGCAATACAGCCGCATCATCTAATAAATTTAAAGACCCACGCTCAATTGAAGCCAATGGCCTAAAGTATTTTTTTATTCTATCGAATTCGTCCAATCCCATATTAGTTTCCCATGAACCTAATAATCCCTTAGAGATATAGCATCCAACACACCATTTACTAGGCCTATTGCTTTACCATCGTAGAACGCATGAGTTACGTCGACGTATTCACTTATGATTACCGGAAGAGGAGTAGAAGATCGATTTTTTAATTCATAGCTACCCACACGGAGTATAGCGTGCAAAGTACTTTCTAAGCGTTCTGAACTCCAACCATCCATTAAAACATCAGTTATTAGCCTATCAATGATTTCAAGATCTTTGGCTGTACCCAAAGCTAGATCACAGAATAATTCCTTATCCGGAAACCCTAAACTTGAATTTTCATCTACGACCGGCAATCTATAATTAATGAATTCGTCCACTACTGTTTCAGGCAATATTCCAGTCATATCCATTTGATAAACTGCCTGAACTGCGTTTAACCGGGCCGCTGTCCTGGAACGCCTGCTTTTATTTGCATTATTAACTTCAGACAATTTGACCGGAATTTTCACTCTATATACCTTTGTTTTATCTCAAATAAAGACAAGCAAGCAATCGCGGCGTCTCGCCCCTTATTCTTTTTTAATACAGACGCTCGCGCCCAAGCCTGTTCCCAATTGTCAACGGTTAAAATACCATTACCAATAGCGAGGTTTTTGTCTAACGCTAATTTAGATAAACCTCGCGCGCTCTCGCCACAGACTATATCGTAGTGGGACGTCTCTCCTCTGATGACACACCCCAAGGCGATATAGCCTGCGAATAACTTTGCTTCGTTCCCTTGTGATACTAGTGAGATGGCACTCGGTATTTCTAGAGCTCCAGGAACAGACAATCTTTCATAACTTATTCCCATTTTATCTAATTCTGCAACGGCCCCTCGCACTAATTCACTAGCTAAGTCTTCGTAGAAGTTTGCGTCAACTATCAGAACTTTTTTTTTCATCCCGTATTTATCCCACTAATAGATGTTGTTTGGCGCTCAAATATACTTAAACCGTAACCCTCTAACCCTATCACGGTCTGTTCACTGTTTGTCAGTAAGATCATTTCTTTGATTCCTAAATCTAGCAAGATTTGAGCCCCTACCCCATAATCGCGCAATTCATTCTCAGTGCCGCCCCCGGGTATGCTGGTTTTAATCTTACCACGAATTTTCTCAGATAATGCCGTTGATGTAGGCTCTCTCATCACCACTACAATTCCCCGTCCTGCATCGGCTATATAACTCATTGCCGACTGCAATTCTCCACCACCTCGCGAACCAGATTGATCTCCTAACACATCTTCCATAACGTTCAACGAATGCATTCTTACCAGAATTGGTGTTTCTCCGGTGATATCTCCCTTAATCAAAGCTATATGCTCCGCATATGTGACTTTATTAAGATAAACAATCATCCGCCAGCTACCTCCATATCGGCTATCAAGAACGCTCTCTAGTGATCGCTCAACAATAGACTCGGTGCGCCGGCGATAACTAATAAGGTCTGCTATTGTAGCTACTTTCAGATCGTGCTGTTGAGCAAAGCTTAGTAGATCAGGCAGTCTGGTCATTGTTCCGTCGTCGTTCATAATCTCGCATATAACGCCAGCTGGGGTTAGACCTGCTAGCCGAGCTATGTCCACTACCGCTTCCGTATGGCCTGCCCTTACTAAACTACCACCGTCTCTTGCCACTAGTGGAAATACATGGCCTGGCGTTACAATATCATCCTGTCCCTTATCGAGATTGGTAGCTACCGAGATTGTATGTGCCCGATCATGCGCTGATATCCCCGTCGTAACGCCCTCTCGTGCTTCGATTGATACTGTAAATGCCGTCTCGTGCCGCCCCTCGTTTCGGCGTGTCATTAATGAGAGCCCCAATTGCTCAACTCGAGAACGCTCCATTGCCAAACAAATCAAACCGCGCGCATATTTAGCCATAAAGTTGATAACGTCGGAGGTTGCCATTTCCGCTGGGACACATAAGTCGCCTTCATTCTCTCGGTTCTCATCATCAACCAGAATAAAAATACGCCCCTGCTTTGCTTCCTCTATTACTTCTTCTATTGACGATAAACCACTCTTATTTAATTTCTTTGACTTAACCTCTTTGGCCATTTTATCGACTTTCTACTGAATTCATTAAACGTGCCACATAACGTGCGATAACATCGACTTCTATATTCAAATAGCTTCCTATCGTCAAAAATTTGAACGATGTATTCTCCCATGTATGCGGTATAATATTAATTCCAAAGGAATTATTTACGACCGAATTCACTGTTAAAGAGACTCCCTCTAATGTAACAGACCCTTTAGGGGCGATAAATTTTGACAACTTCGGTTCGACCCGTAATGAAAGTCTATGACTATCGCCCTCTTTCTCCAGAGCTATTAATTCTGCCGTGCCGTCAATATGCCCCGATACTATGTGGCCACCCAGTTCATCTTTTAGCTGCAGAGATCGCTCCAAATTCACGCTAGTTCCGACCTTCCAAGAACCAATAGTAGTATTATCAGTCGTTTCTTTTGAAACTTCTACCGAAAACCAATGTTCACCTTTGCCCACTAATGTCAAACAAACCCCGGAACAACAAATGGATGCCCCAATTGAGATAAATTCTGTATCATAGGAAGTAGCTATCACCACCTTAAGATCGCCTTTCTTTTCTAGGTGCTGCACCCTTCCAATATCTGTTATTATTCCAGTAAACATATTATTTGCCTTATATCTGCCGCTTATAAATTTCTAACGTGTCTGCCCCAAGGCGTGTTATTTTGGTTTGCATAAAGTTAGGAGCGGTGCTCAGATCCGATAACCCAAACCCTTCTACCGCCGCTATCCCATCACCACCCAAAACTATCGGAGCACGATAAACCAAAAATTCATCGATAAGATTCAACTTAATAAATTCTGTGCACAATGTTCCTCCGCATTCAACCAATATGCTATTTATTCCCTTTTTAGCTATGCTTCTTAATGCCTCAATTAATGAAACCCGGCCAAATTCATCACCATTGATCGTTATTATATGCAAGCCAAAGCCTTCCAACTGTTTCTTTTTCGTTTCTTCGGCTGCAACTGTAGTAAATACAATTGTTTTATGTTTAGCAGCAGTAGAAACAATTTGTGACTCAATTGAAATTCTCAGGTTCGAATCCAAGATTATTCTTAATGGAGATCGATTTTCCAATCCACTGATACGAGTATTTAAAGATGGATTATCAGCGAGCACGGTGCCTACTCCTGTAAGAATTGCATCGTTTTTTGACCGAAGAAAATGTGAGGAGTGTCGCGCCTCCTCACCCGTTATCCATTGACTATGATAGTTTTTTGTGGCTATCCGCGAGTCAATGCTCATTGCCATCTTAAGAGTTACAAAGGGTAATTTCTTTGTGAGCCTTGTAATAAACCCTCTATTTAATTCTTCGGCCTCTCGTTCTAAAACACCCTCGACAACCTCAATTCCTGCTTCTCTCAATTTAACAAAGCCCATTCCATCAACACGCGGATCAGGGTCCTTCATCGCTCCGACCACACGCTTTATTCGAGCAGAAATTAGGGCATCACTGCAGGGAGGCGTCTTTCCGAAGTGTGAACAAGGTTCTAATGTCGTATATGCGGTAGCTCCGACGCTTTTTTCTCCAGCCTGTTCCAAGGCCATCACTTCAGCATGCGGCCTACCGCCTTCCTGTGTCCACCCGCGTCCAACAATTCTATCATCCTTGACTATGAGACATCCAACTGAGGGGTTGGGACAAACATTGCCTATATTTCGCTCTGCTAATCGAAGCGCTATCTCCATCCATGCTGCATCATCCAAAACCATCGCTTAAAACATCTCAGTTCGTTGTTATTCATCATCAAATC
Organism: Rhodospirillaceae bacterium; assembly: GCA_002709155.1. GTDB lineage: Bacteria > Pseudomonadota > Alphaproteobacteria > Thalassobaculales > Thalassobaculaceae > UBA7326. The sequence continues at coordinate 12,902 of PAQA01000028.1, forward strand.
TACTCAGGTCTTCTACGAAATCCTCAAAATCCTTCGCTTCGCGAAAGTTACGATAAACAGAAGCAAACCTAACGTAAGCAACGGGATCTAAATTACCCAGCGAATCCATAACCATTTCACCTATAACTGGCGACGGAATTTCCGACTCCCCCATACTTTCAAGCCGTCTTACAATCCCGGTAATCATTCTATCGACGCGCTCCTCATCAACCGGACGTTTTCTCAAAGAAATTTGAATTGATCTATATAGTTTATCTCTATCAAAGGGTGCCCTTTTTCCGCTCTTTTTCAGAACCGTTAATTCCCGCAATTGAATTCGTTCAAAAGTGGTGAAGCGCCCACCGCAAGACGGACAAAACCGTCTTCTTCTAATTGACGCGCTATCCTCTGTTGGTCTTGAGTCTTTTACCTGCGAGTCATTGTGTCCACAAAATGGGCAGCGCATATTTTGTTCCTCACTAGTTTACTAACCGTACAACCAAAAGATACCAATTCGGTCTAATATATAGGAAACCGAAAACATAGGTCTTTTACCGATCTCCTTTGACTGGCCATCAGCTTTTCGTCTAGTTCTACATTATCGCCTAATGCTTTTATTGTATCCGCAATTAGGTCCGCGATCAATTGAAACTCTGCTATCCCGAAACCACGGGTAGTACAGGCTGGGGAACCAAGCCGGATCCCTGAGGTTACAGCGGGCTTCAAAGGATCGAAAGGCACACCATTTTTATTACAAGTGATTCCAACCGACTCCAAAGCGATCTCGGCAGCCCTGCCAGTTACATTTTTATTTTGAAGGTCAACTAAAAGTAAATGTGTATCGGTACCACCGGATACAATGTTAATTCCACGATTTGATAAACCAGATGCTAAAACTTGGGCATTTTCGACTACACGACGAACATATGTTTTATATGATGGCTTCAAAGCTTCACCAAATGCAACTGCTTTAGCTGCTATTACGTGCATAAGAGGTCCGCCCTGTAATCCTGGAAATAAAGCTGAATTAATTTTTTTAAATAGTTCTTCGCTATTTGTTAAAATCATTCCACCGCGAGGTCCTCGCAAAGTTTTGTGGGTAGTAGATGTTACAATGTCGGCATATGGCAAAGGGTTGGGATGTGCACCACCTGCTACTAACCCAGAAAAATGCGCCATGTCTACTAACAAATAAGCCCCAACTGAGGCCGCTATTTCCTTAAACTTTTTAAAATCAATAACCCGGGAATATGCAGACCCCCCAGCTATTATAAGTTTTGGACGGTGAGAATGAGCGAGTTTTTCTACTGCTTCATAGTCAATCAATGCGGTATCTTTTTTGACGCCATATTGGATCGAGTTAAACCATTTACCAGACTGGTTTGGAGGAGCGCCATGAGTTAGATGGCCGCCGGCATCCAATGACATACCCAATATGGTATCTCCGGGCTTTAAACATGCTAAAAACACTGTTTGGTTAGCTTGAGCCCCCGAGTGGGGTTGAACATTTGCGAATGAACAATCAAAAAGCTCCTTTGCTCTATCTTGTGCCAATTTCTCGGCTAGGTCGACGAATTCACACCCTCCATAATATCGACGGCCAGGGTAACCCTCTGCATATTTATTGGTTAACACCGAACCTTGTGCCTCCAAAACCGCCCGGGAAACTATATTTTCTGATGCTATCAGTTCAATTTGCTCATTCTGTCGATTGAATTCAGAATTCACGAATGAAGCAACTTGAGCATCTGCACTTCCAATTGAATTGTTGAAGAATTCCTTCAACTCTTCAGATGTTTCCAATCCATCACCGGGATACTCTGTAATTCTAGATATTTCCATTGCAATTATTCGTCCATCAAAAGGTTACGTAAAAAAAACTCACCATTGGGTATTAATATGTCTATTTACAACAACAATGAGTGTGGTGTTGAAAAGGCGATGTGATTATGCTCCATTCAAACGACGGTCTTTGGTTAACGTAACATAGACCCCGCCCTTTATATATTTCAATGTATTGAAAGGTCAAAAAAACCATTTCTAGTCCAAGACTAAAACGAACATTTAAAATGACCGATATAAACTTTTTTGAGCCTGCTTGGACAGGCTTTTTTCGTCTAAAATTAAATTATTTTTTAAGTATATTATAATCTTGTACCTGTTTCGGATTGTTAATGACTTACAACTTTTCTGAAAATATGACTGTGTATATTTCAGATTTTAAGCCGCGAAGAATGTCGAGTGAGATGACACCAACCTGATTACTACCAAACCAAGCTGTGTTAAAATCGCAGTTTTGAGAAATATCAAGTTCAAAAAAGTACTCTCGTCGTATTTTTAAATGATTTTACGATACCATAATCGAACTCTGTAAACGTTCATTATTTTTGTCTCTTTGAAAGTACAAATCTCAGTTTTTTAATAGCAGTCTGTTCGAGAGTGTCTCGGGATGCTGACGGATCCCCAACTATTGACACTTCAACTAATGAAACGGGATCGACAGCAGTGACCTTAACATATGCTCCTACCTGGATGAATTCAATTATTATTCGCGAATCGTTAATCGATGTCATTTTTTGTTCCAAATTAAAGTTAGAACTATTTATATTGAAATTCTAACTTGACTTATCGTCAACTAAGAAGATTTTATAAGTCAGATTATTTTTACAGAGGTTTACTATGAGTGTAGCAACAGCAAATTTCCATTCCACTTCAGAAAAAGTAAAAAAGCCAAAGGCTGAGTTCAAATGGGATGATCCATTATTGTTGTCCGAGCAACTAACCGAGGATGAACGCTTGGTGATGGAGGCTGCAAGGAATTATTGCCAAGAAAAGCTCTATCCACGTGTTCAAGGTGCTTTTAGGGAAGAGCGGTTCGATCGGGAAATAATGAATGAAATGGGTGAACTTGGCTTCCTTGGTTCCACTATCGAAGGATATGGCTGCGCTGGCGTGAATCACGTATGCTACGGAATAGTGGCTCGAGAGGTCGAGAGAGTTGATAGTGGTTACAGATCAGCTATGAGCGTTCAATCGAGCTTGGTCATGCATCCCATTTACACATATGGCGATGAGGCACAACGACAGAAATATCTACCAAAGCTTGCTACAGGAGAATGGGTTGGCTGTTTTGGGTTAACTGAACCAGATAATGGTTCAGATGCTGGAGGCTTAACGACTCGAGCAAAAAAAGTAGATGGAGGATACCTCGTGTCTGGCGCTAAAATGTGGATAAGTAATTCACCAATAGCTGACATCTTTGTAATCTGGGCAAAGACTGAAGATGATGTAATACGTGGATTTATTCTTGAAAAAGGTATGAAGGGGTTATCGGCACCGAAGATAGAGGGAAAGCTGTCGTTGAGAGCATCGGTGACTGGTGAAATAGTGATGGATCAAGTTATGGTGCCAGAAGAAAACTTACTTCCTAATATCAGAGGGCTTTCAGGTCCGTTTGGTTGCCTTAACAAAGCCCGATATGGAATATCATGGGGCGCCCTAGGAGCGGCAGAATATTGCTGGCATCAAGCACTTACATACACGCTAGACCGCAAACAGTTCAATCGCCCCTTGGCAGCTAATCAACTTATTCAAAAAAAACTAGCTGACATGCAGACGGAAATCACACTCGGGTTGCAAACTTGTCTCCGTTTAGGAAGATTACTAGATGAGGGGAAAGCCGCCCCAGAGGCCATATCCCTAGCAAAGAGAAATTCATGCGGCAAAGCACTTGATATAGCTAGAATGTCTCGCGACATGCACGGTGGGAACGGCATATCTGACGAATACGATGTGATGCGACACTTGGTTAATCTGGAAACAGTAAATACCTATGAAGGTACACATGATATTCACGCACTAATACTGGGCCGAGCTCAAACGGGGTTGCAGGCGTTCACAGGGGCATAGCACACCTGCGTTGTTACATTGTTTTAGACATCTCTCTAAAGGAAAATAGCTCCGCGGAGATTAATAAGTCTACAGCGAACCATAGTACGAGTGATATACACGAGGTTGCAATGAACTTCATCCATAGGTGGGTTTTCTTGGGAGCTCCTGTGTCATGGCCCGCTATGGCACTCTCATTTCGTTGGATCCCAATTGGAAGAGCCATAAAAAAAACCCACCACCACAGAAGTATGTAAACTACGATCCCTGCTGCTATATCCATTTAACGTTATCCACAATCAAACTAGACTTGTTCAAGCTCTATGAGGGTACCCAAAAAATCCTTTGGACTTAAGAAAATTACTGGCTTGCCATGGGCCCCTATTTTAGGCTCTCCATCACCCAAAATTTTTGCACCTGTCCGCCTTAATGAGTCAACGGCTGTGTATATGTTTTGAACCTCATAACAAATATGATGCATTCCCCCCGTTGGGTTTCTCTCGAGAAAAGAAAAAATGGGTGAGGACTCATTCAATGGGTGTAAAAGTTCGACTTTAGAGTTAGGTAGCTCCACAAAAACTAGTCTAACCCCGTGGTCTGGTAATTCGTAAATAATACTAACATTAGCACCTAATGAATCCCTATATGTATTTGCAGCAGCAACCAAGTCAGGCACAACGATGGCTATATGATTTAATCGACCTATCATTCTATATCCTATCCTAAATACGAACTACGTGAACCAGTATAACTGGTCTCTTTTCATATCTCGTCCTGAATACCCGTCTTAAAATCTTCTCAACCATCTCTGTTATAAATTGATCTGATTGTCTCTTAGGCGAAGAAATATCATTTATCGCGTATTCTAACTCGTGTGTTATATCTCGGAGATCACAATCCCCCTCTTCAAAAATTCCAACGGAACTCAAAACAGGACTTTGATGGCACAACGACAAATTATTTAAAATAACTGTGGCTGTCACAGTACCGTTAAATAAAAGTTTTTTTCTTTCCTTAATTACCTTCCCATCTAACACAACCAGCCTTTTTCCATCTACCGCGAAAACTGAGGGTACCACCGAGCCAACTTCCTTGGCTGCTCCAGGAGCTAATTTTATTACACTACCATTTCTGGGGACGACCACCTCAGGAACTTGGCATGATCGAGCCAAGTCGGCATGCTTTACCAAATGGCGAGCCTCTCCGTGAACAGGGATAGCTATCTTAGGCTTTATGATCTGATATAATGCAGTCATCTCTTCGCTTGACGGGTGTCCTGACACGTGAACGTGGGCATCATTTTCTGTAACTATTTTAACACCTTGGGAAATAAACCTGTCTTGGATACGGCGGATGGCCAACTCATTGCCTGGTATTTCACGAGAAGAAAAAATGACTGTATCTCCAATATTAAGGCTGACGTGAGGATGAGCCCGTGCAGCTATCCTACTCAACGCTGCTCTTGGTTCTCCCTGACTGCCAGTACAAATCATAACTATTTTATCGTTTGGCAAATAACCAACATCTTTTTCGGATAAAAATTCAGGCACATCCAATAAATAACCATGCTCTTTAGCAACCTCATACATTTTCCAAAGCGACCGCCCTACTAGAGCTGTATGACGATCATTAGCCTCAGCACTAAGCGCTATAGTTCTCAACCGAGCGACATTTGATGCGAAACATGCTACTGCTATTCTGCCGGTCTGTTGCGCGAATAATTCATTCAATGGTTCGATTAGTTCAGCTTCCGACCCTGTTTTATTGAGCAAATCAACATTTGTAGAATCGGCAACCATTGCCGTGATACCGTTTAAAGAGAGTTCCTCTAATTTTGAGTAATCGGTTTTTCCGCCAATTTGTGGGCTGTCATCAAATTTCCAATCACCCGTATGGAAAATTGAATAATCACCACACTTAATAAGAATGCCGTTTGGATCAGGGATAGAGTGGGCAAGTGAAACAAATTCTACACTGAAAGGACCAAGTTTTATCTGCTTAGAAGGTGGAACCTCAATAAGCTCCACGTTGTCCAATAAATTTGTGTCTGATAACTTCCGTCGAATTAGCGACATTGTAAATGATGTCGCATAAATTGGGCAATTAAGCCGTTCCCATAAATAAGGAATAGCCCCAATATGATCCTCATGGCCATGGGTTATAAAAATACCTAATAAATTTTTCTTATACTTTTCAATATACTTTGGGTTAGGCACAAGAACCTCTATACCAGGCGTTGTGTCATCCCCAAAGGTTATGCCGAGATCCACCATTAACCATTTGCCAGCGAAATGATACAAATTTAAGTTCATACCTATCTCGCTAGAACCCCCAAGGGGCAAAAATATTAGTTCATCTGGTTTTGGCGTATATCCGAGGTCATTCATAAACTGTTCCGCTTATGAATTAAAACAAGTCCATGAAGTGTTATATCCTGATCTACATGTTCAATTGCGCTAGTGCTTCCGGCGAACACTGGGGCAAGGCCACCTGTAGCAACCGTTTGCATAGGAACCTTATACTCTGCTTTTACTCTCTCAATTATACCCTCAATCAAACCTATATAACCCCAAAAAATTCCTGATCTCATCGCAGTCTTTGTCGACTTTCCTATTATTGAATACGTGTTTTTCGATGTCTTGGATTTCGGTTGTGGTTCGATAGTGATCCTTGGCAAACGAGACGCAGCATTATATAGCGCCTCCAGCGATAGATTAATGCCCGGTACAATTAGTCCACCTGCGTAACTGCCATCAGACTCGGTAATATCAAACGTTGTCGCCGTCCCAAAATCGATTACTATTAAAGGTCCTTTATATAAATCGTTCGCACCTATAGCGTTCACAATCCTATCTGCCCCTAATTCGCTGGGTTCATCAATGTGTATGTCTATGCCGAGGTTTAAATCTTTGTCTCCAACAACCATTGGTTGAAGGCAAAAGTATTGTTCACAAAGATGTTGCAAATTAAACTCGGTTTCTGGAACTACGTTGGCAATAATAATTGAATTTATATCGCTTAGACCTAGAGACTTTAACGCCAGCAATTGTGTCAGCCAAACAGCATATTCGTCCGCCGTCCTGTTCGCATTGGTAGACGTACGCCACTTGCCGATACAGTTATCACCATCAAACACAGCAAACCCTGTATTTGTATTACCACAATCAATGACTAATAACATATTTTCTGTCCATTAAAGGAAAGTTAGAGTTCCTGAGGATATAATCTCTTGTGTACCATCGTTCTTTTTTAAAATCATTCTCCCATCTCCCGAAATCCCGTCATAAATGCCCTCTCGTAATTGAGGTGCTTTATCTGTAACCGTTACCCGTTGTCCAACGCCATAGGCACGCTCTAGCCACCGCTTGCGTATTTTTTCAAAGCCTGAAGTCTCCCAAATGTCATACCAATTTATCATAGCGTCTATAAGAGTAGGTAGAACGGTATCTACAGATTTTTTTTCTGATGCTAATTCATCTATCCAGGTCGCACCATAACGCGCATCGACTGGACCACAAGTTATATTAACCCCAACACCTGCAATCAAAAAACTTTCTTTTTTTGCGTTCAACGCGGATTCTAAAAGAATTCCAGCTATCTTTTTTTGATTAACCAAAACATCATTGGGCCATTTCAAAGCAACCGAAGAGTTGTATGTTAGACGTTCAACGGTATCTGCAACTGCCAACGAGATTACAAACGAAAGTTCAGACCACTTTTCAAATTTTACGATAGGTTTAAAGACTGCAGACAAAAATAAATTACCTCTTGGTGAGAACCATTCATTTTTATGTCGCCCACGTCCAGCGGTTTGCTCTAAAGCATGAACGACCGTCCATTCTTTAGCCCCCTGGTATCCTAAATCCGTTGCAATCCGATTGGTGCTGTCCACACTATCATATCGAATTAAATGAACCCGTTTTGCAATGGAAAAATCAGATGACATCAAATTATAACTTTTAGGTTATTGACAGTTTTAAATTAAAGCACTCTATTTTTAGAGATATGNAACAGCAACTTTTGCAACTGAAATAAGTGGGTCTGGCACAAACGAAAACAAAAGCANAAGAGCTNTTGTTGNGANTATAACGAACTGTGCNTCNTTAGAAATGCCCGGATCAAGAGGCTCTGACANCTCATNTAAATACATAATTTTGAGTATGCGCAGNTAGCTGACGGCNGCAAGGCAACTTGTNGCTATTCCNATGAAAAGCAGTAAATANAGCTTCTCGTCCACAACGGATATTAAAATGAACCATTTTGCTAAAAAACCTGCAAATGGGGGTATCCCTGCCATTGAAAGAACNGNAACGAGCANAGAAAAAGCTAGAAACGGATGGCTTGTAGATAACCCAGACAAATGCCTTACACTATCCACTGCTTGCTTCTTTTGTCTCATTGAGAGAATAATTGCAAATACTCCAAAGTTCATTGTTAAATAGATACAAAAATAAATTAAAATACTGCTGAACCCGTCATCGGAACCGGTGGCCAACCCCATCAATGCGAAACCTGTTTGAGCTGTTGCTCCATAAACAAAAAATCGTTTTAAGTTATCTTCAAAAAGCATCATTAAAGATGGGACAAACATAGAAATGCTGGAAAGGGCTATTATGATATATTGCCACTGATCAAATAAAAACCATAAATGCCCCGCCAAAAATTGAATCAATAAACTCAAGACAGCAATTTTGGGTCCAACCAAAAGAAAAATAGTTACTGGCACAGGGGCTTGCTTATCACAACCTTCAACTCGGGTCTGGAGAGGAATTATAGAAATTTTAGAAGCAAGGCCAAAAACTATAAAAGTCAGCCCAATAACGAAACCAATGGGAAGGTCCTCTTCCAGTGCGTCTATTGATTGTGATATTTTTATAAATTCAGTCGCTCCTGAAAATCCATAAATCAATGAGCAACCGTATAGAAATACAATTGAAGAAAGTAGACCAATCACAAAATATTTAAAACCAGACTCGATAGATTTGACAGAATCGGTGCGGGTCGACACTAAAACGTAGCACGCTATGCTTTGTAGCTCTACGCCCAGATATAGCGTAATCAGGTCGCCGGCAGATACAATTATCATCATGCCGAGTGTTGCAAATACTATAAGGATTGGAAATTCAAACCGGCTTATCTCTTCCCGCTTCAAATAGTCATTGGACAATATAATAGTTAAAGCGGAACAAACCAATATCAATATTTTAACGAAGTCGGTATGAGGACTTGTCAAAAATAACCCAAAAAATGCTGTTTTCATTTGGTCGCTACTATTTGAGACGATGAGTATGGCAGCTATCGAAAAAGCTCCAACAGCCGCCCAAGATGAAAAGGTAGTGGCTCCCTTTCTCCGAAAGACCGCCACTAACAAAATAAATATACTTGCTAAACTCAAAAGAATTTCAGCTGACGCAGTTACAAATGCAGGCGTTACCATCGTACTCATTGGTGCATACCTTAGATCATCCGTTTAATTAATGGGTAACATTTTTAAATCATTGGTAATTCTGCTAACAGAAGTCGACAGCGCATTAAAAAAAGGCATAGGATAAACTCCCATCCACAGAACAAAGCCAATTAAAGGTGACAATACCCCTAAATCCTGCAGGGATAATTCTCTCGTGTTAATTCTATTGTGGTCCAGAACTTTGCCAAACAAAACACGCTTGTATACACATAGCAAACAGGTTAGCAATAGCATAAAAAGCGTAAAAACAGTTATCAAAGTAAGAAAACTGTGTTCAATCACTCCAAGTATTATTGAGAGGTTTCCAATAAAACTCGCAGTGCCGGGAACCCCAATAACGGCTAACAGAATAAACACCTGTATTATCAAAAAAGTTGGAATACCAGTTATCAAGTGACAGGGTCCCGCTTTGAGGCGATCGCTAAAAATCTTCATACAAATTATTAGACCAGCCCCTACAAAACTGTGACTCAGCGTCGCAAAAATCCCACCCCGTATCCCGTGTTCAGTCAAACTAAATACTCCAATTGTTATCAATCCCATTTGGAGAATTAGTGTGAACAGAACAAAACTTTTAAAGTTCTTATAAATAATTAGAACAATTAAGGCATACACAGCTATGACTATTGTGAAACCTAACATGTAGGGTGCGAAAAGATTGGTCGCAACCGGAAAAAGGGGAATGGAAAAACGCAAAAACCCATACACACCTATCTTAGTTGAAATACAGGTGAGCATAATAAGTGTTCCTATTTCATCACCCTCGTGCCGTTTCAATATCCTTTTATGGAAAGGAAATAACGTCATCATCGTCATAAACGGTATAAAAAAAGCGGTAAAAAGCCAAATCTGGCTATTTCTCGAAAAATTAACATTGTTAAGAATTAGTAAATCAGTAGTAGTTTTTGATCCGTAAATAAATAGAACTGCTCCCAAAAGTGGGATTAACATGAGAAAAATATTACAGCTAAAATTGAAGAAAGCATGATATCTGCTATCATTTTTCCACATTCCAACCATCTGATGTAAAGGTATAGATGCGGCGATCACAAAACAGGCAAAGAGAAAAATATCTAACGCACAAAAACTACCTATTAATGCAGTTTCTAAAACTAGCAATACAATCATATGCTCTCGCACTCGGCATTTTATGCTTTTCCAAGTAGCAAAGATACAGATTGGCGTTAAGAGTGCAGTGCAAATTATCAAGAACATTGAAATACCATCTATACCCAATTGATATTTAATACCAATATTGGAAATCCAAGACGCCTGTTCTAACATCTGGAAACCGCTACGGCTGCTGTCAAAATTTACCCAAATAAAAAGGGATACGAGTAACGTTGGGATAGTGGTCCACAATGCTAGATACCGACAACTTTTGCCAATAGCTTCGCCTTCACCACGGGTCAACATAATGAAGAAGCATCCAACCAATGGAAGAAATGTCACTATAGATAATACTGGCCAATCATTTGTCATAGCGTCAGCCCTTTAAAGAGTGACAATGATATAAAATAAATATGATACTCCCCAATAACATCGCCGTGCCGTAATAGCTGATAAACTGATGTTTAGTGCCAGAAAACAAGATTTGTATTTGTTTGAATTTTATATGCAGCCTGCATTGGTACAATAAATCCGTTATGACAGAATAAAGTTCATTATGAGAATAGAGATGAGCACAAGATACAAGTATCTTATAGCGTTTCTCATAAAAGTTTTCAGCATGAGTTCTTGCCAATAAAATTTGGCATTTTTCAATAAAACTGATCCGTAACTCCGGTTTTAAAACATATAAAAAATAAGCTATCACTATCCCACAGAAAAAACTGATGACCAGGGGAGCATTAAATCTCGTAAATTTTTCTATGTTTTCCGAACCTGTCTCTAATCTCATCGGACTTGGAATAACATTGCCCCAAAATGTTGAAGACATATCTCCAAATACGGTATTAAAGCCTACCGTTCCTGCAAACAAAGCAAGAAAGCTTAAAAGGATTAGTTTCACTTTAAATATCCAAGAGAATTTATTTATTTGCGTTTTTACCTCCTTTTTATTTCCATTTGTGCTGCGCCAAATAAATAATAAAACCTTAAAGCCAAGGAAAGCTGTCATACCCATCACTAATAAACTCGCGTAAAACACAAAAGTACCGATCGAATTATTTTGGCGTAGTGATGCTTCTAATATAATTATTTCTGAATAATATGCAGATAAAAATGGAAATCCTGTTAAACTTAAAAATCCTAGACTGGCTGAAATATAAAAGATAGGCGGCCAATTCTTGCACTCTTGCTGTTTTCCTTTATTTATGTCGGAAAGGATACACTGGCTTAATGCACCACTTGAAAAAAGTAAGAGCGCTAGGATAATTACAATGTTTAAAAAATGAAAAACTCCCCCAATGTACGCAGAGGATCCACAAGCTACAAAAATATATCCCAAGTAGGAAAAAATTAAATAGACTATCGTACGTCCCAAGTCATTGCATAATAAAGCCTTAACAAGTGACAGAATAGACACAAGTAAACCAACAATGGTTAAACTGATTAAAATATTTGGTGTCCGCTCTATCATTGGAGAAAAACGTATCAGAATAAAAACACCAGCCAAACCCATACTCACAAGATGGATAAAGGTAACTAGGGCAGGATTGATCAATGATTCCTTTATAAACCATCTTTGAAAACTAAATTGGGCGCATTTTGTTATCGCAGCAAAGATCAACAGGACATTTAAAACAGTTAATGCGTCTAAACTGCTTCCGAATAGTTCTAATTTAACATTCTCAGCAATGGAGATGACATAAAAAATTTCATCAAATATTATAGTATCATATGATATGTAGGCCGCCACTAAAACAAACAAGAGAGCGAGATTGCCTAATCGGTCAATAGCAAACATTTTGATTACCATAGCCCGTGATACATTCCCCCTTGACGATATTAAGAGAAGACAGGAGATGACTCCAATGAGCTCCCATCCCAAATATAATTGCAGGAAATTATTAGCAGATAGAAATAAAAATACTGCGATAGTGAGGACTGGAAAATAAAACAACAGATTTTTGCTGTAGCATCCGCTAGTTGTTTCCCAAATTAAATGAAGGTGAATAAACACCAATGCTAATGAAAAAATCGATGTCATCAAAAGTGTTAAACTATCAAACCTTAATAAATAGTTTGCAACAAACGAGCCTGTTTTTATCCATGTCATTATTTGGATGCTTTCGAACCCTTGGTTGTAAATCATCTCAATCATTCCACCAAGGCTTACAGCAAACATAATCAGCGCTAGTCCAAAGCTAACGCCATGAATGATGCGTCGAGTAAAAAATCGTGATCTCAAGAGAAAAATAGATGCTAATAACGGAGCAAAAAAAATGCATGCATACATCGGTTAAATCAGTCGTTAATTAAGTTCTGGTCTTCAAAAACACGAAGGCCTTTTTTTCGAAACGCTGCTATCACGAACGCTAAACCAATAACAGCGCTGACAGCCGTAATAATAAAGATATAAAAAGTAAATGCTTGTCCGTTTAAACTCTTATTGAAATAGGAAAATGCAACGAACGTTATGCATATCGCCATTATCATCAACTGAACTGAGATAAAGATATTAGGTATACTTTTCGATCTAAATATCAGACCGAGGCCTCCTAACATGAAAACCCCAGATGCTAACGACAAGTAGTGTAATAAGGATATTTCGAACATTATCAACTACCATCAATATCACTATGGTTCCGCTCTAAGCTTAAGACACTTTTATCTCTTCGCAGAGTTTCGCTCTTCTTTATCGTCAACACCACAAAACCTATAACAGTGACTAACAGGATCAACATAGTCGCTTGTGAAATGTAAAAATAATCCACATATAATTTTTGTGCCAATGCGTTTAGAGATGAAAAAGAGAAAGCATTAGCACTCAAAAGGGGTGAATCTATTGACGACAATTGAGAAAATAAATAGGTAACAAAACAAAAAAATAATTCCATAACTAATATCAAAGTAACGGCTGAACTGAGGTTTGAATATTGCGCCACAACTTTACGCATCTGAAATAAATTCAAATCGAAAATTAATATGCCACAAAAAAATAAGCCAGTTGAAATGGTCAAATACAGTATTAACAACGTCACCGAAATCAGTATTGCATCAAGCAAAACAAAAAGCGCCGCCACATTAAACATAATCGCGAACAAGAATATAACAGAACGGATTGGATCACGTGCCGTTATTGAAAGAAACGAAAATGCCATAATAAGAAAAGCTAAAAGAAAGAAAGTGAGTGCATTGGTCATTGTACATAGCCCTGAATCAGGAATAACAAACTTAAGACTCACTAATTACCAAGTTCGGTCGCCAAACTATACGCAACTAACTTTCGCTACTAAATCTCTTTTTATGAGACGTTACAGAATGTTTTATACAGGATCATCTCTTTTTCGTCAAAAAGAGATAGTCTCGCCGGCTTAAAAGAGAGCAGATCCCATAAATACTGATGGAATAGATAGATAATCTATTTTTGATCGAAAGCGTACAACCACTATCCACCAAAATCATCTAACATAATGTCTTCCCCATCAACCCCAAGATCCAATAACATGTTGATACACGATTGATTCATCATTGGTGGACCGCACATATAAAACTCACAGTCCTCAGGGGCTGGATGATCTTTTAAATACTCGTCAAACAGAACATTATGAATAAACCCTGTGTGTCCGGTCCATTCGTCTTCTTCCATCGCATCAGAAAGCGCTACGTGCCACGTAAAGTTTTTATTCTCTGCTTGTAATCTGTCAAAGTCATCAACATAAAACATTTCGCGCTTTGAGCGGGCCCCATACCAAAAAGTGATTTTTCTATCAGTTTTGATCCGGTCTAGCTGATCAAGAAGATGACTACGCATGGGTGCCATCCCAGCCCCACCGCCGATAAAAACCATTTCTTTCTTAGTTTCTCGGGCAAAAAACTCGCCAAATGGTCCCGAAATAGTAACTTCATCACCGGGCTTCAGATTAAATATGTACGATGACATCTGCCCTGAGGGAATACCAGTTGATCCTGGCGGCGGTGAAGCTATGCGAACATTTAGCATAATAATGCCCTTTTCTTCAGGATAGTTGGCCATCGAATAAGCTCTTTCGACTGGTTCTGTTACCTCTGAATTAAAATCCCAAATTTTAAACCGGTCCCAATCCTCGTGATATTCTTCATCTACATCAAAATCTCTGTAAGAAAGTGAATATGCTGGTGCTTCAATTTGGATGTACCCGCCTGCCCTGAAGTCAACATCTTCTCCCTCAGGGAGTTCCAGAACAAGTTCTTTTATAAACGTGGCAACATTCTCATTACTACGAACCCTGCAAACCCACTTCTTCACACCAAACACCTCTTCAGGGACTTCAATCTCCATATCCTGTTTAACTGCAACCTGACACGATAGACGATCACCGCATGCTGCATCTCTTTTGGTGATATGTCCCTCTTCGGTAGGCAAAATGGAACCGCCACCGGAATGTATTTTGACTCTACATTGGGCACATGTTCCGCCGCCGCCGCAGGCTGACGGAACAAAAAGTTTTTCTGCAGCTAGAGTTTGAAGCAACTTGCCGCCAGCTGGAACGCTAACAGTTTTTTCGCCATTAATGGTAATATTTACGTCGCCGGTAGAAACTAACTTGCTTTTCGCAAACATTATAACTGTCACCAGGGTGATTACTATCATCGTAAAAAAAACGATGCCTAGCGTAAACGTTTCCATATCCAACTTTCTCCTATAATTTCACACCGGAAAAACACATAAACCCCATAGCCATGAGGCCAGCTGTGATAAAAGTTATACCGAGCCCTTGCAGGCCATCTGGTATATCGCTGTATTTCAATTTCTCCCTAACTCCCGCCATTGTTGCGATTGCTAGAGCCCAACCAAAACCGGAAGCCAACCCATAGGTCGTAGACTCCGCAAAGTTGTAATCACGCTCAACCATAAATAACGATCCACCAAGGATCGCACAATTAACGGTGATAAGTGGTAGAAATATACCTAGCGCATTGTACAGGGGGGGGAAATATTTATCCAAAGTCATCTCTACAATTTGGACCATTGCAGCTATAACCCCTATATATGAAATTAATCCGAGGAACGTGAGATCAACATCCGGAAAGCCGGCCCAAGATAAAGCCCCAGGTTTCAAGAGGTAAGTCAAAATTAAATTATTAGCTGGAACTGTAATAACTTGGACGACCATAACCGATATTCCCAAACCGATCGCGGTGGCAATCTTCTTCGAGACAGCTATGAACGTGCACATTCCAAGAAAAAAGGATAGGGCTAGATTTTCGACAAAGATCGCTTTAACAGCGAGAGAAACAAGATCCCCCATCAATGTTCCTCCACCACCTGGATCTTAAACTCTCTTTCCTCGACCTGAGCCGGTTTCCATGTCCGCGCCGCCCAGATTAACAATCCAATGATGAAAAACGCTGATGGAGGGAGTAAAAGCAAGCCGTTGGGCACATACCAACCGCCATTGTTTACTGACTCTAAAAGCGTTATTCCAAACAGAGATCCGGATCCAAAAAGTTCACGCACAACTCCGACTAGCATTAGCAACAAACCGTAGCCCAACCCATTGCCAACACCATCTAATAGGGAGGCGATTGGTGGGTTTTTCATTGCAAACGCTTCCGCCCTTCCCATAACAATGCAGTTGGTTATTATTAAACCTACGAATACCGATAACGTTTTCGATATCTCGAATGCAAATGCTTTTAATATTTGATCAACCAGTATCACAAGCGAAGCTATTATGACCATTTGTACTATTATGCGAATAGAACTAGGAATGGAGTTACGAATAATCGATATAAACAATGATGAAAATCCAGTTACTGCAACCACCGCTATTGACATCACCAATGCGACTTGGAGAGACGATGTCACAGCTAACGCTGAGCAAATACCCAACACCTGCAAGGTTATTGGATTATTATCAACTAAAGGATCAACCAGGAGTTCTCTTTTTGTTTGCGACATCAGGCTGCTCCCGCCTTTAAATTAGATATGAAAAGCTCAAATCCAGATTTGCCCATCCAAAACTTGACCAAATTATCGACCCCATCCGAAGTTAATGTAGCCCCAGCAAGCGCGTCAATATGGTGTTCTCTCGCTTTTGCAACCTTCGCAACCTGTATCATAAGATTACCGTTATTATCCCGAAGCTTTTTACCTTGCCACTGAGCTTTCCATCGAGGATTGTCAACCTCGGCACCCAACCCTGGCGTTTCGGCGTGGTCGTAAAACTGAAGGCCAAAAATATCGTTACCATTTTCCTCCAACGCTATAAAGCCATAGAGAGTAGACCAAAGTCCATATCCATAAATAGGTAGTATAATTTTATCCAAAGAACCATCGGTATTCTTGAGGAGGTAGACCGTTGTGAAATTTGGCTTCCGTCCTATTGATGCGGGGTCATCCACTAATTCCGTACTCATACTTGGGTCTTTCGCTGCGGCGCGTTCGTCAAAAGTTGAGATATCTATATCATCTGTGAACTTACCTGTTCTCATATCAACTATACGGGGCTCGAATGAGGCAAATACTGCTCCCACATCAACCCCTTCGTCATATAAACCAGCCACCTGTAAAATATTAACCTTTTTGTCTAGAGCCTTGTTATACGTCTGGATAGGACGCAGATTAACAGCCGCGAAAGCAACTATCATTGAACAAAAAAGGCATAGAGTGACGGCTACAAGTATTGTTTTCGGCGTGCTATCGACAGGCAAAGCAATTAATTTGCCCAACCAAGTACTGGGCTTTCTATCAGGCATTTCGCGCTATCCTCCGTTTAATGTTGGTTTGGACCACGAAATAATCGATTAATGGAGCGAACATATTTGCGAATAGGATAGCTAACATCATTCCCTCAGGGAAAGCAGGATTGAGAACTCTTATCATAACAACCATAAAGCCAATCAACGCACCATAAAAGTAACGTCCTACATTAGTATGACTGGCGGATACAGGTTCAGTAACCATAAAACAAAGTCCAAATGCATAGCTACCTAAAACCAAATGCCAGTGCCAGGGCATAGCAAACATAGGATTAGTGTCAGAACCTATCCAATTAAGCAACAAAGAGAACCCAATCATTCCCCCCAGACACCCAACTACCATCCGATAATTAGCTATTTTTGTCACCAGCAGGAATGCTAAACCAACAAAACACGCTAAAGCAGATGTTTCACCAAGCGAACCCTGAATCGTTCCATAGAAAGCGTCCCACCACGTTATCCCCTCTATCGCGAGGCTTTCTACACCCTTGGCGGCTGACAAACCTAATGCTGTAGCCCCAGAGAACCCATCTACCGGCGTCCATATTGCATCTCCTGACATATTTGCGGGATACGCAAAGTATAAGAATGCCCGGCCGGTAAGAGCAGGGTTGAGGAAATTTTTACCTGTTCCTCCAAAAACTTCCTTTCCAATAACCACGCCAAAAGCGATTCCCAATGCCACCTGCCATAGTGGCGCTGATGCTGGCATTGTAAGAGCGAAGAGCATAGAACTAACCAAAAATCCTTCATTAACTTCATGACCACGCACTGTGGCAAATACAACTTCGCAAATTCCTCCTGCCACCAGTGTCACTATATATATTGGCATGAAATAAAGCATTCCATGAAACATATTGGCCAGTATGCTATCCGGGTTGAGGCTAATCCCTAACATCTTTATTAAAGAGATCCTCCAACCAACTTGGCTGGCATCACCTAGTTCCGCTAATCCAATATTTGTTTGCAAGCCAGTATTATAGAAAGCCCACAATATGCACGGGATCGTTGATATCACGACATAAGTCATGATACGCTTCATATCTACAAAACTTCTGGCATGGGGCGCTGCTTTGGTGACTGATTTACCAGTATATAAAATGGTCTCTACCATTTCATAGATTGGATAGTATTTCTCGTATCTTCCACCCTTTTCAAAATTCGGTTCGATACCATCAAAAAAACTACGTAATCCCACTTCTTAACCCTCCTTTTCAATCTTTAGAAGGCTATCACGCAAAGCCTGGCCATATTCATACTTCGCCGGACACGAAAATGTACAAAGAGCAAGATCTTCTTCATCTAGCTCAAGAGCTCCCAGAGATTGAGCAGCGTCGGTGTCCATAACTAATAACGACCTCAGTAGCTGAGTTGGAAGGAAGTCTTGAGGCATTAAGGTCTCGAAAACACCCGTTGGAACCATCGCTCGCCTTCCACCATTAAGGTTTGAAGTAAAATTAAATAGCTTTGAACGCCGAAAAGCTGACGCTAAAACTGGCATCACGGCGAATTTATTTGGTTGCGGCCTAATCCACCCAAAGGGTATTTGCTCAGTATCTTCTTTTATTAAGGTTACTTGTCTAGAAAATCTGCCCAAATACGCTAGAGGTCCTTCCGCTGCGCGCCCGCTCAGGATAGAGCCCGAAATTATCCTACAAGGAGATTGTGGATCTACTTCATCTTCGACTAAATCTTCTAGAGAAGCTCCCGAAACAGTTTTCAATAACCTTGGGTTGCGAGCTAATGGACCTGCCAACGAAATCACGCGTGTAGGGTTGATATATCCTGAGCGCATCAAATGGCCAATCGCGATAACATCCTGATATCCAATCGACCAAACCACATTATTCACAGATGGTGGGTTAAGAAAATGCATATGCGTTCCAGCTAATCCTGATGGGTGCGGTCCATCGAACTTATGACTTTCCGCATTTGCAACTCCGGTTACATCACCAATAGCCCCATTCAAAGCCTTACAAATATATATCTTGCCATCTGTCAACGTTGCAATCGAACTCACCCCAAGATTAAACGCCTCTTGTTCTCGACTGACTATAATAGATGCGTCAGGAGCAAGGGGTTCAGTCTCCATTGCAGTAACAAATATGGAGGACGGCACATCTTCCTCTAACGGCATCTTGGAGTAGGGTCTAGTGAGAAAGGAAGTCCAGAGCCCAGACGCAAAAAGGATTTTCTTAACTTCAGCCCTCTGAAATCCTTGCGAACCGATGGCGCCAAAATTCACTCCCTCATCGTCAATATCATCAACGTCTATAATGACACTTTGTAAAACTCGTCGTGCACCACGCATAATCCCACGAACTCTTCCATTGCAAGGCGAAACAAACATTATGTTTGGCGCTTCTTTGTGGGAAAAAAGAGGTGTTCCTCTGACGACTTCATCGCCCTCCGCAACAAGCATTCGTGGTTTCAAACCATTATAGTCGCTGCCTACGAGTGCAATACTCTTGGGAGTGGCTGCTTCGTGAATCGTTTGTTGCGGTATTCCGTTTATCGGAAGATCCAGCCCTATTTTTAGCCGAAATTCTGACATTAGTAACAATTCCCCTGACGCGTTACATTTTAGGCAAAGCAGATGCGAACAATTATTTAAATGTATAAATTATGGGTCGACAATTTTCCCGTGTTAAACTCGACAATATCTACCAAGTAACATATTAATTTTTATCATTATAGCAATCTCTTAACCAAGAAAAATTACTATATTTTTATGATTCTTTTGAGGTTCATACTTTTTTTTTGTAAATTAGGACGTGGCTTATTCTCAAAGGCTGCAGTTAACGTATATTACCGGGCCAACCTACTACCCGAAATGGCAAAATTTAATGGTTATCTATTTTAAATCGATATTGAGTGTATTGATATTGTTTATTCTTATCGGATGTTTTGGGGAAGAGACGGGACAATCACCCATTTCTATAAATGGCCAAACCATGGGCACCACATACAATGTAACCGTAGTTGATAATCCATTACGCTTATCTAAAGAGAATTTAAAAAAACGAATAGAAAAAACACTTAATGAAGTAAACGACAAGATGTCCAACTGGTACGATCAGTCTGAAATAAGTATTATCAACAATGATAATAGAGGTAAACCTATTGATTTATCCCAAGAACTTTTCGATGTGATTAAACTATCAACAGACATCCATATCAGAAGTAACGGAGCTTTTGACATAACGGCAGCGCCACTAATAAACCTTTGGGGGTTCGGGCCAAATAAATCTGAGAGGAAAATACCATCCGTGTCAGAAGTAAACGCTGCGCTAGAACTGGTAGGACAAACCAAGCTATTGAAATTGATGACGGGATTGAACCAATTAAAAAAAAGAAATTCAGAAGTTTCGATAAATTTGTCAGCAATAGCCAAAGGATATGGCATTGATAGGGTTGCGAGCACTCTAAAAAAACAAAAAATACAAAATTTTCTGGTAGAGATTGGCGGCGACCTGATAACATCTGGCACTAACAAGAATGGAAAGGCATGGTCGATTGGTATAGAAGCACCTAATTTTGGGAGCCAGATTGTTCAGTCCGTCATAAAAATTAAAGACCAAGCCATGGCAACATCGGGAGATTACAAAAATTTCTTCGAGAGAAATGAAATTCGATACTCTCATATAATCGATCCTAAAACAGGTTATCCTATCCGACACAAAACGTTATCTGTAACCGTTTTAGCCAAGAGCGCTGCACTTGCCGACGGTTGGGCAACCGCTATGTTGGTATTAGGGAACAACGATGGGATGATTATAGCAAACAAACTTAACTTACCCGTTTTTTTTATTTCAAGTCACGAAAAAACGTTTATAACCGCAAGTAGTGAAGAGTTTAAAAAAATTGCCGCAGGAAGCCATTAGAAGTGGCGACTAAAAAAAAAATAGGAAATAGCTAATTGGAAACTTTCGTTTTTACTTTCGTTATCCTTCTCATATTAATACTCATTATGTCATTAGGTGTGCTACTGATGGGAAAGAATATAAAAGGAAGCTGTGGCGGACTGAACGCAATAACTGGGGCAGACAAATGTGTGGTTTGCAAAAAAGATATAGATCCTAATAGCCCTCTTAATGAAAAATTGAGATGTCATCGGGCCCAGCAAGTCGTTCGTGAATTTTGATACTAAATTCCTGAATTAAGTATATTCTTGTTACGACACCATAAATTACCGAGAGGTCGATTTGAACGGTAAACAGGTTGTCAATTGGGCATATCAAGGGGGACAAATGCGACTACAACAAAAGACAAAAATGCTAGCGAGCCATAAACCCAAGCTCTTTTAACCCAGCCAGGCTCCTGACTCACCCAGTTTTGCCGAAAGACCTTTCCACAATAAATCATGGCAACCAATAAAACCGCTGCAAGTAAAGGATTAAGCAAAGTATATCTGCCTTCCAATCAGTATATCAATAATACTTTCTAAAATTAAATGAACCGATTTTTTGTAATGTACCTTAAGATCGGCTAGGTAACAAAAAGTCCAGTTTCAGCAACAGTGTTTCCACATTTATCTAAAACTAATCCCCAATATGGCGGGAGTGACGGGACTCGAACCCGCGGCCTCCGGCGTGACAGGCCGGCGCTCTAACCAACTGAGCTACACCCCCTAAATTCGGGGCACATTTTAATAAACCGCGCTACTAATTAGCCCCTTAGCAATATACACGCAATAGAAATATGTGTTCTGGTAAAAATATATTTCTATGGTGGGCGCTGACGGGTTCGAACCGCCGACCCTCTCGGTGTAAACGAGATGCTCTCCCAACTGAGCTAAGCGCCCTTTATAAACTACTCTTCTCAAATCAAAAGCACCGAACCTTAAACTGATTCGGCACTTTCAATATTTACGTCTGTTAATTCAATGAGTCTTTTAAGCCCTTACCGGCCTTAAACTTAGGCTGCTTTGAAGCAGGGATATTAATTTTTTCGCCCGTTCTCGGGTTGCGACCTTCGCTTGCCGCCCGGTCAGATACACTAAACGTACCAAATCCGACTAACCGCACATCATCGCCAGCCTTTAGAGCGCCAACTATTGATTCGATAACTGCATCGACAGCACTGCCCGCATCAGTTTTGGAGAGCCCCGAACTATCGGCGACTTTTGTAATTAGTTCGTTTTTATTCACGCTATGCCCCTTCCAGTATTCTTAAGAAAATGAACCTACTAAAACAATTTTCAGCTGGCTAACTCAGTCAGTTTAAATCGGTGGGTAGCCTTGCGTCAATGTAAGTATAGAAGAATCTCTAATTTTTTTACACTTCCCCTAGTAAAACCAATGTGTCATTTAAAATAGACATGCTATAGCGCCCGAACTTTAACCTTCAATCTGATTTTAATGTTTGACGACCTCCTCTTGCACGTGTTCTTCCGGCTTATTTATAGGAGTACTCGGATCGCCCTCTCCCAAATTAACTGGAACTGGCTCAGTGGCCAAAGCGTGCGATATGACCTCATCAGCAACAGTAACTGGAATTATCGTTAAGCCCTTCTTAACGTTATCCGGAATATCCGCAAGGTCCTTCTCGTTATCCTTTGGAATGAGAACTGTTTTTAGCCCACCCCTCAAAGCGGCTAACAATTTTTCTTTCAGTCCTCCAATGGGTAACACCCTGCCTCTGAGGGTTATCTCACCGGTCATAGCCACATCACGCCTCACAGGTATTTCCGTTAAAACTGAGACAATCGACGTTACCATGGCAACGCCCGCAGAGGGGCCATCTTTAGGTGTTGCTCCTTCCGGAACATGCACGTGAATATCCTTTTCCTCAAGGGTTTTTGGACTTATTCCAAATGAGGCAGCGCGCGATTTAACAAAACTCTCCGCCGCCTGCACAGACTCTTTCATCACATCTCCGAGCTTCCCGGTTGATGTGACTTTCCCTTTACCTGGAACCGTAACTGACTCTATCGACAGGAGCTCACCGCCTACCTCTGTCCAAGCTAGGCCAGTAGTAACTCCTACCAAGTCGCTATCTTCTGTTTCGCCAAATCGAAATTTTTTCACCCCCGAAAATTTCTCTAAATTTTTCTTGGTGATTTTTAATTGCTTAACTTTCGTCATCAGTATTTCTTTTACCGACTTCCGTGCTAGATTAGCAATTTCCCGTTCTAAATTGCGAACCCCCGCCTCTCTAGTGTAATAACGAATTAAGTCTCTCAGGGCATCGTCAGATATACTCCATTCGGAATCTAGCAACCCGTGCTGATCCCTTTGTTTTCCTATCAAATGTTTTTTGGCAATCTCAACTTTCTCATCTTCGGTATAACCAGATAGCCGTATTATTTCCATACGGTCCAGTAATGGCTGCGCCATCCGCAATGTGTTGGCTGTTGTTACGAACATAACATCTGAGAGATCGTAATCCACTTCAAGATAATGATCCTGAAAACTACTGTTCTGCTCTGGGTCAAGAACTTCTAAAAGCGCCGAGGACGGATCGCCCCGGTAATCGTTTCCTAACTTGTCTATTTCATCTAATAAAAATAACGGGTTCGATGTTTTGGCCTTCTTCATTCCCTGAATGACTTTTCCGGGAAGCGAACCGATGTAAGTACGTCTGTGCCCCCGGACCTCAGCCTCATCCCGAACTCCGCCCAACGACATTCTAACAAAGCTACGCCCTGTTGATTCTGCAATAGATTTCCCAAGTGAAGTTTTGCCAACACCGGGAGGGCCAACCAAGCATAGGATAGGACCTTTTACTTTACCGGTTCTCAGCTGGACCGCAAGATATTCTAAAATACGCTCTTTCACTTTTTCGAGACCATGATGATCACGATCTAAAATATTCTGAGCAGCCGTGAGATCTTTTTTTACCCTCGACCGTTTCTTCCAAGGGATACTAAGCATCCAATCTAGGTAATTACGGACGACCGTCGCCTCTGCCGACATTTGGCTCATATTCCTGAGTTTCTTCAACTCGGCCATAGCCTTTTCTCGGGCTTCCTTAGAAAATTTTGTTTTTGCGATTTTCTCTGATAGTTCCGCTAATTCATCTCCACCATCTTCATTATCACCCAATTCTTTCTGTATCGCTTTCATTTGCTCATTGAGGTAGTATTCTCTTTGAGTTTTCTCCATTTGCCTCTTGACCCGGTTTCGAATTCGTTTCTCAACCTGCAAAACGCCAATCTCACCCTCCATATGGCTGAAAATTTTCTCTAATCTCTCTGAAACTGAACTCAATTCAAGAAGCTCTTGTTTCTCCCGAATCTTCACCGCCATATGAGAAGCTATGGTATCTGCCAACTTACTAGCATCGTCGATCTGGTTTACCGAAACCAACACCTCGGGTGGAATTTTTTTATTCAACTTTATATATTGTTCGAATTGTGTCACGACTGCCCGTGACAGAGCCTTTTGTTCTTGGCTATCGCCATTACTATCCTCGACTTTTTCCGCTTCGGCCTCAAAAAATTTGTCGTTATCTAAATATTTTTTGATTTTTGCTCTATGCGTACCCTCCACCAAGACTTTGACGGTGCCATCTGGTAACTTTAGCAATTGGAGAATCGTTCCGATTGTTCCTATCTCAAACACATCGTCATAACTAGGATCGTCAACGCCAGCATTTTTTTGGGTAGCTAAAAATACCTGCTTGTCCTCTTGCATCACGTCTTCGAGCGCATTTATTGACTTCTCTCTGCCAACAAACAAAGGAACTATCATGTGCGGGAATACTACAATGTCGCGCAAAGGTAAAACGGGATAAGTCGAGATTTCTTCAGTCATAGGATCAACGGCCCTTTTCTAGCTTTTTAAGGGTGGTCTCAAGTTAGCAACCCGACCACACTAGATAGTTGGCCTCGTCTTGGTAAAAAATCAAGATCTAGAAAAGTTTTCTGTAAAAAAATATTAGGCGCTCATGCACTTGTCTCAATTTCTTCGCGGCGTTCCGAGTGGACAGAGATAGGTTTTGAACCATGTTCAACTACCTCAGAGTTAATAATAATCTCTTCAACATCACTCTTTTCTGGCAATTCAAACATAGAATCGAGCAGTATAGCCTCCAAGATAGACCGCAGACCGCGTGCCCCGGTTTTTCGTTCTATAGCTTTGACCGCGATGCTTCGCAGCGCATCATCTCGAAACTCTAATTTCACGTCTTCCATTTCAAACAAACGTTGATATTGCTTTATGAGGGCATTTTTTGGTTTGCTTAATATATCGACCAGAGCATCTTCATCTAAATCTTCCAACGTCGCCAAAACTGGCAGCCTTCCAACGAACTCTGGTATCAAACCAAATTTCAGAAGATCCTCCGGTTCCACATCCTGTAAAATTTCGCCTGTTTTTCTGTCATCTGGTGAACTTACGTCTGCATTAAACCCTATTGAAGAACCTTGCCCACGATCGGCGATAATCTTATCCAGACCAGCAAACGCACCGCCACATATAAACAGAATGTTAGTTGTATCAACCTGCAGAAACTCCTGCTGAGGATGCTTGCGTCCACCTTGGGGTGGTACACTAGCAATTGTTCCCTCCATTATTTTCAGCAATGCTTGCTGAACGCCCTCCCCCGAAACATCTCTGGTAATCGATGGGTTATCTGACTTTCGACTTATTTTATCGACCTCATCAATATACACAATTCCTCTCTGCGCCCTCTCCACATTATAGTCTGCTGCCTGAAGAAGCTTAAGAATTATATTTTCAACATCCTCGCCTACATATCCCGCTTCTGTGAGGGTTGTTGCATCAGCCATAGTGAAAGGAACATCTATTATTCTTGCTAAAGTCTGCGCCAGTAGAGTTTTTCCGCACCCTGTCGGCCCGACTAGAAGTATATTTGACTTAGCCAATTCCACATCGCCTGTTTTTTGATCATGGGCCAACCTTTTATAGTGATTGTGAACTGCTACCGATAAAATACGTTTCGCAAAAGGTTGTCCGATAACATAATCATTTAATACATTGTATATAACTTGCGGAGTAGGTACCCCATCCTGCTCTCTCACCAATGTCGACTTGTTTTCTTCGCGGATTATGTCCATGCACAATTCAACACATTCATCGCAGATAAAGACTGTTGGTCCCGCAATTAACTTTCGCACCTCATGCTGACTTTTCCCACAAAACGAGCAATACAGGGTGTTTTTTGAGTCTCCACCATTATTGCTAGTAGTATTCGACTTATCCATTTTCCAGATCCGCAACAATTCCTTTATCAGTCAATTATCAACTGATAATTAATTTTAAACAAGGCCTTTAATTTGATTAGCCAATAATCGTCAATTTCTCAATTAGTAATAATTTAAGGAGCACATTTACTACATCACTTAAATTTACTCCGCTGTTTCGACTGGTCGTTTTTCAACGACTTCATCAATCAACCCAAATGATTGGGCCTCTTTTGGAGTTAGAAAATTATCGCGCTCCATAGCACTTTCAATTTTACTAATTTTTTGACCAGTATGCTTGACGTAAATCTCATTAAGCCGAGCGCGTGTTGAGAGTATTTCTTTAGCGTGTATTTCAATATCAGTAGCTTGACCTTGGAAACCGCCCGATGGCTGGTGGATCATAACCTTTGAATTTGGGAGAGAATACCTCTTCCCTTTCGCGCCTGCAGTTAACAGTAAAGAGCCCATCGATGCAGCTTGTCCTATACATACCGTCGATATGTCTGGGCGAATATACTCCATAGTATCATACATCGCTAATCCCGAGGTTACGATACCGCCTGGAGAATTTATATACATAGATATATCTTTTGAAGGGTTATCTGCTTCCAAAAATAGTAATTGAGCGCAAACGACGCTGGATACAGCATCGTCAATTGGACCAATCACAAAGATGATTCGCTCCTTCAATAGGCGTGAGTATATATCAAATGCACGCTCTCCACGATTGGTTTGTTCAACAACCATAGGGATCAAACTGCTCATCTGTGACTCCTGGGTATTAGACATTTTAACGAATCTCATTCATCAATTAATTGGTGTATAGTTTTCTCTTTTGAGGGAAAATTAATGATTACTTTTTATCTTTCTTCGCTTCTGCTGCCTTTTTCTTAGGCTTGGCTTTCTTCGCTGGTTTTTTCTTTGACTTCTCCGACGGCTGATCGAGAGCTTCTTCTGGTGGCGACATTAATTGTTCCGGCGAAACTATCTTTTCCGTCACCGTCGCCATTTCTGTGATAAAATCAACGATTTTATCTTCAAATATGGGAGCCCTAATACTTGCCATGGCCTCAGGGTTTTTCTGATATAGTTCCATTATTTGTTGTTCTTGTCCTGGGTAGCGCGATACCTCTTTAAATAAAGCGCCTTTAACTTCTTCCTCCGTGACCTCTATATTATTAAGCCTACCGACTTCCTGCAGCAATAGACCTAATCTTACTCGGCGTTCAGCAATTTTCCAATATTCCTTTTTATCTTCTTCCGATAGGCTCGCATCCGGTGCCGTTTCTTCTTGATTTTCTTCTCGGGTCTCCTCGGCTGAAGACTGATTTATGGCCCTACAGATAGATTCGTATTCTTGATCAGCCATCCCCTTTGGCACGTCGAACGTTTTCCCCTCCTCTAGTATATCAAGAAGTTTTCGTTTGAGTTGAGCTCTGGAGGCCTGACTTAATTCTTGTTCTAATTGTCCCTTCAACGCGCCTTTCAAAGCTTCTAGGTCATCCAAGCCAAAAAGTTTTGCGAATTCGTCATTTATTTCAATAGGTGATGATTCTCTAATCTCAATTAATTTGGTATCAAAAATGGCATCCTGCCCTGCCAAGGTTGGTTGACTGTATGGCTCAGGAAACGTTACTTTCACTTTGATAGACGACCCTGCTTTTTTTCCTACTAATTGCTCTTCAAAACCGGGAATAAATTGGTTCGAACCCAATTCTAGCTGGTGTCCTTCTGCGCTACCACCATCAAAAGGCTCACCTCTGACTGAGCCTTTGAAGTCAATTACTACAATATCGCCAATTTTTGAAGCCCGCTTGGTTGTTATGGGCTCCGACCCTTTGTGCTGTTCTGCTAATTTTTCCAAAGCTTCATTCATCTCTTTATCGCCTGGGGTCGCCACTAGCTTTTCTAAAGATATTGCTGAAAAATCAATCGGATCAATTTCTGGCATCAATTCAACAGTTAGACTGAACTCAAGGTCTTTACCTTCTTCGAAAGAAGTTACCTCAATCGACGGCTGCAACGCAGGCCGTAACCCTCTATCATCTATAGCTTTTTGGGACGAATCGTTTACTGATTTTTCTAAAACCTCGCCCAAAACAGATTGCCCAAATCTCTTTTTCACCAACTGCGCTGGAACTTTTCCTGGCCTGAAACCCGGCAACCTGAGCGTTGGAGCCAGCTCACTTAAACGTTCATTTATTTTTGTGTCTATATCATCAGCCGATATAACTACTTTGAATTCGCGCTTTAAGCCCTCAGTGAGCGTCTCTGTAACATTCATTTTCTTATTCCGATCTTATTCACACTGACCTCTATGGAAAAGGCTATCATACCTATGCAGTCAATTATTATTCCATGCTTTGTTTCGCAATTAACACGGATTAAACTAACCGATATATCTTGGTGCGGGTGAAGGGACTTGAACCCCCACGGCTTTCGCCACCAGAACCTAAATCTGGCGTGTCTACCAATTCCACCACACCCGCACATTACAAACTGCCAGCCTGTTTTACTTGTAAAAACATCAGACGACAACTAGTTAGATATCCGGCATGGCTAACGGATGCTTGCTGATACGTCAATAACTGTTGAAAAAAAAACAGTCTAACCGCGAAGAATCGAACGAACCGACGCTGACTGCGCCACAATTTTATCGGACTCATAAGAAGTGCTATTATCTTTGATATCCTGCAAATCATACAAATAATTTACCATTAAACCAAAGGACTGCTCTCTTCCCCTCGCTGACTTGTCCGCATCCCAATTAACTCTCTCTATTCGAGCGCCATTTGATAGATGAAAATGCCCCACCGGATCACGAACCTTTCCGTTCTTTCCCTTTGCAGTTACCAGATAAATCGCCGCTAATTTAATAAAAAAATCGCTAAGTTCTTTGTCTGTCTCAGAACTATAACTTGTCTTTTGTTGTATATGACCGAAAATATCAGTGAGAATTTCTTCATCTGTCTGGGCATCGCTGTACAGGCTCAGTTTTTTCTTATCAATCTTTGTCAACAACCCACTAGCATCTTCGTTTATTTGATTGGAAAACCATTTCGAAAAACCCGGTATAGGAGAAAGTGTAGAGAAAGTTTTCAGATTAGGAAGTTCTTTACTGAGCTCCTCAACGACCTGTTTTATCAGAAAATTACCGAAGCTTATGCCATCTAGGCCTCGTTGAGCATTCGATATAGAATAAAAAATTGCTGTATTTGCCTCTGTAGGGTCCATGGCGGGCTTAGTTTCATCTAGTAACTCTGAGACGTTCTGCGAAATGCCGTCGACGAGCGCCACTTGAACAAAAATAAGCGGTTCATTCGGCATATTGGGGTGAAAAAATCCATAACAACGACGATCTTCGTCCAGCCTATTCTTCATGTCATCCCATGATTTTATAGCGTGAACAGATTCATAGGCTATGAGTTTCTCCAAAAGAGATGCCGAGGAATTCCAGTCGATGCGCACCAATTCCAATAAACCAATATCAAACCAAGCCGATAACATGACCCTTAAATCACCTGATAAATGGGTCAACGACTCTTCTTTCGGTTGCAATGAGAGCATTTCAGCTCGCATATCAACTAAAAATTTAACTCCCTCTGGAAGTGTAGTGAGTCTCCCTATTAGGCTGCGCCATCTGGGTTCTAAAGCTCTACGCAGTTTCTCCTCTGCTAACGATCTTTCCGGATCCGTGCTACCTGCTTGCTTTATAGAGTCAATTGACGCGTCAACCTTATGCCTGTCTACTCCGTATCTTTTGCCCAACTCGATTAGAAAGTTACGGCGACCGTCTGTATTTAATTTGATATAAACTTGGCCAATCTGGGCAGCTTGACTTCTTAGTGAGGCTTCGTCGCCGATCCCATCAATACATTTATCAACTTTATCGAATACCTTTTCCAAATCTTCCGGTGGCAATTCAGGTCGCGGACCACCATGAATATAGCTAAGTGTTGAGTTGGAAACCTCTCCCCAGACGCGCCACAAATTATTAATCGTACGATCTAAAATACCAGCTTTCATACCATTAACATCCTTAGTATCACTGATTACACTTTTCTGACACCCGACTATGAGAGGGATACTTGTTCAGAAAGTCAGAGTAATTACAAAGCGCATTGAGATTATTTATAAATTTAAGTTTTCAACAAAAAATGGGGCGAGTGATGGGACTTGAACCCACGGCTTCCAGAATCACAATCTGGCGCTCTAACCACCTGAGCTACACCCGCCATATCTTAATCTTTTAACTAATGGACCTTCCTACGTCAGTCAACCAAAATGGGCAGCTAACCTAGAAGCCGCCTCATCTAAAATAGAATCTTTTTTTGCGAAGCAGAAACGTATAAAATTTTTTGGGGCATTAGACTGGTAGAACGCGCTCACTGGAACAGCTGTCACACCTGCCTTAGTTGTTATATACTTGCAAAAATCTATGTCGGTACCCCCGAACCCGGTATCGGCAATATCAACAAAAAGAAAATAGGAACCTTCGCAAGCAACGGGGTTGAACCCAGCAATTTCACTTAGAGAATTTGCTAGTTTATCGCGTTTAGCGTTCATTTCGCTATTTAAATTTTCAAAATAGTCATCATCTTGATTTAAACCAAAAGCAACTGCCCGTTGCAAATTTGGGGCTGTTGTAAACACCAAAAACTGATGCGCTTTTGCAATGGCTTTTATCAATTCATGACTGCCTGTTAGATACCCTACTTTCCATCCAGTCAAAGAGAATGTTTTTCCAGCCGAACTTATTCGTATTGTTCTATCCCTCATCCCAGGAAGCGTCATTAACGATATATGCTCGTTTCCATCGAACACCATATGCTCATAAACTTCGTCACAAATAGCGATTGCATCGAATTCTCGCACCAAACCAGCAATCAATTTTAACTCTTCAAGATTATAAACCTTAGAAGCCGGGTTTTGAGGCGTGTTTAGTAAAAGCAATTTAGTTTTTGCAGAAAAAGCAGCGCGAAGCTGTTCAGGATCTAAGCTCCAATCGGGAGGCCTGATTGTAACCATCTTTGGGATACCTCCTGCACGTTTTATAATTGGTAGATAACAATCGTAAAGCGGCTCGATCAAAACGACTTCATCACCGGGGTTAAGAAGCCCAAAAAAACACGCCGCCAAACCCTCTGTCGCTCCAGTGGAAATCATAGTCTCGGTTTCCCAGTCGACATCAATTCCATAAAATCGCTTATTGTGACCAGCGACTGCTTTTCTTAATTCTGGAACGCCCATCATTGGGGGATACTGATTTGGCGAGGAATAAAGTGAATTTGCCGCCTTTTCCAAAACATTTTTTGGTCCGACCCCATCAGGAAACCCCTGCCCCAGATTTATAGAATTATGTTCTAGTGCCAAACGCGACATGACCTCAAAAACGGTCGTCCCAAATTCTCCTAGGACCTTATTTTTCAAATTCATCCTTTCACTCCGAAAAAAAATTAAAAATTTGTTACAGTTTTTGTTGGAATCATATATATCGATCTCAATCTACATCTTAGCTTAGGTAAGCGAACCACGTAATGTCGCATGAGCATAAAGCTTTATTTCAGGTAGCCGCAATTCCTTTTAAGTATGAACCTGATTCTCTTAAAGTTTTGTTATTGACTACCCGAAAAACAGGAAAGTGGATTGTGCCCAAAGGATGGCCGATCGAGGGTTTAAACTTTAACCAATCAGCAGAACAAGAGGCGCTAGAAGAAGCTGGTGTTAAAGGGCTCATTTCAAAAGATCCAATCGGCGACTTCATCTATCATAAAAAGATTGCCCCAGGGCGAAAGGTTCCTTGTACAGTTGTAACCTATGGCCTTCATGTCACAGACCAGCTGTCCGAATGGGCAGAGAGAGGTCAGAGAGAAATATTGTGGTGCTCGCTGCTCAGAGCTGCAAAAAAAGTTCAAAACCCTGGGCTGCGTGACATATTCCAAAATATTTCCACCGACCAGAGTATTTTAGAGAAAACCGCGCCGCAGAATTATTGAAAAAGGATTGCTTTTCGTGACCGCAAAAAGAAATACCATTG
This sequence comes from Rhodospirillaceae bacterium, assembly GCA_002709155.1. Taxonomy (GTDB): domain Bacteria; phylum Pseudomonadota; class Alphaproteobacteria; order Thalassobaculales; family Thalassobaculaceae; genus UBA7326. The sequence continues at coordinate 45,272 of PAQA01000028.1, forward strand.
ATAAAGACTTAGACAAAATTGTCAGTTTGGAAAATGCAACTAAAACGGTTTCAAGCGGACTGGTAGCTCACACTTCTGCCTTTATATTTCTAGTAGCAGCTGGCTTTTTAGGGGCCTTTTTTGCAGGGATCGAAACCGAGACGACAATAATTGTTTTTGCTGCCGTACTCGGCGGTTATATGGCTCTAAATATAGGCGCTAATGATGTAGCCAACAATGTAGGGCCAGCCGTGGGCTCAAAAGCCATGAGTATATTCGCGGCGCTACTTATGGCTGCAGTTTTCGAAAGTGCAGGTGCATTGCTAGCTGGTGGAGATGTTGTTTCAACAATTTCCAAGGGGATTATCGATCCAACGCTCGTTCCGGATAACAAAATCTTCATAAATGCAATGATGGCGGCACTTCTAGCTGCGGCAATTTGGGTAAACTTCGCCACTATTGTTGGAGCGCCAGTCTCTACCACCCATTCCGTTGTCGGGGGCGTAATGGGGGCTGGAATTGCAGCGGTTGGGTTCCAACTCGTTAACTGGAACACGATGGCAGCAATCGCCGCTAGTTGGGTCATATCCCCTGTCTTGGGTGGTATTATTGCAGCTTCATTTCTTGCGTTTATTAAGATCAATCTTATTTACAAAGAAGATAAAATAGCTGCAGCAAACCGCTGGATACCAATGTTGGTAGCAATAATGGCGTCCTCATTTGCTTCTTACCTTTCCATCAAGGGACTAAAGCGCGTATGGAAGCCAGAATTAGAAATAGTCGCCTTGGTTGGCATCATTACATTTGTTGCGGTTTGGCTGATAATGAACCCACTCATAAAACGACAATCAGAAGGGATGGAAAATAGAAATCGTTCTTTAAGGACCTTATTTAAAATACCGTTGATTTGTTCTGCGGCATTACTGTCATTTGCGCATGGAGCAAATGATGTTGCCAACGCCATCGGCCCACTGGCAGCAATCCTACATAGCGTTGAAATGGGCACGATAACGGCAAAAGCTTTAATACCAAATTGGGTAATGATAATAGGAGCTTTTGGAATTAGCTTGGGCTTGTTTTTGTACGGCCCCAAACTAATACGCATGGTTGGCAACCAAATCACCAAAATGAATCCTATGCGGGCTTACTGTGTCGCCCTTTCGGCCGCAATCACAGTAATTATCGCCTCTTGGCTGGGGCTACCTGTTAGCTCCACACATATTGCCGTAGGAGCCGTCTTTGGAGTTGGTTTCTATAGGGAATATTTTATACGCAATAGTAAGGTCAGGAGAAAAATTGTCTCCAAAACAACAAATTCAAACACAACACAAAAAGAACAATCGACTCAAAGCGATATGAAGTATCGAAGATTAGTCAGACGATCGCATTTTCTCACCATTATTGCTGCATGGGTGATTACCGTTCCCGCGGCAGCAATACTTTCGGCACTTATCTTTTTTGGAATGGCGGCAATTAATTGATAGTTCGGTCAATTATCAATTAGAATATTAAAACTTAACAACTATAAGTTTTTGAACCGCGCCATTTTTATCATGTTTTCTTTGTGAACTTACAGTTTGCCGGATAGAAACCAAGTAATTCCAAAAAAAAGAATATACCGATAAACCTGAGTGCTATACTGTTTTCCAATACTACGTTGTTAATAAATGGAAGAAACTGATGGCTATATTAGCTGACCGAATGAATCACCTTGGCACAGAAACAGCATTTGAAGTTATGGCGCGCGCCAATGCACTTGAGGCGCAAGGTAGAGAGATTATAAATTTAGGGATAGGTCAACCTGATTTCAAAACGCCAGAACATATTGTTGAGGCTGCTGTTAAGGCACTTCACGATGGACATCATGGTTACACGCCAGCTAATGGTATCCCTCGTTTGAGAGAAGCGGTTTCCGCCGATCTGCGTAAACGTTACGCGATAAATATACCAGAGCAACAGATCCTCATAGTTCCAGGAGGAAAAGTTACAATGTTCCTAGCAATGATGATATATGGCGAGCCAGGTTGTGAAATTCTTTATCCTAATCCAGGTTTTCCCATCTACGAATCTACTATCCGGTTTTCTGGAGCTACTCCAATTCCAATAGCACTACGTGAGGAAAATGGATTTGCTTTCTCCGCAGAGGAAGTTTTATCCCAGATTAACCATAATACACGATTGATAATTTTAAATAGCCCCGCTAATCCAACCGGAGGAGCGGTCCCCAAAAAAGAATTCGATACATTAGTTCAAGGCCTATCAAATTGGCCAGACGTTGCAGTAATGAGCGATGAGATATATGGTCAGATGCTTTACGATGGGCGAGAGCATGTAAGTCTCCTTCAATATCCTGAATTGCACGACCGTTTAATCTTGCTAGATGGGTGGTCAAAAACATACGCAATGACTGGTTGGCGATTGGGGTACAGTATTTGGCCTAAAAACGTTGTCAATCAAGCCGAAAAACTTTGTGTTAACATTCATTCATGCGTTAACGCTTCTGCACAGTTTGCTGGAATAGCAGCTCTAGAAGGTAATCAAGACCCAGTAAAATTTATGGTTTCTGAGTTTGATGCCAGAAGAAAGATAATAGTTGATGAGCTGAACAAAATTCCTGGATTTAGCTGTATTGAACCAGGCGGAGCTTTTTATGCATTCCCTAATATCACAAATACAGGTATGAGTTCTCAAAAGCTACAAGAAAAGATTTTGGAGGAAGCGGGGGTAGCCGTCATAGCTGGCACAAGCTTTGGCATTCAGGGAGAGGGTTTTCTGCGGTTTTCGTACGCTAATTCGATTGAAAATATTCAGAAGGCGTTAAAGAAGATTGCTGGCTGCGTTGCCTAATTATTAACCAATCACAGCCCTTTTTTTAGTCATGTGTCGATTTTTTAATCATGGCCACAACAAAACATTATTAACGTCTTCTTTTAACTAACTGATTTCAAACGTATTTTTTCATCTTCGCCGTTGGCATATCTTGTGCAAATTGATCCCCTAAACAAAATAAACAAATTATTTTTTGGCCCGCGAATATGAAAAAAATTGAAGCAATTATTAAACCTTTCAAATTAGACGAAGTGAAAGAAAAACTGCACGAAGTCGGTATAAAGGGTATCACCGTTATAGAGGCGAAAGGATTTGGGCGACAGAAAGGTCATACAGAATTATACAGAGGTGCTGAGTATGTTGTCGATTTTCTTCCAAAAGTAAAAATCGAAGTTGTTATGGAAGACGAATTACTAGAAGCGGCAGTGGAGGCGATACAACAGACAGCCCACACGGGACGTATAGGGGATGGAAAAATATTTATTTCAACCATAGATGAGGCCATACGAATACGAACTGGAGAGACGGGACACGATGCTTTGTAAGATTGCCTATAACCTAAAAAAATAGAAATTAAATACAACTAATTAAAAAAATAATTATTGGAAGGAAAATCATGTCAGATACAAGTTCAATTATGGAGATGATCAAAGAAAATGATATTCGCTTTGTTGACCTCCGATTTACAGACCCTCGTGGTAAGTGGCAGCATCTAACACAAGCGATAGTTACGGTAGATGAGGAATCGCTGAAAGAAGGTTTCATGTTTGATGGTTCGTCAATCGCAGGCTGGAAAGCAATCAACGAATCAGACATGTGCCTAATGCCAGACTTAACGACGGCGACGATAGACCCGTTTTTTGCACAAGCCACCTTGGTATTAGTTTGCGACGTCTTGGAACCAACCACCGGAAAACCGTACAACCGTGACCCAAGATCCACAGCGAAGGCTGCCATTGAATATATGTCGAATCAAGGTATTGGTGATACTGCTTTCTTTGGCCCAGAAGCAGAATTTTTTGTTTTCGACGACGTAAAGTTCGATGTACAGATGAACCGCGGTTACTATGAGGTTGATAATTCTGAAGGACCTTATAACACAGCTCGTGATTATGAAGAAGGTAATCCAGGGCATCGGCCAGGTGTAAAGGGTGGTTATTTCCCGGTTCCCCCTGTCGACTCAGAGCAAGATTTACGAAGTGAGATGTTAGCGGTAATGGAAGAGATGGGTGTTGAGGTTGAAAAACACCACCATGAGGTTGCGCCATCACAGCACGAATTAGGGATGAAATTTGGTACACTAATTAATACGGCAGACTCACTTCAGATATACAAATATGTAGTGCACCAAGTAGCATCATCCTATGGCAAAACAGCAACCTTTATGCCAAAACCGGTCGCTGGCGATAATGGTTCAGGAATGCATGTTCATCAATCGATATGGAAAGATAACGAGCCAATGTTTGCTGGCTCTGAGTATGCCGATCTATCGGAAACCTGCCTCTTTTATATTGGCGGAATAATAAAGCATGCTCGGGCGATAAACGCATTTTCAAACTCAATAACAAACAGCTACAAACGGCTAGTTCCTGGTTTCGAAGCACCAGTGCTTCTTGCATATTCGGCTAGAAACAGGTCTGCTTCTTGCCGAATTCCTTTTGTAAACAATCCTAAGGGAAAAAGAGTTGAAGTCCGTTTTCCGGATGCCGCCAGTAATCCCTATCTTGCCTTTTCCGCGATGCTCATGGCAGGCTTAGATGGTATCAAAAATAAAATTCACCCTGGCGAAGCTATGGATCAAGATTTATACGAACTATCTCCAAATGAATTAAAGGATATACCAACTGTATGTGGCTCGTTACGCGAGGCATTAAACGCACTGGATTTAGACAGGGAGTTTCTAACGCAAGGCGACGTTTTTGATGATGATCAAATAGATGCATATATTGATTTAAAAATGGAGGAAGTTTTGGCATTTGAACAAGCGCCACATCCAATAGAATTCAAGATGTACTACTCCGTTTAAGCCAAACAGCGGATTAGATATGTTTTCAAAGGGGCTGCAATAAAAGCAGCCCCTTTCTTTAAAAGAAATACAACAAGATAAATTTCAAGAAATACCAAGAGATTGCTGATAAAAATTGGTAACTTTCAAGCCGGTGCCGGTTAAGATAACTACAGTTGTTTCTTCCGGTTTTACAGTCCCATTATTAACTAGCTCGTAAAATGCTGCGGCCGCTGTGGCACATGTCGGTTCCGCATAAAGGCCTTTGGCAGCTAAATCGAGTGTCGCCTGTGCAATTTCATTCTCCCGCACTGCTATGGTACCGCCAGACGATCGTCTCAGAGCATTCAAAACTGAATTAAGTCTTATCGGCCGTTTTATGGCGGTTCCCTCTGCTATCGTTGAACTAAAACTATCTTCAATATGGCTATTCACCCCTGCCCGAAATGCCGTATTTATTGGCGAACAATTTTTTGGTTGGGCAGCAAAAAGACGGGGCAGTTTATTAATTAATTTCAAAGCCTTTAATTCCTGGAAAGCAATATCACACCCCAGTACATTACTTCCCGCTCCTGTGGGAATAATTACATTGTCTGGCGCCGTAAAATTTAGGTCCTCCCACAATTCGTATCCAAGAGTTTTTGTTCCCTGTAAAAAAAAGGGATGCCAATTGTGGCTAGCATAAAAACAAGTTTCCGCCATTTTTAAAGCAGCACTTTCCGTGTCTTCTCTCGTTCCTGGAATTAAATGTATTTTGGCGCCGTATGATTTGATTTGCGCTACTTTAGCCGCTGATGTGGACTCCGGTGCAACGATATTTACTTTTATCCCTGCCGCAGCACCATACGCAGCAATAGCAGCACCACCATTTCCAGAACTATCCTCAACAACCTCACTGATATTCTGATGCTTTAGTAAAGACATCATTACTGACGCTCCCCTATCTTTAAAAGAGCCAGTGGGCGCAAACCACTCCAACTTAAATAAAGCATTATATCCACCAAACTCCATATTAATTAGAGGAGTACATCCTTCGCCTAAGCTCACCTTAGTGGAGATATTTTCTGGAAACGCGTTTCTATAACGCCAGATCGAACGTTCTTTTTTGTCTATTTGGCACTCTGTAATGCCCCGCAAACCCGATATTGAAAGAGGATTTCTTTCATCTGAACACCACCTAGGCACGTCGATTGAGTATTCTTCCCCCCCCTTCTCGTCAATTAAAATAGATTCGACCATTATACCCCGCTAAAAAATACATTATCAAAATTCACTTTTTATCTAATGCTTAACCGATAATAAACAGTTGGTAAATAAACCAAAACACCATATGTTGTATTTAACAAATATCTAAGACACATCTGATAGATGTAAAAA
>PAQA01000029.1 GCA_002709155.1 Rhodospirillaceae bacterium
AAAAACGAGGCATGAACCTAATCCCATAAAACTCAGTAATACAATAATAACAGCCATTGGGAGTGCCGTACCATCATGAAAAATACTTACCAAACCCCCAACAAAAGCTCCTAACATCATCTGTAAAAACCCAAAAAGAGAAGCCGTCGTTCCAGCCAAATCGGGAAAAGGCTCTAGCGCTCCTGCGATGGCATTGGCTCCGATAAAACCAAGGCTGCCTATAACAAAAAATAAGGGGATAATAACTCCATAGATACCAAATAAATTGTTTGCAATGGCTATAAAAAGAGACAGTCCACCCAAAGCGGAAATTATACTTCCAACCCGCAACATTACGAGGGCGCCTTTGTGAAGAACCAAGCGCGTATTTATAATATTGCCAATAATGATGCCTATTACATTCAATCCAAAAAGCAGTCCATAATGCTCCTCAGGAACTTCGAAAATTCTTATATAAATATATGGCGAAGCTGCAAAATATGTGAACATGCAAGCGAACGCCAATGCTCCTGTTAAAATACAGCCAGTTGATTGCCTATTACTAAGTATTTTTCGATAGCTATTGATTAAAGACATTAGCGAAAAGGTCTTTCTTCGCTCAACAGGTAGCGTTTCAGGGACACGCAAAAAGAGTGCTATTAAGCAAATCAAACCAAAGCATAATAATGCTGCAAAAATAGAGCGCCAACCAAATACTATTAGAAGATAACCACCGATCGTAGGCGCTAATAAAGGGGTTATTGAGAAAGCTAAATTGATAAAAGATTGTGCTTGGGCTGCCTTATCGAGACTGAAAAGATCTCTTACAATTGCCCTTGCAATTACGCCGCCTACGGCGGCGCCCAGGGCCTGTATCAGTCTAGCAAAAATCAGTTGTTCTATTGTCTCAACAAAAACGCAAGCAAGACCACCCAAGCAATAAAGTATGATACCCCATATAAGCACTTTCCTTCTACCTAAAGCATCTGAAGCGGGTCCATAAATCAGTTGCCCAACAGCTAGGCCAATAAAAAATGCACTAAGGGTTAATTGACTAACCCCAGGTTCCCCAGCCAATTCTATTTCTATTGTTGGAAGGCTGGGTAAATACATATCTATTCCAGCTGCACCTAAAGCTGCAATTCCCCCAAGGATTAGTGTTAGCCCTCGAGTTGTTTTTCTACTCAATTCGTCACCATTTTCTGACAAAAGTTGCGATAATTATTTCAATTGATGCATTATAATCTGCAATCCGTAACCAGTTACACGGACCCGCCAGATTCTTATTTGATCACGGAACATCACATGGCCACGCTATACTTGTAAATAGGCTTTTATTTAAATTATTTCGGGTAATACTGCCTTTTTATTATCTACTTGAGATACCTGGTTTTACCAGGGTTACCTGTCTTAATACATTACTTGGTTAAGACAGGTCTTTGGTGACTATTGAATCATTATTCAAAAAAGTCATCGGCTCCCAGTTTGTCGACCTCACATAATCTGGCCTCGGATCATCAATGTCAATCGGGTGATTGGTGCAACGATTATAACAAAGGTAAATTTGCCATCTATCTTTCGCTGAAAGATTGTGCCCAGACGCATGGAGAGTATTACAATCGAATATTGCAACTGTGCCTGGCTTTCCAGTTATTGCCACTGGATCAGAAAGATACTTCATTTGTTCTTTTACCATCATAGATGGCGTTGCATAAAATTTATAAACAGTGGAGTCCTCGAAATAGGGATCAAAGCGACCCTTTAAATGACTCCCCGGTAACATATAAAGGCAACCTCCTATCTCAGTTGCCTCGTCAAGCATAACCATAACGGTTACCATCTCGGGTTTCCTTATTCCATCCCGCTGCCATGAACCAAAATCTTGATGCCAATGCCAGACTGTACCGTCGATAGCTGGTTTCATATTAAGTTTGCAATGATGCATATATAAATTTTCGTCTTGCAATAATTGCTGCGCAATACCTAAAGATCTCGGCGTCCGAGATAGCGCCCTATAAGCAGGACTATAAGTTGGTCCATCTGGTTCATGCATGCGGAACATTGTTTTGGCCATTCCGTCGTTGCCTTCACGAAAAATACCCTCGGCATCGATTTGTCTTAACCTATCTGCTTCATTCCGTAATATATTGACCTCAGCTTGATCGAATAATTCAGGAAATACTAGAAACCCATCTCGAATATATGCATCATATTGCTCTGCAGTAAGTATCATAAGAGTCTCCAGACCCACCCAACCTATTAGGAATAGTAGCAGCATATTTAAGTGTCTAAAATCTACTCCATGATGAATAGCCCTTAAAGAGATTGATAAGGTGTTGGTAGATAATCTTTATTGGATGGAGATTTAATCAATGCTGGTTGTCCGCACAGAATGGCAGGATAATCCCCGGCCCATCGACCATGGAACCATGGTTGTTGCAATTGGCGATGTGCACGGTTGTTCGGAACACCTCGAGTTGATGTACAAATCAATCGCAGATGATATTGAAACTCTAGATCCAGAAAAAACTATTTGTATTTTGATTGGAGATCTTATTGATAGGGGACCAAACTCGAAGGAATGTTTGAAGCTTGCAGCACAAGGAGTTACATCCTTTACAACAAAAATGAATGTTGAAGACATCGCTTTAAAGGGAAACCATGACGTGTGGTTATGCCGCGCGTTGACTGGTCAATTAACTGAGAGCGACTATCAAGCATGGAAACGCAATGGAGGTAAGGCAACATTATTAAGCCTTGGTGTAAATATTGACCTTCCTATTGAAACGTTGAAGAAAAAAATTGAAAATGCCCTTCCTTCTACTGTCCGGCAAATGCTCACAACTATGTCTGAGAGTTTTCAATTTGAGCAGTTGTTTTTTGTCCATGCCGGTGTTGACCCAAGATATTCACTGTCTAACCAAACATTGGAAGCAAAAACCTGGATCAGAGATGAGTTTCTTAATGTCACCACATGGCCTTTCAATGAGATAATTATTCACGGCCATTCGATTGAACACTTTTCAAAAAAACCAAAAATTTATAATCATAGAATCGGAATTGATAGCGGTGTTTATGCCACAGAGACATTAACCGCTGTTGAATTTCTGGACTCGAGAATGCGCTTTGTTATGGTAAAACCGGCAGATGCAAGCTGAACATATTAAAGAACATGTCCAAAAATATAGAGTTTTGTCGCATCCTAATCTCGCAGGTAACCACCGGTATCTTTAGTAATTTTACTGATTATTTTATCAGAAATAGTTTCCAATTCTTCATCCGTAAGAGTTTGATTTTTAGGTTGAATAGTGACCGCAATACCAAGTGACTTCTTCCCTTCTGGAATACCTTTACCTGCATATTCGTCAAATAACTGAACGTCAGTTACCAAGGCTTTATCTGCTCCTTGCGCCGCTCTAATTAATTTCTCTGCCGGCAGATCCTGATCTACTATAAAGGCAAAGTCCCGGTTAACAGATTGTAAAGCATCTAGTTTCAAAAGAGATCGAGACGGCCCCTTAGACCGAGTGGTCGGTATATTTTCTATGAACACTTCAAAACCCACGATAGGGCCTTCAACATTCATAGTCGCAAGTACTTTTGGGTGAATATCCCCAAAATAGCCCAAAACTTTTGGGCCTAATCGAAAAGCACCTGAACGTCCAGGGTGATACCAACCAGGGGCAGCGGATGGGTCCACTTGAAGATTATTAGTTGGAGCACTTAGGCTTTCCAAAACAAATAGAGCATCGGCTTTTATGTCAAAAAGGTCTACCGGCCGTGTTGATTTGGCCCAATCCCTTGGCCCTGTATTACCTGATCTAATTGCACCTGCGACCATTTGTTGTCCAGCTGGTGTTGCATCTGAGTACTGAGGTCCAACTTCAAAAATAGCTAAATCGTTTGAACCCATATTTGAATTACGCCCAACTGCCGATATCAAATTAGGTAAAACGGATGGGCGCATCGCATCTAATTCTGCACTGATAGGATTATTTAAACGAAGTTCCTCTGCTCCGCCTCCAAACAAAATTGCATCCCGCGATGAGAGGAACGAGTATGTAACGGCTTCTGCCATACCTCTAACAGCCAAACTACGTTTCGCAAGCCCCTCTCTAATCTGACTGATACTAAGGGCAGGTTGAGGGATGACATTGTCATTAAGCATAGAAATCATTGGAATTTCATCAAATCCCCATACTCGTACTATCTCCTCAACAAGATCGGCCTCCCCAATGATATCAGCACGCCACGGTGGAACAGCACATTCAATTCGCTCACCCTTGCCAGAGACTTCAAAACCTAACGTTTTCAGAATGCTTAAACAATCTGGCTCAGGAACCTTCACACCTGTTAAATTTTCTATCCGGCTATATCTCAAAATGAAGACCTTTTTCCAATCTGGTTCTGCGCCATGGACAACCAGCTCACTAGCTTCTCCCCCACAAATATCTAGAACTAGTCGAGCTGCCAATTCTGACCCCCAAAACGGGGAGGTGGAATCAAGCCCTCGCTCAAATCTATATCTTGCATCCGAAATTATATTGAGCTTCCGTCCTGTGGTCGCGGTTCGAATTGGATCGAAAATAGCAGCTTCAAGAAACATATTAACCGTTCCATCGCCGCAGCCAGATCTCTCACCACCCATTATACCTGCTAAGTCATCAACTCCTCTATCGTCTCCAATCACGATCATCTCTTCATCAAAGACATATTCTTTTCCATCTAATGCTGTATATTTTTCTCCATTTTTTGCTAACCGGATAAAAATATCACCTTCCACCTTATCTGCATCGTAGGCATGGAGTGGGCGACCAACGTCCATCATAACATAGTTAGTTATATCCACGAGTGCGGAGATTGGACGAAGACCCACTGCTTGTAACCGCTCCTTAAGCCATTTGGGGCTAGGCCCATTTTTTACCCCTTTGAAATATCGTCCAACCACGAGCGGTGCTAAGGGGGGATCCATATCTGGTAAATCTACTCTCCAATCAATAGGGCTCTGGAAAGTGGTTTCAACTGGAGATGTATCGAGAGGTTTTAGTTTGCCAAGACCTGCTGCTGCTAGATCTCTAGCAATTCCACGAACTCCCAGGCAATCTGCTCGATCTGGTGTAATAGCAATATCGATAATGGGGTCATCAAAGCCTGCAATTTTAGCAAACCCCTCTCCAATCTTACTGTCGCTGGGTAGTTCAATTATTCCATCATGCTCATCAGAAATTCCCATTTCTCTCTCTGAACAAAGCATCCCATTAGACGCCTCTCCCCTGATTACACCCTTCTTCAACTCGTCACCAGTCGAAGGTATCCTGGCACCCGCTGGGACAAAAACCCCTTTAATTCCGGTTCGTGCATTTGGGGCTCCACACACGACCTGAACTTTCTCAGAGCCTGTATCTACAATGCAGACGCGCAACCGATCAGCGTTTGGATGCTGGTATGCTTCTTCAACATAGCCAACTATGAATTCTGAAAGTTCATCCGACCGGTCTTGAATGCTTTCTACTTCAAGACCTAACATTGGCAACTTTTCGCAAATTTGGTTCAGAGACACGTCTGTCTCTAGATGATCCTTTAACCATGAAAGGGTAAATTTCATCGATTTATCCCTCCTGCAATAGTGGGCAAATCGAGTGGAACAAAACCATAATGTTTGAGCCAACGGATATCGGTATCATAAAAAGGCCGCAGATCAGGTATACCGTATTTAAGCATGGCTATGCGTTCAATTCCCATACCAAAAGCAAAACCTTGGTACGCGTCTGGATTAATTCCACAACCCGAGAGAACTCTTGGGTGAACCATTCCTGATCCTAAAATCTCTAACCAATCATCACCCTTTCCTATCCGAAATTCCCCTCCGGCACGGGTGCAGCCAATATCCACTTCAGCTGAAGGTTCTGTGAATGGAAAATAGCTTGGCCTGAATCTAACGGGTAAGTCATCGACACCGAAAAACGCTCTACAAAAGTCTATAAGGCAACCTTTTAGGTGCCCCATATGGGAAGTTTTATCGATTACTAATCCTTCAACCTGATGAAACATAGGCGAATGAGTAGCATCATGATCGGACCTGAATGTTCGACCTGGTACTATAATTTTTATCGGCGGAGTAGTTTTTTCCATGGTCCTAATTTGAACCGGGGATGTATGCGTCCTCAACACACGGGGCGTGCCTGTTTCATCGGGGGGAAGATAAAAAGTGTCTTGTTCCTGACGTGCAGGATGCTCCGGTGGGATATTCAAGGCAGAAAAATTATAATAATCGGATTCAATGTGCGGGCCATCAGCGACAATGAAACCCATTTCACAAAATATCGCCGTTAGCTCGTCAATTGTTTGAGTGATTGGGTGAATACTTCCATTGCTTTCAGGACGGACAGGAAGTGTAACATCCACTCGGTCTCTATGCAGCTGAGTCTCTAGTGCCGCGTCTTCCATTGTTACTTTTCGGACATCTATGGCGCTAGCAACCTCTTCTTTTATTGCATTAAGCAGTTGCCCCGCTTCTTTTCGTTTGTCCGGGTCAAGAGATCCAAGACTTTTCATAAGTCCTGTAATAGTGCCTTTCTTTCCAAGGGCCGTTATCCGAATATCTTCCAATTCATCAAGCGTAGAAGCCGAGTGAATAGACGCTACCAGCTTCGTTTTTTGATCTTCCCACTCTCTCATCTCAACAACCACCTATTCATAGCCCATAATTTCATATTTAACGTTACGAAGTAAATAAAGGGACCCGCGACGGCAGATCCCTTCTCTTTACTTGTTCTTGACAGCCAACATATTTGCCACCTGCACGGATTATGGAATGTTTAAGCTAATGCCGCCTGCGCCTTTTCAACCAATCCTTTAAAAGAAGCTGGTTCACTTATAGCCAAATCCGATAGAACTTTCCGATCAAGTTCAATGCCTGCTTTTTTCAATCCATTCATAAACTGAGAATAAGTCAATCCATGTTCACGCACACCTGCATTAATGCGCTGAATCCATAAGCCTCTGAATGTTCTTTTACGAACCTTCCTATCACGGTAAGCATATTGGCCAGCCTTCTCTACCGCCTGAACGGCAACGCGGAAAACATTTTTTCTGCGTCCATAATAGCCTTTGGCTTTATCTGTAACTTTTTTGTGGCGAGCATGCGCCGTAGTTCCGCGTTTAACACGAGCCATATCAAGCCCCCCCTACAAATACGGTAGAAATTTTCGGACGATTTTAGCGTCCGAAGCACAGAGGGTCGTTGTGCCACGACTATTGCGCAACATATCTCTCGGCCGTTTGCTCATACCGTGTCGTTTATATGCTTGATTGTGGAGGATCTTGCCAGTCCCCGTTGCGCGGAAACGCTTTTTAGCGCCGCTTTTAGACTTCAGTTTGGGCATTTCCATCTCCAAAAAAGAATTAAACCATTACGACTATTCGCTTGGTTATGAAATACCAGCTAGGCATGCCCTTACGCCTTAGCGTGGCGATCTCTCTAACCTGAGAGACGTTGCGGTGTTATAACGACATCTTTTGAGATAATCAAGTCTGCAACTGCTTTCTTTAGAACAACGCGAAAACTAAATGAGGTGAATTAAGAATTAAATTTCTTAACTTAATTTTCATTTGGAGCAAGGTCCAAACGCGCAACTATCCCCTCCAGTTCCTTTGACGCAGCAGGATAATATTCCATTACCAGAGGATCGTGTCCTGGAATAATATGATCGGGGGAATCTGCAAGCATTTCCATGGTAGTGTAACCATTCATCATGTCGCCAAGATTATAAACAATAACGAAAGGATTTCTCTCTCTTATATTTTCATAGAAGTGAGCACAATCTGAAGCTACCACGACCCATCCTCGTTGTGTCCAAACCCGAACACACATCAAGCCTGCAGAATGACCTCCAATTTTATGGACTGATAACCCCGGGACTAACTCCTCATCACCATCCACAAAATGAACCTGGTTTCCATATATTTTTCTAACCATCTCGCATACATCATCAACCTCAAAAGGTCTCTGAACCGCAGGGAAACACATACATCTTCCCGTCGCATATGACATTTCTGTGTCTTGAAGAATAAATTTGGCGTTTGGAAAATCAGATATTCCACCCGCATGGTCATAGTGCATATGACTAATGATGACATTATCGACTTTAGCCGCATCTACATCCATTAAAGCAAGTCCCTCCGCAGGCGTACGAAGCAGGGGGGTCGCCCGTTTCTTTGAAGCTACAGCACCAAAGCCAGTATCTACCACATAGGTCCTCATGTCGTTCTTTATAACCCAAACAAAATAATCAAGAGGCATTGGAACGTCATGCTCATCCATATACAACATATTTCCATTACGGGTTCTGTTGGCATTGTGGGCGTATTTCACCGCATAGATTTCAAAAACTTCTCTATCCTCTTGTTTGCTCATCTGATCGTCCTTTTCAAACAAATCCTAACCGACTAGCTTAATTTAATATAAACTTAGGCACTAGTTTTATTTCAGTACAAGTAACAGCTGCTGTTAAGGAGAAAATCTATGGCGAGTATCACGGTTGGGTTTATAGGAACAGGCGCGATGGGTGAACATATGTGCCGAAATATCGCTAAAAATGGTGACTACACAGTTATAGCCTTCGACTTATCTCCTTCACCATTAAACCGGCTTTCAAATTACGGTGTCACAATTGCCAAAAGTGCGATGGATGCAGCTATCAAATCAGACGTATTAATACTTTCCTTACCGGGCGGTCCAGAAGTGGAAGCCATAGCGAATGATACACTTTTATCGCCAAAACTCACTGGGTTAACAATAATTGATATGTCGACCACTCCTGTGAAATTAACTCGAGAAATAGCGCAAAAATTTGATCAGATGGGCATACAATTCCTTGATGCTCCCGTGGCTAGAACTCAACAAGCAGCTATCGATGGGAACCTATCTATAATGGTGGGCGGCAATCACGACATTCTGGAGCGTTATAAAGATGTTTTGCTGTGTATGGGACCAGATATAACGCACTGTGGTCCAGTTGGGTGTGGTCAAATTGCTAAAATTTTAAATAACATGGTTGTTTTCCAGAACGGCCTGGCATTGGCCGAAGCTATAACGATAGGGAGAGAAGCAGGGATGGATGGCGGTCATTTGCTCGATATAATAAATAAAAGCTCTGGAGCATCTTTTGTAGGAATGAACCATGGCATGAAATCTATGATACCCGGAAAATTTCCGCTCAAACAATTTCCAGCTCGGTATGCGCTAAAAGACCTTTCATATGCACTACAACTTGCGGAAGAAGGTGGGGTCGTAGTCCCTGGAGCCGAACTGGCTGGTAAAATGTTAAAAAAAGCAATCGATTTGGGTAATGGGGATGAGTATTGGCCAACTATTATAAAAGCAGTAGAAAATAGGAAAAAATAATCTCCAGCTGGACCTGTTAGAAAACCGTATATATACCATCCTTTAACGATTCAGTAGAAAGGAATACGCTTTTGACCGTTGGCCTCATCCATTGAAGAACACTAGCTCAACCGTCGGTGATAGTCTTGCTGATAATTCTTATCTGACGAAACTTATCTGTATCATTTTGGTTGTAACGTCTGTTCGCGTAATTGCCCTTCTATCGTCTGAATTAAATTTTCACGGTGATGAGGCTCAGTACTGGACCTGGAGCCAGGCACTGGATTGGGGATACTATACAAAGCCGCCAATGATCGCGTGGATTATTCATTCCACTACGTGGGTCTTGGGTGATGCTGAATGGGCTACCCGTATAAGTTCCCCCCTATTGCATGCGGGCACCAGTTTTTTTTGCGCCTTAACCGCAGATAAACTTTATGGTAAAAACGCGGCCTTATGGGCTGGCATCACATTCTTAACACTACCAGCGGTATCTTTTTCCAGCTGCATTATTTCAACCGACGTCCCACTACTTTTTTTCTGGTCGATCTCTTTATATCTCTTGATCAGAAATATTCAGAAGAGATCCCTTAGTTGTTCGTTATTACTTGGCGCTGCTTTAGGTTTTGGATTGCTTAGTAAATATGCAATGGCATATTTTATTATATGCGCCTTGATCTCATGTATCTTTTTCAAAGATTACAGATGGTTTTTGAAATCTAGGAACGGTCTAGTTTCAATCGCAATAGCAGGTCTAATCCTTATCCCCAATATCATTTGGAATATCGATCGTCAGTGGGTCACCGTTTCACATGTTGGAGATAACGTTAATCTGAAAGCGCAACTCTTTAATTTACAAAATTTGGTTAGCTTTCTAGGAGAACAATTTGGAGTTTTCGGCCCCATACTATTTTTGGCATTGATATTTTTAGTTATTTTATTTTTACGGGGCCAGATTGAAAAAAGAGACGCCTGGCTTTTATGCTTTATACTGCCCATTCTAATTATAGTGACAACACAGTCTTTCATATCGCGAGCCAATGCTAATTGGGCTGCCCCTGCTTATATTGGGGCAACGATTTTAGTAAGTGGCTGGCTCTCAGCTAATTACCACAGATGGATACTTAAAGTTTCATTCAGTCTCCATGCGCTAACTATGGCTATAATCATTTTTTATTTTTTAAGTATCCCTGGTTATTATCCTCCTTTAAAAAGTGATCCTTTGAGGAAATTACGCGGCTGGTCCGAGCTATCCCAAAGTCTTTCTGATACTATGGCCAATTACCCTCAACATATCCTTTTAACTGAAGATAGAAAAACAACAGCATCCCTGCTTTATGGTCTGAGAGCGCAGTCATATCCGATTCAAATTTGGGACTATGATGGTCAGCCAGACCATCATTATGAATTAACCGCCAAATATCTGCCCCAGGAAAAAGACAAGATAATTTTAGCCGCCAAATGGGAAACACCTCATCCTATTTTAACTAACTTTGCTTTTGTTAAGAGATTACAACCCTTGCAGGTGGATATAGGTAAAGACACATATCGAACGCTGCATTTATTTGAATTAAGAAACTATCGCAAGGACTGATAACATTTTGGTATATTCATCCCATCATTTCAGTTTGAAATTGGCACTTATTATAACGATCGGTTGTTCAATTCTATTTATTACATTACCAGAAATAGATTTACTGTTTGCATCACTATTTTTTGAAGGCGACCATAATTTTTTACTACGGAATTCCATAATTCATAGTTTTATGGATGCTTGGGTGAGGCCAGCGGTAAAATACTTAGTTATAATATTAGCAGCCCTTTCTGCCCTGAGCATTCTTTCGAACGGCCAATACATAGGCTGGTCAATAAGGAATATAATCTTTATTGCTTTAACTTTTTCATTAGGTCCAGGGTTAATTGTAAACGGCATTCTAAAGGAATTTATTGGCCGAGCACGGCCAAAGAATATAATCGAATTCGGTGGCGACAAAATTTTTTCTCCTGCCTACTTTCCAAGCAACCAATGCGCCCATAATTGTTCTTTTGTTTCTGGTGACGTTGCGTTTGCATTTGCGACCATCGCCTTTCCTCTCCTGTTATCTGGAATGCAGAGAAAAATTGGAATAATAATTTCTATGATATTTGGAACGAGTATTGCTTTTTATCGATTAGGAACAGGGGCTCACTTCCTTAGCGACACTATTTTAGCAGGACTGTTATCTGTCATTACTGCACTTTTTTGTTATATAATAATTGTTGAAAAACCATCATTAAGAAACTGAACGTTGGGCCTCGATGACTAACATTAACGTAGCAGAAGAAAAAAATCTTAAAAAACCTGTCACAAAAGTTAGGTTCTCTCCGCTAAAGCAGCAGTTTTCAGAAGTAGATTCGATCTTTGACGAATTGAAAGAATTGGTAAAAAGTGGTGATTATACCCTTGGAAAGCCTGTCGAAGAATTTGAGTTGTTATTTGCAGAGGCCGTTGGTGCTAAATATGCTATTGGAGTTGGATCTGGTACTGATTCGTTAAAAATACCCCTCAAGGCTTTAGGGATCGGTCCAGGTGATGAAGTCTTAACGGCAGCCAACACATTTTACGCTTCGGTTGGAGCAATTGCAGAGGTCGGTGCAACGCCAAGTTTTATTGACTGTGACGATACATTTTGTCTGGACGTACAACAACTAGAGGAAAAAATAACAAAAAAAACTAAGGCAATCATGCCCATTCATCTAACAGGCGACGTAGCGGATATGCCAAAGATTATGGAGATAGCAAATTGTCACAAAATACCGGTGATAGAAGATGGTTGCCAAAGTTTACTTGGTGAACGAGACGGAAAACAGGTAAGTTCTTGGGGGGTAGCCACCGGATTTTCCATGCATCCGCTAAAAATAATCAATGTATGGGGGGATGCAGGTATCATTGTAACAAATGATGATGAAATGAATAGGCAGGCTAGGCTTCTCCGGAACCATGGACTGAAGAACCGTGATGAAATGCAGATTTTTGGATACAATTCCCGATTAGATTCGGTTCAAGCTATTGTTGGAAAATGGATGGTTAGACAAGCGGCGTCCATAGTCAGTGTGCGCGCGCAAAAAGCAAAAAATTACGATGACGGCTTTTCAAATATCCCTGAAATACAAATACCACCCCGACAACCAAACACTAAAAATGTTTTTCTACTTTATATGGTATTCGCCCAAAACAGAGATGGATTACTTGATTATTGCTTAAAAAAGGGAATAGAGGCCAAAATACATTACCCTATTCCTCTATATCAGCAGCCGGCGCTTGCACATTTAGAGTACAAAAAAGGTGATTTCCCTGTAACCGACAGACATGCCAACGAGTGTATAAGCTTCCCAGTTGATCAACATATTAGCGACATAGAGCAAGATTATGTGATCGAAACAGTCAGGTCTTTTTATAGAGATAATAATTATGACTGAGTTTAAGGTACCTCTTATTGACCTAAAAGAACGCTATCAGGAGGAAAAAGACGAGCTTTTATCCTGCGTGGAAAGGGTGTTGGAAAGCGGAAACCTCGTCCTTACACCAGAACTTGCAGATTTCGAGGAACGTGTAGCTCAATATACGAAGAGTAAACATTGCATAGGACTAAACTCCGGCACAGACGCATTAATGATGGGATTGCACGCAATGGGAATAGGGAAAGGAGATGAAGTTATAACGTCTCCAATATCCTTCATAGCGACAACGGCAGCCATAGCACATGTTGGAGCAACTCCTGTATATGTTGACGTTGGGAGAGATCAAAATATTGATCCACTCAAAATCAATGAAAAAATAACAAGTAGAACTAAAGCTATTATGCCCGTTCATTGGACAGGCCGAATTTCCGATATGCACGAAGTTAATAAAATTGCCAAACAGAATAACCTTATGGTTATAGAGGACTCATGCCAGTGTATGGGCGCTTATTATTACGGACAACATGCGGGAACATTTGGGAAGGTGGGCACCTTTTCTGGCCACCCTCTAAAAGCGATGAATGCTGTCGGAGATGCAGGTTTCCTAATTACCGACGACAAAGAAATAGCCGATAAAGTCAGAGTCTATAGGAACCATGGTTTAATAGACAGAGATACCTGTGTCGAATATGGGGTAAATTCCAGACTCGATGTATTACATGCTGCGGTTTTACTCTACCGAATGGAAAAACTCTGCGGTGTAATCGATAAGCGAAGAAATAATGTCAACCTTTACAGAGAATTAATTCAAGCTAAAGAAGTATTTATACCAACCTGCAAACCACACGAGCAAAATGCTTTTGTGATGTTTATAATTCAAGCAAAAAGGCGAGATAAGTTGAAAGAATTCCTTAATGGACGTGGAATACAAACACTTGTTTATTACGCCAAAGCCCTTCATCTTCAACCAGCAGCAAAACAGTATAATTACAAACGGGGTGATTTTCCTGTTGCAGAAAAGCAAGCAGATGAAGTTTTGGCACTGCCACACCATCAGTACCTGACCAATGATCAGATAAAATTTGTATCAGAGTCGATTAATGAGTTTTATCAATTATAAAATTCACTAGTTCGTATATCCCTCAAGTTCTCGTTCCCAGACCGCATAAAGATCCAAATTAAACCGGAAAGAACTGCTGCTAGAACAATTGAGCCACCCCAGAGTAATGATACAACTAACGAAATAGAGGGATCCAAGCCCATAAGAGCAAACAGGGAAACGACGGCGCCCTCTCTTACTCCCCACCCAGCGATGGATACAGGTATAAGTTGTGCAAGGCTAATGAGGGGTAAAAAAGCTAAAACGATGATATAATTAATATTCAAACCAAGTTCTAAAGCCAAAATCCACACACATAGTGCACCTAAAGAGTGAATAAAAACACTAATACAAACCGTGTAAACGGCCGTCCATCCCGACCTAAATAAAGCACTCGCGTCTTTAAGAAACTTTATACTCCACTTTAAATAGTTAAATCTTTGACATAATGTTGAGATCTTCGCACCATTATAAAGGGCAACCAAAAGGAAACTCAAAATTGGTACAATTATAAATTGAACCCCATTTAAGCCCCATTCTTTTGGAACATAATTTTCAGAAAAAAAGCAAGTAGCGGCTAAAAGGAATATTAAAGATATTAGACCAGTAATACGATCTAATAGCACAGTTCTTATGGCTCTTCCTAAAGCTAATCCTCCTTGTCGAGCCAAAGCAGTTTTGACCAGGTCCCCACCGATCGAAGTGGGTAAAATCTGATTAGAAAACATTGCTGCAGAATTGATTTTTATTGTGGTAAAAAAGTCAAAAAAATCGCCAGTTCTAACCCCAATGGTATGCCATCGAACCCCTGCTAATACCATCTGAGAAAAACACAAAAAAACTGAGAACAAAATGACTAATGGGTTAATATCCATCATCACAGATAACATTTTGGTCACGTCCGTTAGTGCAAAAAGTATCGCTAAAATAACTAAACTTATAAAAACTTTTATTAAGATAATCGACCGTTTGGGAACTTGGTAAACATCCATGATCTGGGCAATATCCTTTTAAAAAAGATTCACATACCAGGGAGAGGATACTGTTAGCTCTCTACACCTTCCCATTTATTCTTCTCAATCATCAAGGCGGGGTGGCTCGCTAAAGCATGCCATATCACAGCTTGAAAAGCCTCACTATGTGGCGTTATCAAGTTTTCATCAACTACAGGAACTACTATAACCACATCACCTACTTTTTTGGTATAACCCCCATCACGTCCAACTATCCCAATAATTGTTAAATTACGAGCTTTTGCTTCGTCCAGAGCAACGACAATATTTGGACTGATGTTTCGGACCACGTCGCCACCACCCACAGAAAAAACGCAAACAGCATCATTTGCATTAGCGTTACTAGTCCGCAGCCATTCGGCGAATACTGTATCCCAACCTTCGTCATTTGTCCTTGCCGTGAGCTCCGCAACATTATCAACAGGCGAGTAGGCTTCTATCCCACATAACTTTCTAAAATCATTCACTGCATGGCTGCAATTAGCCGCGCTACCACCAACTCCAAGAAAAAATAAACGTCCTCCACGATTGCGAACATCGGCAATAATGTTAGCCATACGCTCAATTTCAACACAATCTAAACTGTTGGCTATCTCAATCACCTGCTCGAGATAGTTTTTTGTATGTGACATGGTCGTTAGCCTTACGATGTAGATTTCTTTTATCTTAAATTTTTATTTTTAACCACGTTCTAAAGACTCCAATATCGAACTGATTCCGATATCATTTTTGGATCAAATGCCGATTTGACATCAATAAAAACTCCATCTTTTTTTAGCATAGAGGTCAACTGTTTTATTGGCATTTCCAAATAAGTCGAATGAGGGACGATGACAATTAAAGCATCTAATTCGCTGAGCATCTCTAGAGGGCCTACCTGGATACTATAGTTATCAAGCAAACTTTTATGATCCGCATAAGGATCATGGCAAACAACAGTCGCACCATATCGACCCAGTTCATGCACTATTATCGGAGACTGACTATTTCTTACATCAGAAACGTTTTCTTTAAAAGTAAGCCCAAGGACACCAATACTACAATCACTCATTGAACGACCAGAACTCACTATCAACTCAACCGTTTTTTGGCTGACATGGCCTGCCAATCCATTATTCAGTCGCCTCGCTGCCCTAATTAGCTCTGGATAGTAGCCCAATCCTTCGGCTTTCGAGATTAAGTAATAAGGATCAACCCCTATGCAATGCCCGCCAACAAGTCCAGGAGTGAACTTTTGAAAGTTCCACTTGGTTGCTGCAGCATTTAATACATCTGCCGTCCGTATCCCCATTCGATCAAATATCATTGCGAGTTCATTCATCAGCGCAATATTTAGATCTCGTTGCACATTTTCAACAATCTTTGCAGCTTCAGCAACCTGTATAGTTTCAGCTAGATGAAGACCTGCAGTAATGACCGGAGCATAAATGGCTTCAATTCTTTCTAGGGTTTCTGGATCCTGAGCCGCAATAATTTTTACTACCGATTCTAAATTATTATCGATGTCTCCAGGATTTATGCGCTCTGGGGAATAACCGAGATAAAAATCCACGCCCATAAGCAAACCGGATACTTCTTGGATCAATGGGCCGCAGATTTCCTCTGTGACCCCGGGATAAACGGTCGATTCGACGATAACAAGGTCACCCTTTGATATTACTGAGGCTATCATTGTACAGCTATTTTTGAGAAGGGTTAAATCCGGAAGTCTGTTGTTATCGATTGGGGTGGGAACAGTGATAATGTAAACACTTGCCCTATTTATGGTACCCACATCAGACGTGAATTTTAATGATGAGGGAAAGGTTGTTTTACAATTTGTCGGATCGTTTTTATCAACTCCCGCAGTTAAATCCATTATTCGCTTTCCATCAACATCAAAAGCAATGACGTCATCGTGATGATTTGCTAGGCCAACAGCCAAAGGCAAACCCACATAGCCAACCCCAACAACAGCAATTGCACTTTCTGACACAGCGTATCCTACTTTAAATTCATTAATTGTTTAATCTTGTGTTGGCTCAAATAATAAAAGTCAATGAAATCATAGTCTCATTTTTACATGCCCCGATGACAGCGACAATAATAAGATTTAAAGTGATTATTGGAATGTTAAATTAAAGATAGGGGGCCGTGTGAAAATTGGGAACTTGGATACCCGCGACAAGGTAATGATTGTCGCTGAAATTGGGAATAATCACGAGGGGTCTGTTGAACTTGCCCGACAGCTCGTAGACAAAGCTGCTGACGCGGGCGTGGACGCTGTGAAGTTTCAAACTTTTAAAACCGAAACATTTGTGTCTCCTGATGATGTCGATAGGTTCAATCGTATGAAAGGTTTTGAACTAACTTCGGAAAACTTCGAAGAACTTGCTGTTCGAGCTAGAAATAATGGTTTGCTATTTATATCGACGCCGCTTGACATGCCTAGTGCAACCTTTTTGATTAAAATAGTAGATGCATTGAAAATTGCTTCTGGAGATAATACTTTTTACCCTTTGATAGAGTTGGCATCGAAAAGCGATAAGCCAATAATTTTATCCACCGGTTTTGCTAATGAAGACCAAATTAAATTTTCCGCCTCTTTGATTAATAACAATAGATCCATAAAAACCTCCTACTCCGACTTAGCTTTGCTACATTGCGTATCGGCTTACCCTGTAACCCCTTCTGATGCTAATCTATCCGCTATCAAGACACTTTCTGAGAAATTTCCATCAACCGTAATTGGATATTCGGATCACACATTAGGCAACGAAGCGGCTATTCTCGCTGTCGCAGCCGGAGCAAGAATTATAGAAAAGCACTTCACAATCGATAGAAAATACTCAGAATTTAGAGACCACCAATTATCAGCAGATCCAACGTCGATGGCAGAATTAGTTACAAAAATAAGAGATACTGAAATACTTTTGGGAACTGGGTCTCTCGACCCTCGCAAAATAGAGCGCGATACCGAACCTCCTGTTAGACGATCAATTGCCGCAGCCAGAAATATCGAAGCGGGTAATACTATAGTGTATGATGATATTATGTGGATTCGACCCGGAAACGGCTTCCGTCCCGGCTTGGAACACCAAGTTTTGGGAAAAACATTAAAAAACTCAATCCAAATTGGTGAGCTCTTCTCCAATGAGCATTTCGCTTAGACTAGTTGATGAGAACATAAAAATATGTGTGGGATAGCAGGAGCAATTAGCCTCAAAGGACTTGATCAAAAGAAAATTAGACGCTGTCTGGACCTTATGAGAAAGAGAGGCCCCGATGGCGCGGCATTTAAACCGATTTCCTTTGGTAGGAAAATTGTAACTTTGCTTTTCTCCCGCCTAGAAATTGTAGATCCAACACCACAATCAATGCAGCCACTTACCAGAGGCAATTTAACAATCGTAACTAATGGTGAATTATATAATTATATTGAACTTAGAAGAACGCTGATATCTCTTGGGCATACATTCTCCACAAAATCTGATACCGAAGTAATGATAGCCGCCTGGCAACAGTGGGGAGAAGCCTCCCTTGATAAAATGGAAGGGATGTGGGCTTTCGCTCTAATCGATAAAGCCAGGGACCAATTGATATTATGTCGAGATAGATTTGGAGAAAAACCACTCTATACTTGGACTCACGACAACACACTGTACTTTGGTTCAGAACCGAAATTTTTAGCCACTTTAGCAGGGTGTAAACCACAAGTTAATGAGAGACAAATCAAACGGTATCTAGTGAACGGCTATAAATCGTTATACAAAAAACCTGCAACGTACTTTGAGCATATAAATGAAGTACCAGCAGCTCATTTTATTCGAATTACAGCAACTGAGAAGATACAAACAATATGTTATTGGTCATTAAATTATGATCCATCGCACATTACTGAGGTCGAGGCCATCCAAGGCGTTAAGGAACGCCTTATAAATTCTGTAAAGATAAGAATGCGTTCTGATATGCCCATAGCGTTCTGCCTTTCTGGCGGAATAGATTCCTCAACAATAACAGGTATAGCCGCAAAAGAATTTGACTCTGATATCAAGACTTTTTCAATAATAGATGATGATGAACGCTATAATGAACGTGCCAATATTGAATCCCAAATAAATTTCCTAGGGTGTTCTAATCATCGAACAGAGACTAGTACGAAAGGTTTTTTTGAGAGGTTAAAAGACCTTGTTGCATATCACGATATGCCAGTAGCAACGCTCACATACTATCTGCATTCTTTCATGTCTGAAGCCATATCCGAAGCAGGTTGCCGCGTAGCCATTTCAGGGAATGGCGCTGATGAATTATTCACTGGCTACTACGACCATTATTCCTTTTGGTTGGCTGAGATGAAAAATAAAAATTCTTTTACTGGTCTTCAATCAGATTGGCAAAAAAGTTACGGTGCTTACGTTCAAAACCCTGTACTTCAAGACCCTCTGGTTTTTTTTAAAAACCCACTTGAGAGAGGTCACATATTTCTAAATTCGGAAACATTCAATGCGTGGTTGCATGATCCGTTTGAGGAAACTTTTGAGGAATCCGAATATTCAAATAACCTACTAAGAAACCGAATGTTAAATGAGATCCGTCATGAAACTATACCCGTGATCTTACATGAGGACGATAGAAACTCTATGTACTATTCTGTAGAAAATCGTTCGCCATATCTCGANAGAGATTTAGCAGAATTCCTTTTCCAAATTCCCCCAGANCTTTTAATNAAAAATGGGTATGTAAAATATCTTTTACGCGCNGCTGGGACCNGTTTTGTTTCCGATAATGTACTATGGGATAAACGTAAAAGNGGTTTCAACGCCCCAATCGATCATTTGGTCGACAGGAAAGATAAAGTCACGCAGGAGCTCTTAATGGCAGATGGACCTATTTTTGATATAGTAAGAAAAGATAAAATAGAGTCGTATCTTAATTCTGACCTGACCGATAATAGCTTCTCTAAAAATCTATTTAGCTTTATATCAGCTAAATTATTTTTAGAACACTACCAGGACTGGAACCCATGAACTACTGTATCCAGTGTATTCTTCCAGAAACGCGGCCCGGGTTAGTAATAGATAAGCAGGGGGTATGTTCGGCTTGCCGTGGCCACGAAGATAAAGAGCGAAGCATTGATTGGAGCGCGCGTTCCAAAATGTTTGATAGTATAGTAAAGCGAGCAAAAGAAACGTCGCGTGACTACGATTGTATAATACCAGTGAGTGGCGGAAAAGACAGCTGGTATCAGGTTATAAAGAGCCAACTTCATGGTTTAAAAATTCTCTGCGTCAGTTGGCGCACACCCCAAAGGACGGCGGTTGGACAAAAAAATTTAGACCAACTGATTAAAAAGCTTGGAGTGGATCATATTGATTTTTCGATTAATCCAGACGTTGAAAAAAGATTTATGATGGCGAGTTTTGAGAAAAAGGGAGCAACAGGCATTCCCATGCATATGGCTATCTTTGCAATTCCATATAGGCTTGCCACACAATTACGCGTGCCTCTTATAATTTGGGGTGAAAATCCGCAATTAGAATTCGGAGGGCCAGAAGCAGATAGGTTGAGTACTGAATTAGATGTCAACTGGATTGAAAACTATGGTGTTACCAATCAAACAAAGAGAGAGGACTGGATTGGGATTAACGAACTAACTGATGCTGATCTATCCCCATATGCTCTCCCTACCCCGGCAGATTTGAAAATCTTCCATCCTAATTCTATTTTCCTAGGTTCCTTTTTCAGGTGGGACTCTTTTAAAAATTTTGAAGCCGCAACGGAGTACGGGTTTTCCAGTAATAGTTCAAATAAAAAAACAGGCAGCTGGGAATTTGCCGATATAGACTGTCATTTTATTTCACTGCACCATTTCCTAAAATGGCATAAGTTTGGATTTTTAAGAGTTTTTGATAATTTGTCAGTTGAAATTCGATATGGGAGGATCAGTCGAAAAAAGGCTATACAAAATTTAGAAGAAACGGGCCTCCAAAAACCGTGCGAAGATATTGAGCGGTTCTGTGATTTCATGGAAAAACCAGTTGATTGGTTCTGGAACACAACTGAGCGGTTTCGAAACAAGGAAATCTGGATTAAAGAGAAAAATACCTGGAAAATACCCGGTTTCATAACCCAAGAATGGGATTGGGAGAAGGCATGAACTTAGATGAAGAATTATGCCGGTTCTGTAAAAGTAATAAAGTATTAATTAAACAATTCATTCGGCCGCCAAAAGGCGAAACTAACTTTGGGTTTTTGCCCTACAATCGATCATTATGGCAGTGCACCGGATGTCAGCATATTACGAATAAACACAACTTCAATATCGATACAAACTTTTATAAAAAAACATACCAACGGACGACCTATAAAGAAAAAGCCCGTTCTCGTTTTACCGATTTGATGTCTTTGCCGAGGGAACAATCAGATAATCGGCAACGGGTGAATTTCATTGACAATTTCTGGAACGACACTCAACCAAATAAAGAAAAGTCATGTCTCGATGTAGGAAGTGGTTTAGGGGTATTCCCAGCTGTTCTAAAGGAATTAAACTGGGACTGCGTAGCCATTGAGCCGGATCCAGAGGCCTGCGAAATAATTCGCGAACAGATTGGTATTGAAGTTTTATCGGGTGACCTGATTGAGTGTCATAAAATTAGGGAATTTAATTTAATTAGTTTCAATAAAGTTCTAGAGCACATACGAAATCCAACGGAGATGCTCTTGCAATCGACCTTACATCTAAAACCTGGAGGACTTATATATATTGAACTACCTGACGGCGAGACAGCATTAGAAAAATCCGGACCA
Organism: Rhodospirillaceae bacterium; assembly: GCA_002709155.1. GTDB lineage: Bacteria > Pseudomonadota > Alphaproteobacteria > Thalassobaculales > Thalassobaculaceae > UBA7326. The sequence continues at coordinate 21,704 of PAQA01000029.1, forward strand.
GACCGAGAAGAATTCTTTGTTGAACATTTTGACGCATATTCTCGGAAATCTCTGGAATTTTTATTGAAGTCCGTAAAATTTAAAATTCTTACAATCGATCAAGTTTATGAGCCCAGCGGAAAGTTCACACTCCGTGCTTTTGCGATGCCGCTATGAGTAGGCAATGATATGAATAGTATGAACATGACCTTACAAACGTTCGATACAGATCTTTTTGGTTTTTCCGTTTATAAGGCTAGCCCAGAAAAATACTCGGATATCGCCTCACTCCACAACTCCATACCAAAAGATGCAGGGCTTGTTGCAATTCGTGTCCCACGGGAATGGGAGAATGCGATGCGGCATACTCAATTCCGTAAAATAGAAAATCTGATTTATTTTGAGCGCTCCTTTGAAGGAAAAGAAGAGCTGGAGTTACCTTTCAGCGTTCGCCTAGCCTCGAAATACGACGCAAACGCTTGCTCAAATATAGCCCAAAACTGTTTTACCCACGACCGGTATCATACCGATCAATATCTTGATAACAAAATCGCTGATCAAAGCAAATATACATGGGCTCAAAATAATATTTTGGGGCGCAGTGACGTAAATTTTGTCATCGAACTGGAAGATCAAATTGTCGGATTTATTTCATGCCTCCAAGAACGCAATTCAGCTACCATTGATTTAGTTGGGGTCTCAACTGAAGCTCAGGGGAAAGGAATAGGAACAATTTTGGTAAAGGCTGTTATTTCCCATTATTCCAACCGCGTTTCAGCAATAAGAGTAGGAACCCAATTAAATAATGAGGCCTCAATTAGGCTATACAATTCAACTGGGTTTAAAAAAGTAGATGAAGCAATCACTTTTCATTGGACCCCAAAAAATATAGAAGCCTTTGAATGAAGAAAAACCTGAATGTAGGCGTCGTTGGACTAGGAGTTGGGGAACAGCATGTCGCAGGTTATCAACAACTAGACGCCATCAGTGTAACCGATATATGCGATATTAATCCAAAGGTTCTAAAGGATGTAGGGGATAGGAATAAAATTTTTGGACGACACTCTGATTATCGAATGATAACAGAGAATCCTGAGATCGATATTGTCAGCATTGCAAGTTACGACGACCATCATGTTGAGCAAGCCATAAGCGCTTTTAATCATGGTAAACACGTAATGATAGAAAAACCAATAGCATTGAATAGAACAGATTCTGAGCGGCTTCTGAGGGCTCAACAAGATAGTGGCCGTTTAATAACTTCCAATCTAATTTTGAGGCAGTCTCCCCGGTTCAAAGAGCTCAAAGCCTGGATTGATGACGGCTATTTTGGAGACATAGTTGCTATAGAGGGCGATTACATCCACCAAATACTTTGGAAATTAACCGAAGGTTGGCGAGGTAAAATGGATTTTTATTGTGTAACTTATGGTGGTGGAATCCACATGATCGATCTTATGCGCTGGCTGATCGGCCAAGAAGTCATTGAAGTGAACGGAATGGGAAATAAACTGCTCACCAGAGATACATCATACAAGTTTGATGATATAATTATGAATTTACTGAGATTTGAAAATGGAACTTTAGGGAGATCAATGTCAAACTTTGGGCCACAACGTCCGCAAATTCATGCGTTGAATGTATATGGTACCAAACAAACCTTCATTAACGATATTCCACATGCCAGGTTATATAATGGAGATCAGTCGCATCAAGAAACCACTGTCACAACAGCGTATCCGGGAATTGAAAAATTTGACCTGATACCTGATTTTGTGTCCGCAATTAGGGAAGATAGGCAGCCTGCTATATCCGTAACCGATATTTTTCGAGTAATGGATATCTGTTTTGCATGTTACGATTCTTTAGAAGCTCAGAAAACAGTTCCGGTGACCTACCTTATTTGAAATTGATATAAGAGATAAATATGCAACCGCATAACATACCCTTTGGCCAACCAATGCTTGATCAAGACGAAATTGATGCAGTCACCAAAGTATTAAAAGGCCCAATTTTAGCCCACGGGCCGGTCTGCCTCGAGTTTGAAGAAGCTTTTGCAAAACATATAGGAGTTGATCACGCTATTTCGGTTTCTTCGGGTACATCCGGTCTTCATTTATCCTTATTTTCACGCCAAATTGGTCCGGGAGATGAAGTGATAGTGCCCGCAATGACGCACGTGGCGACAGCTCATGCGGTAGAATATTGTTCCGCAAAACCCGTATTTGTGGATGTTGATCCTAAAAATGGCAATATTACATCTGATGCAATCTCAAGCGAAATAACGGAGAATACTAAAAGTATAATGGTAGTACATTTTCTGGGGTTACCTTGTGACATGGATAAAATAAATGCCAATGCAGAAAAACATCAGCTATTCGTAATAGAAGATGCAGCGTTAGCTGTAGATGCATTATATGGGGAAACAAAAGCAGGCGCTCTTGGTAATGTGGGTTGTTTCTCATTTTACCCTATTAAACATATGACTACCATTGAGGGCGGAATGGTAACAACTAACGACCCCCAGCTTGCAGAATCGATAAGAAAGAGAAAAGCATTTGGTTACGATCACAGTCATCAAACGCGCAAAAAACCGGGTGTTTATGATGTCCCTATACTGGGATATAACTACCGAATGAATGAAGTTGAGGCAGCCGTCGGTCTCTGTCAGTTAGCGAAACTCAAACAAAAATTAAAGATCCGAGAAACAAATTATAATGCCCTCAAAAATACTCTATCGGCAATTGACGAGATAACCGTTTTTGATCCGGTACAAGGCAAAGCTCGTTCTTCTTGCTATTGTCTAAACGCGGTATTGCCTCAAGACGGCAGTTTAAATCGAGATGATATTGTAGCAGAGTTGAATGCCCAAAACATCGGCACTTCAGTCCATTATCCTGGCCCAGTTCCATTAATGACCTATTATCAAGAAAAATATGGTTATAAACCTGGACAATTCCCTGTTGCAGAATGGTTATCCGCTCAAACTATTTCGCTTCCAGTTGCACCACATGTACCAGACGGCTTTGAAATTAAAATTGCTGATGCAATTAAAAATGCTATTCATAAAATACGCAAAAAAAATTAGTGAGTTGGAATATCTATGACCTTGCAAATCCCATATGATACCTCAGTGCTTCCAGTTGGTGTGCGATCACGATTCATAGATAATACCAATGGACTTTTAATGCATGTGTTAGAGGCAGGATACGAGGGCTCAAATAAACCTGTCATATTACTGCTTCACGGTTTTCCTGAATTAGCCTACAGCTGGCGGAAGATAATACCGACACTCGCCACAGCAGGTTTCCATGTCATAGCCCCTGATCTAAGAGGATACGGGCGAACACTAGGTTGGGGTCCAGTTGGTTATGACAGTGATCTTACTCCATTCAATTTGTTGAATACGGTTCGAGACGCCATAGGCTTGATCAATGCATTGGGGTACGAAAAAATTACAGGCGTTGTGGGGCATGATTATGGTGCATCGGTTGCAGCATGGTGTGCGCTTGTCCGTCCCGATATTTTTAATCGGTGCGTTCTAATGAGTGCACCTTTTGATGGACCACCCAAAATATCTACAGAAAAAGATACTGCAGTGCCTAGCTCAGAAAACAAAATTGACATCCATCAATCGATGCGAGCACTCGCCCGCCCCCGAAAACACTATCATTGGTATTATTCGACAGAACCGGCTAATTCTGACATGACGCAATGCCCACAGGGTATTCATAATTTTCTCAGGGCATACTATCACCAGAAAAGTGCCGACTGGGAGGCTAATAAACCACATAAACTCCAAGCTTGGATCGCCAGCGAATTGGAGAAGATGCCTACTTATTATATAATGGACCTTGACGATACGATGCCGCAAGCAGTTGGGAAGGAAATGCCAAGTCGTACTGAGATAGATGCGAACTCCTGGTTGACGGATAATGAACTAGCTATTTACGCAGAAGAGTATACGAGAAATGGTTTTCAAGGTGGGTTAAACTGGTATCGGCGTGGCACAACCGGTTTCGATACTAAAGAGCTTGAAATATTTTCGGGTAAAACAATAGATATACCATCTTGCTTTATCTCTGGCAGTAGCGACTGGGGAGTTTTTCAACGACCTGGTGCCGCGGAACGCATGCAAGATACGGTTTATACCAATATGAATGATTTTCATCTTATCCCAGGAGCAGGACATTGGGTACAGCAGGAACAACCTGATGAAACCTCCAAATTATTGCTTAGGTTTTTCGATAAGACCAACGCCAAATAAATCTATTATTTTAATATTACCTGCATTCACAAAGGAATGAGGATGCCTACTTCAATCATCGAAATTTTGAAACGCGAGATAAAGATTTTAACGTTCGATCAATATGGCACTATTGTTGATATGCAGACAGGACTGACTGAATTAGTGACGCCATTTCTTAAAGATAAAGGATGGGCCGGAAATCCTCATCAGTTTGTGACCTGGTGGCGGCGTACGCATTTCGAAGACTCTATGATTGATTCCCTCGTCGATAGGGGACATACTTCATACAGACAAATTGGGCACAGAGCAGTGAGCCAAGTTCTTACAAGAGCAAATATTCCTTACTCTCAATCCGAAGTAGAATGGCTTGTCTCAGGAATTGAAGAACTAAAACCATTTCCTGATGTCTTAAAAAGTCTGCACCAACTTCATAAACATTACCGGTTATCAATACTCTCAAACGGTGACAGAGACATGTTGCAACGGGCAAAACAATATATCGGTTTTAAATTTGATCTGACCATTTCGGTACAAGAGGCTGGAGCCTTCAAGCCTGATAAAAGAACGTACGCTAAAGCAGAGGAGATAATAGCAACCGAATTTGAAGATATAGAACGCTCTAACATACTTTTTGTAGCTAACCATGCCTTCGATTGCATAGGGGCAAAAGCATGGGGTTTCAGAACTGTTTTCATAGATAGGAGAAAGCGGCCATTTGGAGAAAATCCTCACCAACCAGACCTAATCGTGAGAGATTTTAGCGAGTTAGAAACTATACTTAGTTAATTAACTTTAAGGTTTATCTATTCTGAAAAGAGGAAATATAATAACCAAAATTAATTTCTATAATAAGTACTAACTTTTGGAAGGCATTAAATGAAACGAATTGCTGTAGGTTTTTCTGGCGGACCAAACGCTTCCCAAATAGTCGAATGCGTAAAACTGGCAGAAGAACTAGGTTATGAATCCGCATGGGTTGCCGAAGGGCATGGTGGAGATCAGTTCTCGATTCTATCAGGATGCGCTGTTACTACATCCAAAATAAAGTTAGGAACCGCTATCAGTAGTGTTTTTGTGAGATCGGCTCCAACAATCGCCATGGCAACAGCGACCGTGGACCAGTTGTCGGGAGGTCGTTTTATACTTGGCTTAGGGTCCAGTCACCGCGTGCAGGTCATGCCTGAACATGGAATTGAATTTGGAAAACCGATGCTCCGTGTCAGAGAAACAGTACATGTGATAAGGGAATTACTGGGAAAAGGCTCTATTAATTTTAATGGGGAAACAATCAAAATTGAGAATTTTGATTTGTGGTTTGAACCTAATAGAAAGAGAGTACCAATTTATCTCGCTGGATTATTTCCAAAAATGACCGCAATATGTGGAGAAATTGCAGATGGTATTATTCTGACGCGAAGCACTTTAAAAACCGCTACGGATATTCGTGAAAACCTTGCCGTGGGCGCTGCTGTTGCAGGAAGGAACTCATCGGATGTTGAAATCACATCGCTATTACCGACAGCTGTTGCCGAGACGCGAGCCGAAGCAATGGATCTCATGCGTCCTGGGCTCGCAATGTATATTGGCTTTTTCCCACGTTATAATAAGTTGATAGCATCGCATGGTTTCGAACAAGAGGCGGCAGATATTGCAGCCGCCTTCAAAAAGGGAGATATGGAAGCAGCAAACAAAGGTGTCACGGACGCTATCGTCGATGCAACCGGGGTAGCTGGAACGCCATCACAATGTAGGGACAAAATAGAAGCCTACCGCGATTCCGGAATAGAACTACCCATTATAAGTCCATTTGCACGCGGCCCTGGGGCTCAAAAAGTATTTATGAATGCAATTAAAGCTTGCGCTGAAGATTGACAAATAATGGCGATCGATAAACGGATAGAAACTGCGAAAGAGGTAATATCTAAAATATTTGATGGTGCTGTCATTATGGTATCCGGATTTGGTGGCGCAGGTTTTCCAAATTTTTTATTAGAAATATTAAGAGACGCCGAACCAAAAGAGCTTACACTTGTTGCTAATTCTGCCACCCATCCGTACTCGCTTACTCATTCGTTGATTGAAGCCAAAATGGTAAGAAAAGTAATAGTCACGGCAGCAAGAGGCCGCGGAAAAGAATTATCACCTTTCGAAGAACAATGGAGAGACGGATCAATTGAACTTGAATGCGTGCCTCAGGGAAATTTCTCAGAGCGAATTCGCGCAGGCGGCGCCGGAATACCCGCTTTTTATTCACCAACCGGATATGGAACAGATTTAGCCAAAGGAAAAGAAACTCGAGAAATAAACGGCAAAAACTGCGTCCTCGAAGAGGCAATCACCGGTGATTTTGCTTTGATTCGTGGCGATCGAGCTGACAGATTTGGGAACATAAATTTCAATACCACACAAATGAATTTTGCGCCTGCTATGGCAACCGCTTGCGAAGTTACTATCGCCGAAGTTCGCGAAGCAATCGATGAAGCTCTTCCTACAACAGACGTGCACCTACCTAGCGTCTATGTGAATCATGTAGTAGCCACTGGAAAAGAAATTTGAAACCGCTTAATCGAAATCAAATAGCATGGAGAGCAGCACAAGATATTCCTGACGGTAATGTTGTAAATTTAGGGTTGGGAATGCCCGTGCTGGTTTCCAATTATATTCCTTCCGATCGAGATGTTTTTCTGCAATCTGAAAATGGAATCTTAGGTGTTGGACCAGAAGCCAATGAACTCAACATCAATCCAAACCTCGTGGACGCGGGAAGCCGAAAAGTTACTCTTAGAGGCGGCGCCAGTCTTTTTGATTCAGCAAATTCATTTGCAATGATACGTGGAGGTCATATTGATATCACAATATTAGGAGCCTTCGAGGTAAGCATCTCGGGTGATCTTGCCAATTGGGATTCTAGAATTCCAGATAAAGGACCATTGGTAGGCGGCGCCATGGATCTTGCAGTTGGAGCAAAATCAACATGGACGATGATGCAGCACAATACGAAAGATGGCAGCCCCCGATTGCTCAACTATTGCAATCTTCCGTTAACAGCACCGAAGTGTGTAAATCGTATCTATACCGATATAGCCGTGGTGGACGTCACTAATCAGGGGTTTATGGCAATAGAACTGCTCGAATCTATAACTGTGGAAGAGTTAAATGCTCGAACGGAGGCCGAAATTTCACTCGCTTCAGACTGTAAACCATTACAAGCTCCAGCGGATCTCATTTGATTTAGCAAGCCACCCGCTTAAAATGACGCTCTAACAAATGTCTTTATCGAGATAATATTTTTTTAATAACATCATTCATCCTGCTTAAACCCTCATGAACATATTCTTTGGGTAAAGCCGAGCTGATACGAAGATGGTGGTCAAAATCAAAGCAGTCCCCGGGTACAATCAGAATATTTTCTTCCTCTCTAAATTTATGGATTAACTCGGTGGAGTTTACTGGAAGGTTGTATCGAACAAATGAGAGAGCTGAGGCCCCAGGAGGAACAACTGAATAAACGTCCGGATATTCATCTAAAATTTGCTGCAGCACATCAAATCCTTGCCCAACTAATTTTCGGGTTCGATCTAGTAACTGTCTTCTAACATGAGGTCTTAGCG
>PAQA01000030.1 GCA_002709155.1 Rhodospirillaceae bacterium
TTAATGCCCTTGAGCAACATATCGATAAAAAAACCAAATTAATTTCCATAAGTCACATTCCCACCGGGGGAGGGCTGATTAACCCGGCTCACGATGTTGGAAGAATTGCAAAAAAATACGGTATTCCTTTCTTGTTAGATGCATGCCAATCTGTGGGTCAGATAGAGTTGGACGTGAAAGCTATCGGCTGTGATTTTTTATCGGCCACTGGTCGAAAGTATCTCCGTGGGCCTAGAGGAACGGGTTTTCTTTATGTTCAGGAGGATTGGATAGAGCGGCTGGAACCTCCGTTACTGGACCAGTTTGCAGCAGAACTTATAGATGCTGGAACTTATGAGATTAGAACAGATGCTAAGCGTTTCGAAAATTGGGAACGGTATTTTGCGGGCCAAGCTGCTCTTGGGAAAGCCGTGGACTATGCTATGGAACTTGGCTTGAAGACTATAGAACGTAGGGTGTTTGATCTGGCTGCGTATCTAAGGGCAGAACTCCAAGAAACAGGGCTCGTAACATTAACAGATCAAGGTGCAAAAAAATGCGGGTTAGTCACATTCAAACATTTACGGCTTGATGCGGAGCAAGTTAAAATACAACTCTCAGAGCATGGGATCAACGTTTCAACCTCAAGTGGGTCGGGTATGAAACTTAGCTACTTGGAACGCGGTTTAGACGTGCTTGTTCGAGCAAGTGTGCATTACTATAATACGGAAGATGAAATAAACAAATTTATAGAAGCACTACAATCTCTGTGAGGAAAACCGCTTATGTTTTTGTGAAAATAACGGATAGATTATTCGATGGCATCTCTACTATTTTATCTAATTTTAGGGCATGCTCGTTCGCTAACTTCTCTATCTCATTTATATTTCGTAAACCCCAATCCTCATTTCTCTCTCTTAAACTTTTGTCAAACGCAATATTGCCTGCAGCGGTGGATAGGTTATTTTGTATAAATGGCCCATAAAAATATAAAAACCCACCTTTTGGTAGGAATCTCTGAGCCCCCTTTAAGATACCTTTAGTGACCGACCATGGGCTTATGTGGATTACATTGATGGAGACAATTACATTAATATTATCGTTGGCACTTAAACACCAATCGGGCTGTGAGGCGTCAATCAAACGTGGACTGGCGGGAGTATTGTTTGTAGCAGTTCGGGCCCATTCAGTGATGCTCGCGAAGTTTGAAGCATCAACATCGCTGGGGATCCATTTTAAGCAGTTAATTCCCTCCGAAAATATTACGCTATGTTGGCCAGTTCCGCTTCCGATTTCTAAAACTGAACATTTTTCTGGCAATATATCCTTGAGCACCCTCAATATTGGTGAGGCATTTCGCATCGCAGATGGTGTAGTTTGGCACAAAAATTTTTCAGGTGGGGGTGACTTCTTTTGCATTTTGGTACATTTATCTCTGGTAGTGATTGCATTAAGTTCACAATAAGTCAGGCAAGAGGTTTTGTGTAGAATGTTAGAATATCTAAAAGACGCCCTTTTGGGATCAAAAAAAAGTGAAAAAAAATCACAGAAAATCACTGACCCGGTTAAATTGGCTAGTGCATCACTACTTGCGCGGGCTGCCTGGTTAGATGGGAAACTGGATACGGCAGAGGAAGTAGCATTAAACAGGCTAATGGTGGAGAGATTTTCTTTAAACGAAACAGAAGCGAAAGAGATTATTGCAGAGGCGACTGAAGACGTTGATAATGGCAATGATATCTACAAATACACAAAGGTGGTGCGAAATTCCTTCGATAATTCTGAGCGTGTAGCTCTGATGGAAATGTTGTGGCAACTCGTCTACTCAGATGGAGAGCTCCACGATTTTGAAGCAACTTTGATGAGAAGGCTGGCAGGACTTCTTTATGTAGACGATCGAGAGAGCGGTGCTGCTCGAAAAAGAGCCCTTGAAAAATTAGGGGTTGGCGGATAACCCACTGTTCGCTAGCAAAGCTACTTGGTTTAAATGGCCATTAGGGAAAAATATGACGTATGTAGTTACCGAGAATTGCATAAAATGTAAGTATACCGATTGCGTAGAAGTATGTCCGGTTGATTGCTTTTATGTTGGTGAAAATATGTTGGTGATTCATCCTGACGAGTGTATCGACTGTGGTGTTTGTGAACCAGAGTGCCCGGCGGAAGCGATATTGCCGGACACAGAGTCCGGAGCAGATGAGTGGGTCGAACTCAATCGGAAATATGCGGATGAGTGGCCAAATATCACCCGCATGATTGCACCCGCGGAAGACGCAAAGTCTTTTGATGGTATGGAAGGAAAATACGATAAATATTTTAGCGAAAACCCCGGAGAAGGCAATTAACTTTCCTGCATCGGATCACAATAAACTATAAATAAGTTAAAAACAGCAGATACAAACACTACTTATTCCCTCCGAAGTGTGATATACTATCCAACCTTTTTGTAAAAAACTCAAAATTGCTGTTCGGGATCTAATTCGATCTTAAAGAAGTGGATTTTTTCGAATTGGCTTTGTGCATGAAGCATTTGAATATTACTGCTAGTGAAGGAAGAGAGTAGGTATGACAAAAAAAATCGATTTCAAAACGGAAGATTTTGTTGTCTATCCTACCCATGGGGTCGGCAAAATATTAGGAACCGAAAAACAAGAAATAGCAGGAACCGAGCTGGACCTCCTCGTTATCAATTTTGAACATGATCGAATGACTCTTCGTATTCCCGTTGCAAAAGCAGAGACTTCGGGGTTGAGGAGACTTAGTTCCCGAAAACAAATGGATTTGGCATTAGTAAAGTTAGAGGGGCGTGCGCGGGTTCGACGCACTATGTGGTCACGTAGGGCTCAGGAATACGAAGCTAAGATAAATTCCGGCGACCCTGTTTCAATTGCCGAGGTTGTCAGAGATTTAAGGCGAAACACAAATCAGTCAGAGCAATCTTACAGCGAGCGTCAAATGTATCAAGCTGCTCTGGATAGGTTGGCGCGTGAATTTGCGGCAATCGAAAATATTGATGAAGAAACAGCTATATCACGTCTTGAAAGGTTAATGCATGTGGACGCGCCGGAAATGGACTCGTCAAAAGATGTTGATGAAGATGATGAAGAAGACTTTGAGTAGTTAAAGTAAAACAAGCTTTAACTGCCCAAACCACTTGGGAGGAAATAGACTTTCAGTTGAATGTAGTGATCTATGACAAGAGCGCCGCCGTATACTGTATGATTAATTGGTGTACGGTTTGGTGGAGTAGATTATGTCATCAGCGTTTCTGTCAACAGAAGATAATGAAACTAAACAGGCAAACAAACGCTACATAAAACATGCTATGGGCGTTCCGTTGTTGGAAAAAGATCACGAGCACGCTTTAGCCAAGGCTTGGCGAGAAGGTGGCGATGAAAAAGCCCTTCATAAACTGGTTGAGCCGTACGCGCGATTGGCAATAAGTATGGCCTTCAAATATAAGTCTTATGGGTTACCAATGGGCGATCTGATACAGGAAGCAAATGTCGGTTTAATGCAGGCGGCTGCCCGGTTCGATCCGCACAGAGAGGTGCGTTTTTCTACTTACGGATCTTGGTGGATGAGAGCGGCGATACAGGAATTTATTCTCCGAAATTGGTCGATCGTTAGAATGGGAACAACGTCGGCACAAAAGACACTTTTCTTCAATCTGCGTAGACTGCGAGCAAAGATTGAGCGGACAGGCGAGAAGGTACATATTGATGAACAGAGGCAGCAGGTTGCTAGTGATTTGAATGTCCCACTTAGAGACGTTTTATCAATGGAGCGGCGGCTTGATGGGCCTGATCAATCCCTGAATGCAAGCGTTTCTGATACTATGGCGTCAGAACTGCAAGATTTAATTGTGGACGAACGTCCCAATCCTGAAATTTTAATTAGTGGTGTTAGGGATTCGGAGCTAAGGTCGGATATCCTGCGGGAAGCAATGGCAAGCCTGACGCCGCGGGAATATACAATTATTCAGAAAAGACGACTGGTAGATGATGGCGCAACACTTGAGTCGCTCGGAAAATTTTTTGGTGTAAGCAAGGAGCGTGTGAGACAGTTGGAGAATAGAGCATTAACAAAGCTGAAGGATAATATTGCCCTCGCAGTTGAGCGACCTTCTGATCTCTATTAGTTCACATCAGGCTTCAGTTAAGGCTAGATAAGCTTAATAGGCTTTACAGGCCGGTGCCGGGGGAGTTGGAGTCCCTAAACTCGCTGCGGGGTAGGCAAGCACAAGAACAGCCCCTTTCCGCGAGTGGCCTCCAACAAAACAGTTGTAAAATTGTCTAGTACGTGTTGATTAGGGATTCTGTATAAATAAGAGTTGCTGTCGATGAGTATTCAATTGTTCCCATCAATCTTGCCGAATAAAAGTGGCTATCTGAAGGTTTCCGAACTACATGAACTCTACTGGGAGGAGGTTGGAAACCCGGACGGCGTTCCTGTTGTCTTTTTGCATGGAGGGCCTGGAGCTGGTTTCGCACCCATTCACCGTCAATTCTTCGATCCAACCTTCTATCGAATAATATTATTTGACCAGCGTGGGGCGGGTAAATCGCGACCTGCAGCGGAATGTAAAGAAAATACGACTGATGATCTTGTCAATGATTTAGAAGTACTTCGAGGCTTTTTGGGGGTTGATAAATGGTTGATATTTGGCGGGTCTTGGGGAAGCACGTTGGCGCTGGCTTACGGGGAAGCTCACCCGGATCGTTGCTCTGGTTTTATCTTACGTGGAATTTTTTTAGGCACACAATTAGAAATTGATTGGTTTGTGAACGGAATGGGGATTTTTTTCCCAGAGATAAAAAGAAAATTCCTAGGATTTCTATCAAAAACGGAGAGAGAGGACCCATTATCAGCATTTTCATCTCGTCTAAATGACCCAGACCCAAAAAAGCGCCAAGAGGCCGCTGAAGTTTGGAGCTCTTATGAAGAGTCTTGTTCTATGTTAATGCCCACCAACCACAAACTAAGTGATAGTATATCGCCGAGCCAGATGTTAGCGCTAGCACGAATCGAGGTGCATTACTTTATTCACCAAAACTTTTTAAAACCTAATGTTTTGTTAGATGAGATCTCAGTCATAAGTGACAAGCCTGCCTTCATTATTCAAGGTAGATATGATGTTGTCTGTCCAATATATTCGGCAGATAAACTCGCAAACCTTTGGCCTAAAGCACAATATCAGATTATAGACGCAGCGGGTCACTCAGCGTTAGAACCTGGTATTAAATCAGCATTGGTCAATGCGACGGAGAAAATGAAAAATTTAGGAAATTTTTGAATTTAGTTTTGTGATATAGTTTGATTATAATGTTATTTGGAAAAGAAAATTAATGTTACGTGTCTGCAGTATTTTCATAGCCAGTTTTTTATTTATGTTACCACCGCAAGACGCTGTCCTAGGCGAAGAGCCGGGGTTTCTAATTTTCGGCGCTGGTGTTTATGATATGTTTGATGATGAAACTACGGGCAAATTTAGATTAGAATATGTCTTCCCTGAAACGGATAAACTTAGCCTTTTTACACCTTTTATTGGTTTAAGCGGGACTGTTAAAGGAGCCACGTATGGGTATGCAGGTATAGGTTTGGATTTATACTTTGATGATAAAGCAATCTTAACCCCAAATTTTGCAGCCGGAATATATGGAAATGGTGATGGCAAAGATTTAGGCCATGCAATAGAATTTCGGTCTGGTTTCAATTTCATGTTGCCTTTGCAAGACAATTCTAGAGTAGGCTTCTCATTTCACCATGTTTCCAATGCTGGTCTGGATGACCGTAACCCTGGAGAGGAATCTCTTTTGTTTATTTATTGCATCCCAATCCAAAATCTATTTGGGCGATAGATGCAATTCGATGTCATTCCACGTAAGAACTCAATAGATTGGCATAAATTTTAAGCTATTATCTAAAATAACCTGTTTAAACAGCTATTTTAAAATCTTGGTAAAAATCACATTGTCATTTGGATTTTTTCTTCTTCGACGCTGATAGGCAAAATATTCGTTGAGTGACTATGGATTTCTGGTTTTTCCTCTAGAGTTTCAATCAAACCGACATTTCTTGCCCATTCCTCGAATATCTTATTACCATTTTGTTGTAGTGAAAACAAAATTGTATTTGAGTAAACCAAGTCTGTAGCATAATCTGTTTCGCCTAATGGCAAGTGTGTATTAGGATCAAGGGTGTTTCTAATCAGCGCTTCTGCCCTAAAACTTACTTCCCAGCCCTCAGTTCCTGTTTTGCCGAACATACCACGACATACTTGCTTAACTTCAGTTTTTAAAGCCTCTATGCTACTCTCACGTTTAATAATTTCTTCAAATTCAGCAGTGTAATACATAGCTTGGTATCCCATTACATTCATTGAAAAGGTATAGTTTTCAGCTTGATGACCATGAACATAGTGTCCAAGTTTGTCTATAAAATGAGGATCGGCGAGTGCCGTCAAATCACTAGAATTCCATGTAAAACCCATAATTATAATCCGTTCAAAAAATTAATTTTAAGCAACGCACCACGAATGATGCGCATTTTAAATGATGTTAAGCAAAACCCATGCCAGTTGGTCTGGATCTTGCTTAGTAACTTTTGATTTATATTTGAAAAATTTTGTGAGGATCAAGTATGTTGAGGGTTTTTTGTGCATTAGTTTTTCTTGGGCTAACGAGTTGCTCGTCCAATCCTGTGGCTTTTTTGGCCCCAACCGTGGTCAGCAAATATTTATATGATAGAACTCCAATTAGTTTTATGGCTGAGTTTTTTGGTAAGAGATGTGAAAATATTTCCATTTATGAGGCACCCAAAAGGTGCAGACCACATTAATAAATTCATTTTTACTATCAACAGTTAAGGTATAGACTGGGTTAGTGTTTAAATGAGAGTGATCGCAAAGATATGAATGAACAAGTATGAGTAACGTAAAGCTTCTTTATGGGCGGGGTAAGCTATCGGTTGATTTGCCAAAAACCTCAGATGTCACGTTAATTAGAAAGCCTAGGATGCCAAGGTTGGCGAATCCTTCTCATGCTGTTGAGGCAACCCTGTCAAATTCAACCGCTTCTGCCATATTAAAAAACCACTCAAAAAATGCCAAAACTGCCTGCATTTTGATATGTGACATCACGCGGCCGGTGCCTAATAGTCTAATTCTACAGCCAATTATGAGAAAGCTGATGACTTTAGGAATTCAGGCGGAACAAATCACTATCCTTATCGCAACAGGTTTGCATCGACCGAATGAGGGTAAAGAGTTGGAGGAACTTATTGGTGACCCTTGGGTGCTAGAAAATGCAAAAGTTGAAAATCATTTTGCTCGCGATGATAGTGCCCATATTGATGTGGGAACAACAAAAAAAGGGAACCGCATACTTTTAGATCGAAGATTTGTAGGTGCGGACGTCAAGATTGCCACTGGCTTAGTGGAGCCACATTTTATGGCTGGTTACTCTGGAGGCCGCAAGGTTATTGCCCCTGGTGTTGCTCACGCGGAAACCATCACCACTTTTCATTCATCTCGATATATGGAAGATCCGTTAGCCACAAATTGTAATTTAGACGGTAATCCGCTGCATGAAGACCAACTCGAGATTGTAGAAATGGTTGGTGGTGCCTTGGCTATGAATGTAGTAATCGATGAATTCAGGAATGTGTCATTTGTTAATTTTGGTGAGATAGTTTCTAGCCATTTAGAGGCTGTTGCCTTTATTCGAAAATATGCGGAAGTGAAGGTTCCTCGACGTTTTAAGACAGTGTTGACAAGTTGTGCTGGGCATCCGCTTGACCTCACGTATTACCAAACTGTAAAGGGGATGGTAGGTCCTCTTGATATATTGGATAAGGGTGGTGATTTAATTATTGTCTCGAATTGTAGAGAAGGGATGGGATCTGAGGAATTTGTTGCTGCTCAAAAACGTTTAGTGAAAATGGGGCCATCTGGTTTTTTAAACGCAATCTCGCAAAAACAATATGCAGATATCGATGAATGGCAGACAGAAATGCAGCTAAAGCCAATGAACGTAGGCTCAATCCATCTTTATTCGGAAGGGTTAAGTGATAAAGATTGGTTGGTCACAGGTGTAAATAAAGTCGAGAATTTGCAAAAATGCATAGAACAAAGTTTCGTTCGTCATAAGCAGAATAAAATTGCTGTCATACCCGAGGGTCCCTATGTGATCCCATTTTTTTCTAACGATGGATAGATTTTATAAATGTTCATTCATCTAAATCCTATTGGTGGAATAGCTGGCGACATGTTTATTGCGGCGATGTTGGATGCATGGCCAGATTTGAAACCAAAAGTTTTTGATGCTATGCGACAAACCGGCCTTCCTTCGGACTGGTCTCTGGAATTAAATTCTGCATCAACGTCGAGTATTACAGGTAAAAAATTAATTATTACTGGCGACGCAAATAATACACATTTTTCTACTGGAAATTATAAGGATATCTGCAATAGGCTTTCCGGTAGCGCACTGCCACCGGCTGTCATTAAAAGAGCGATAGATATCTTTCATCGACTTGCTGTAGCAGAGGGAGCAGTTCATGGTAAATCGATAGATGCAGTTCATTTTCATGAGATAGCCGACTGGGACTCAATTTGTGATATTGTTGGAACAGCAACTATTCTTGAACTGCTAAACTGTTCTGAGTGGAGTGTTGATGATATTCCAATGGGATCAGGAACGGTAAATACCGCCCACGGGTTAATGCCTGTTCCAGCCCCGGCTACCAGCCAACTTCTCAAAGGTTATATAATGGCCGACGATGGCATCGCCGGTGAAAGAGTCACACCAACTGGGGCTGCAATTTTGACGCATATCGCGGCCTCTCAAAACACGAAAAGAAATAATGGCCGATTGATAGCTAGTGGATATGGCCTTGGGACAAAGGAATTAAAAGGCGTGCCAAACATGCTAAGAATTCTGGCATTTGAAGAAACAACAGCAGAATTTGGAACCAACAACGAGGTAGGCGAAATCACCTTTGAAGTTGATGATCAGACTGGTGAGGAGTTAGCGGTTGCGCTTGATATACTGAGGACTACCCAAGGTGTGTTGGATGTCGTTCAATATATGGTATCTGGTAAAAAAGGTCGTCTTGCAACCTCAGTGCGCGTTTTATGTTATCCTGATCATATAGACCGAGCGATTGAACAGATATTTCTTCAAACAACGACGATTGGATTGAGAAAACAAATCTTAAATCGCAGCGTGCTAAACCGTGAGAATATTAGTCTAGACGGTGTGAGCGCAAAAAAATCGATTAGGCCGGATGGGGTCATTACCATCAAAGCTGATATGGATGAATTGAAATTAAATACATCTACGCAAGCCGAGAGATCTCTGCGCAGAAATCAATTATTACAAGGTGCTGCAAAAAAAAATGAAAAGCGCTGATTTTCAAAAAAAACTAGCGTCAATTCTAACACCTATGGAGTCTGTAGCCATCGCTGTTAGCGGGGGTGTTGATAGTATGACTTTGGCGCATATTGCAAAGAGAACTTTGAATGTTTCGGTTACGATGTTTCATGCCCTATCCCCAGCAGTACCTAGAGAGGCAACGGAACGCATTGAGAGGCATGCTCAAAATGCTGGGTGGCAACTTGAATTAATAAACGCGAATGAAATGCAAGATCCAAATTACCTGAAAAATCCTGTCAATAGGTGTTTTTTTTGTAAAAGCAATCTTTATTCTCGTATAGCTCAATTTACCTCTCGGCCAATCCTATCAGGAACTAATCTAGATGATTTAAGTGATTTTAGACCCGGCTTAAAAGCAGCAAAGGATTTCGAGGTGCGTCACCCTTTTGTTGAGGCGAATATAGGTAAACAGGATATTAGGCTTATTGCCGAGGATCTTGCTTTGGATGATATCAAGCAATTACCTGCGGCGCCTTGCCTGTCTAGTCGAATAGAAACGGGATTATACGTTACAAATGAAAAATTGATGTTAATCGACAATGTTGAACGGTTGTTAAGGGAAGAATTTGGGTTAGGCATAATCCGATGCAGGGTTAAACGTGTTGGCATCGTAATAGAGTTAGAAGAGACTTTGTTGAATAAGGTAGATCGCAATTTACGTAAAAGCGTCGATAAATTAGTAAGAATATATGGTCACAGTAAAGGTGTGGAATATTCCTCATATAAACAAGGAAGTGCTTTCTTACGAGAGAAATTATGATTGACGACGATATGGAGAACTTAGTTTGCTTCGACACGGACAGAGTTGAGAGAATTGGACTGACCGAAGCAATTCTAGCTAACGTGAAAACACCCGAACAGATTTCAGAGGCCCTTAGACAAGCTCATAACTCGAAAGGAAAGGCTTTAATAACGCGTTTAGAAGTGGAAAAGTTTGATGCTTTATCTGAGCAAGATAAAGCTCTATTAGATTATGATTCAATATCTAAAACCGCAATATCTGGAAAAATTCAAACGCCCAGTAATGAAGCTAACATACTTATAATAACAGGCGGTACTTCGGATCTAAGTGTTGCTAGGGAGGCTGCTCGAACCCTTCTATTTCATGGTGTTTCCTGCAATGAATTAATAGATATCGGCGTGGCTGGTTTATGGCGTGTGCTTCATAATCAAGAAGCCATAAAGGCCGCCTCTATTTTAATTGTGTGTGCCGGCATGGAGGGGGCTTTGTTCAGTGTAATAGGTGGTTTAGCTCGGGGATTAGTTATCGCTGTCCCTACATCGAATGGTTATGGAGTTTCTGAAGGCGGACGGGTTGCGCTAGAGTCAGCATTATCCAGCTGCGCCCCTGGAATAGCCACAACTAACATCGATAATGGATATGGAGCCGCTTGCATTGCCTTGCGCAGCATATCTGCTTCTTAAGAAGAATGTTTGTAATATTGCCTTATGTTATCAAGTCTTTATTATTAGATAATGTTTTTAATATTGCACGTGTGACTATGTTGTGATCTTCCGATGCTCCTGAAACTGATAAGGCTTTTTCGATATAAGCTCGTTATCCCTATTCTGCGGAGTCAATCTCCACCGGTTGAAACGGCGAGGGGAGTGTTGGTTGGACTGGTGTCGGCTATGAATCCATTTGTTGGAATACAAATGGCTTTGGTTGGTGGATTTTGGGCTTTTCAGAGATTTTTATTTCCAAAATGGCGGTTCAATATCATTCCTGCCTTGGCTTGGACATGGGTAACTAATGTTTTTACGGTTCCTATTGTTTATTACGTATTTTTAATAACCGGTCGGTTGATGCTTGGTAGATGGGACCAATCTCTAGGATTTGAGGAATTTTCAATTAAGCTGGAAGAGTTGCTCCTAATAGGTGGCGGTAGTCTTACTGCTGTTTGGGATATTACACTAACAATGATAGATCTTTGGGGGTTGCCACTGTTTCTTGGATGCATTCCATGGGCTGTTTTAACTGGGTGGATTGGTTATAGCTGGACACTAAAATTTCAGGAAAGGCGTCAGTCTAATAGGCGAAAAGTGGTAAAATAGAAGAAATGGTGTATATAAAATGATTTGAGTATTTTACAGATACAGGTAAAGAAAAACTAGTGATGGAGTGTTCATGGTGATAAAAATTGAACCGCTATCCGATGCGTTGGGCGCTAAGGTTACTAATCTTAATTTAGAAAAGGAGTTTTCGGATTCCGATTTAAGTGCACTCAACCAAGCGTTTTTGAAATATCATTTGCTTTGTATAGAGGGTAATCCGTTAAGTACTTTCAACTTTGCAAAGTTTGCTGCGGTATTTGGGGAACCTCAAATGCAACTTCTGCGACATCGGTGGGATAAAGAGAACCCCGAAGTTTCTATTTTAGAAAGTACTTATAAAACCCCCGAGTCAAAGCCAAAAGACTTAAATTTGGTTCGGCTTTCAGGATGGCATACCGACGACTCTTATTTTGAAAAACCTGCAAAAGCCACTGTTTTGCAAGCGCTTGCAATACCGTCGTCTGGAGGGCAAACGCGCTTTTCTAATACTCGTAAAGCGTTTGAAGAGATGCCAGAAACTGTAAAATCGAACATAGCCGAGCTAATCGCTATTCATTCCTATGATACCATCAGAGCAAACGCTCGAGCACAGAAACTTACTACAGAAGAAACAAATGAAACGAAGGATGTTCAGCATCCCCTCGTTCGAACCCATGAAGATACAAAGCTAAAGTCAATCTATTTCAATCCTAACAGAACCGATAGAATTGTTGGGATGGGTCGCAAAGAGAGTGATGATTTATTAGATGTTATTTATGCGTGGGTTACTAAAGAAGAGTTTCAATATCACCACGAGTGGCGCTTGGGAGATATACTTATCTGGGATAACCGATGTTTGCTACACTCTGTGAATGTCGATTATCCAATCGGAGAGACAAGAAAACATCAGAGGGTTTTATTAAAAGGCATGCGGCCTGTTTAACCATCGTTATCTGTCTTACTTTTAAATTCAACTTTCTATGTTCTATAAAAACGTTAAATTACTCCGCCGCTTCTTTCTTATTTCCCTGCCTCTTTTGATGTTTATCTATTTCTGATTGGACCGCTGCTGCTGCTTGACCAACAAATACATCCCGGTTTTTAAAACTATAATCATAACTCGCTCGTCGGAGATCGTTTAATCCCTGAAAATGTGGAGCAACATGCCTCGACATCAATTCATAGTGGCGTTTTGTTGCCCCCCAATCTGCCCAGTTGTGTGCAAGCTCAAGGTAGGCGCCAAATCCACCCGTGCCTTGTTGTAATTTTTCAATGTGCTGGATTGCATCATCGGGTGTACCTATACAAGCCATATTATTTTCCATCAAAAACTCTACCGCGTTCTCGATTCCATCCGGTACAATTGGGAAAGTTGCTATTTCTCTAAAATATTGCGCCCATTTTTCTATGCCAAATTTTACATTCTCCAGCGCTTGTTTTTTTGTGTCAGCAATGTGAGCTAGAGTTACGACACGCCAATTTTCTCGGCTGACTGTTTTCCCATTTTCAGCCGCTGTTTGTTCGCAGATTTTCCAGTTATTAGCGTGGTGCTGAAGTGCCTCATCTGATGTCCCGCCGATGGATAACATACCTAGGCCGTGCTTCCCCGCCGCTAAAGCACCTGAGGGAGACCTGGCACAAGCAACAGCCATTTCCAAATGCGGTCGTGTATAGCAGGGAAGCTGCATTTGTGCTTCCCGCATTTCAAACCAGTCTGTTTTAGCGTCGACAACCTCGCCATTTAGCAAAGGCATGATCGCATCTAATGCTTCATTCATTCGTGTCCGTTGGCTGGCGGGATCAATTCCCATCCTGAATGCATCACCTACTAAAGCTCCCGGACCAACCCCAAACATAACGCGGCCTCTGGATTGATGGTCTAATTGGACCATTCTATCAACACTCATAAACGGATGGTGATAGGGTAACGAGACAACTCCAGTTCCTAGTCGAATATGTTTGGTTTTTTCTATTGCAGCCGCTATAAAAACTTCTGGGGAGGCGATGATTTCAAATCCCCCAGAATGGTGCTCTCCTATCCAAGCTTCATCATAACCAAGATTATCAAGGTGCTCAACTAACTCAAAATCGCGCTCAATTGCATTAGTTGGGTTTTCTTCAACCGCGTGAAATGGCGCCAAGAAAATACCAAAACGCATGCGTTTATTAATCATCAGGATACCTTTCACTTAAGAGTATGGTTGTAAGCACCTTACATAATAGCCATTATATAAAAATTAGAAAGTTTTGATCTAAAATATGGATTAGGAACATGTAGGCGATGACCATGTTATATTTAGGTGGTTTTCAAATTTATTATCAATGCTGGAATGATTAGCCCCAAGGCGAGTAATTCATTTATGCCAATTGTTTCTCCTAATAGGATAGAACTTGCTATCACTCCAACAATTGGAACCGCCAGTGTTCCCATCCCAGAGACTGATGCTGGAAAGATCTGAAGTATACGGAACCACAAAAAATAAGCTAAAACATTAGCAATAAGAATTAAGAAAATGAAATTTCCCAGTGTTAATAATGTAATTTCTCTCCAAGCAGTTTCATTTCCGAATATTAACCAAAAAGGTATGAGGGGGACTGTCCCTATAAGAAGTTGCCAACCGGCTATAACAGTCGGGTCAGTTATCCAAATGCGTCGTTTCATCCAAACAGTTCCCAGCCCAAATGAAATTGCACCAACTACCGTGCATGCGGCTCCAAGACCAGGGGCCGTGAGATGGCTAAAGTTTTGGCTCAACAAAGCTGCAAGCCCAGCCATTCCCAAACTAAGCGCTATTAATCTTTTTAACGATAGCGGTTCCTTCAATATATACCAGGCAAACAGCATCGCCCAAAGGGGCATCGTATAGACGATAACGACTGTTCTGCCGGCGCTGAAATAATGAACACCAAACGTCATGCATATCTGGAACACCGTCATATTCAATAAAGCGGCTATGATGAGGTCTCTATGGTATTCTTTTGGGATTTTAAGGTCTTTTTTTCCGAGGAAACCTAATATCAATAATAAAGCGCCAGCCGCTCCCATGATTAATGTTCTACTTGTCCAAATATCGAGTTCACGTAGCATTATTTTGGTGGCAGGATAGCTGAATCCCCAACAAAACCAGAGTGTTACGAGGAAAAGTATACCAGTTTTGTGTGGTGCGAGTGAGTTCATATCTTAGATGGGATAAATGGTTGACGCAGTCCCGCCTGCTCTAACAGGGGAATAACTTCGTCGATCCATTGTTGTGCTTCCTGTAGGTAGTCGACCCAGGATAATAATATTCCATCAACTCCCATTTGGGATAATTTTTCTATATTGGTGACAATCTGCTCTGGGGTTCCGACTAAAGGATAGCCACCATGTCCTGCTTTGAAATGGTATTTGAAATCATCTAAAACTGCTGGCTCTAGTGTTTTGGATTGTAAACCAAAAATATCCAACATATTTTTCACTGCTACATCGTCACCTTTCTCAACAACATAATGGTGGAGATAATCTTTCGCTTCTTTCTCTGTATCTCGGCATACTACATAAGCATGGATCCAACACTGGGAACTTCTACCCAAATCACTCGCCAACACTTTTAAATTATTGATCTGCTTTATATCACTAGTGTCATCCTTTTGACGCAGCATGACAAANTTCATGTCAGCGTGTTTCGCAGAAAAAATTTGNCCTTGNGTGGANGACCCNGCATTCATTATNGGNAGTCTTNGTTGTTGAANNGGNTTTGGTTCNCTCCATAAGCCTTTNCCCTCAAAAAANTGGCCTTGAAAATCAAATTCNTNAGTNTCTATCCAAAGGC
This sequence comes from Rhodospirillaceae bacterium, assembly GCA_002709155.1. Classification (GTDB taxonomy): domain Bacteria; phylum Pseudomonadota; class Alphaproteobacteria; order Thalassobaculales; family Thalassobaculaceae; genus UBA7326. Next base: position 15,263 of record PAQA01000030.1, read on the forward strand.
GCTTTACTAATTCAATCCACTCTGATGCNTACTCGTAACGTTGATCATGTTCACGCCAAACACTGTTGAACATTTGAAATTCATTTTTGAACCACCCCGCAACTAAATTTATTGCAAATCTTCCATTTGAAATATGATCTATTGTTGCTGCCATTTTTGCGGCAGCTACTGGATGAATAAGTGGGGCGTGAACTGTCGCAAAAACAGTACAGTGTTCTGTGATGGCACTGATGCCGGATGCCCAGGTAAAACTTTCAAAAGTACGGTTATTAAAATTGGTGTCGCCTCCGTATCCTTTCCATCTTCCTACCGGCAGAAGTACTTCCATTCCAGAGTTATCAACCATCCTAGCTAAGGTGGCATTATCGGACCAAGTCATTGGCCAAACACCATCCGCCATAGTTACCGTAGAACCATGAGAGCAGTTAAAAGCCATAACGCCGAGCTTCATAGTGTTATCATTGAACAGTTGATTTTTCATTAGGATAAACTATTCGCTTAAATACTTTTATTCCAATGAAAATATTGGTAATTATTTTTAAGAATAAATTTCAATCCGCAGAACGCAAAGAATTTTTGAGCTATGAGGTGCTATATTGGCCATAGAAAAAAGACCCTTTGGACGAACAGGACATATGAGTTCAGCTGTTATTTTTGGAGCTGCAGCCCTCGGTCGAGTTGACCAGTATACAGCAGACAAAACACTCGACTTACTTCTAGAATATGATGTAAATCATCTCGACACCGCTCCAGCTTATGGCGATGCTGAAATTCGTATGGGGCCATGGATGGACAAGTACCGGGATAATTTTTTTCTGGCCACAAAAACGCGAGCTAGAGATTATCAGTCAGCGAAGGATAGTATCCAGCAGTCCTTAGACCGGTTGCGGGTTAATACTATTGACTTGCTTCAACTCCACGCCTTAATCCACCCTGATGAGTGGGATTTGGCGATGAGTGATGATGGAGCCTTACGCGCTTTGATTGAGGCCAGAGAGGCAGGCCAGATTCGATTCATAGGGGTGACCGGGCATGGATGGAATGTGGCAGCAATGCATCGACGTTCAGTTGCACATTTTGATTTTGATTCGGTTTTGATGCCATACAACTGGGTGACCTCACATCATGTGACATACGGAAAGGATTTTGAGGAGACATTGAAATTATGTAATGAACGGAAAATCGCTGTGCAGACGATCAAAAGTCTTGCGCGTGGACCGTGGGCGGCCGGTATATCTAAGCGCAGAGCAACATGGTACGAACCGTTAGAGGCAGATGAGGATATCAAGACCGCAGTTAATTTTGTTCTGGCACGTCCAGGCATATTCCTTAATTCTGTTGGTGATGTCGGACTTCTTCCTTCCTTGCTAAGGGCGGCTAGTGAGAGAATTGAGTTGCCAGATCCGAATGTCATGGAGGCGCATAGTCAGAGAACTGGTCTTTCTTCTATCTTTGGGATTTAACGAGAATGGAGTTTGATACAAAAATAGCCATAATACTTAGGGAAGATTTAGCTACCTGGCAAAAGTTGAATGTAACGAGTTTTCTTACTTCTGGAATCCTGGGTGCGAACCCTTCTTTATTAGGCGAGGAGTATAGGGATGCCGCAGGTAATTTATATTCGCCTCTGCTGATCCAGCCTGTGATTGTATTGTCATGTGGCGAGCAGAAGTTACAAACTATTCATCGTCGTGGATTGGAAAGAGAAATAAGATTTTGCTTATATATTGACGATATGTTTTCTACTGGCCACGATGAGGCAAACAGAGCGACTGTTGCAGTAAGGAAACCGGATAATTTACCTATTGTTGGTCTCGCTTTAAGAGAAGAGAGAAAATTAGTTGATAAGATAACCAAAGGGGCGAAGATGCACCCCTAGCTATATTAACGGAGGACACGGGATATGAGCGCTGAGAAAAGACTGAAAGATTTAAACATAATTTTACCTAAATCATCTCCACCTGCGGGCTCTTATTCCAAAGTTGTCGTCCTGGATGGGATGGCCCATTTATCAGGTCAGGGCCCAAGAAATTCTGATGGTTCACCGATTACCGGCCGAGTCCCATCAATTTGCAGTCTTGAAGATGCTATCGCGGCTGCGCGCAATGTGGGCTTATATACCTTATCTGCTTTGAAAGAAGAATTGGGATCATTAGATAAGGTCGAACGAATTATCCGTACTTTTGGAATGGTGAATTCAGCTCCTGGGTTCTCTGAGCATCCAAAAGTCATAGATGGTTTTTCTAATTTAATGATCGAAATTTTTGGCGAGGCCGGAAGAGGAGCGAGATCTGCTGTTGGGATGAGTTCGTTACCTTTTAACATAGCCGTAGAAGTTGAAATGACAGTAAAGTTAGTAGATTAACCCAAAACATATATAAATGTCCGTTTTCTGCAACTAGTCGTTTTGATTTTGTTCAAGATGCTTCTCTATGGTAATTTTTTCTCTATACAACACATAGAGACCTGCTCCCAAAATCAAGGTCATTCCAGCGAACCCATTGTAGCTGGGAAAATCTTGCCAAAGCAGATATCCAAGAACGACGGACATCGGTAGGGAGACATACTCAAATGGAGCAATAAGGTTTGCCTCTCCCAAACGATAGGCTTGGCTTAGTAGATAACTTCCAAAACCACTAGTTAGCCCTAGAACCAGAAAAATCCAGAGATCACTTTGAGCCGGAATTATCCAAGCTCTAAAAAGAAAATCCAAGCTAGCATGACCCATATTAGAAAATTTCCCGTCACCGATGAGGAGCCCTATAATAAGGCTAACGATAACAAGGGTACTTTGATTATAAAACGTCATCGTGGATGCTTTATCAGTAATTCCCAGTTTGCGGGTGAGCATCTGCATGAGCGCATAGGCTAATGCCGCAATTAAGGGTAATAAGGATGCCCAATCAAATATACCTGCCGTAGGCTTCATCATGATAATGACCCCTGAAAGCCCAATAATGACCGCAAGCCATCGTCTTCGCCCCACCTTTTCTTTGAGAATAGGTATAGAGAGAACCGTTATAAAAAGTGGTGCTACAAAAAAGATCGCTATAGCTTCTGCTATTGGCATAGCGGCAACTGCCATAAATAATGCCATATTCGCAATAATTAATAATCCCCCCCTAGTGAGTTGAAGTCCCAAATGCCTCGTTTTCATCAGTTGGAGACCACCATCCATCAGGATAATCGTGATGGCGATTATAAGGCCTATGGCACTTCGGATGAACATAATCTGATGAAGAGAATAATCAGGGCTCAGCCATTTGACGGTGCTATCCTGGATCGTAACAATGACCATTCCGATCAATATACAATAAATGCCTCTGAGGTTATCATTTGAATCAGATGGGATAGTGTTATGCATGTTTTGCCAAGGATTGGTTTTCAAAAATAGACAGAACTCTGATATTGATAGGTATTTTGCAAAAAATAGTAACAGCAGTGTCGGCCGAAACTGATTGTCTATTAACAATAGTATTTTTTATAGGTAAAGAGGATTATTATAATGGAAGAAACACGATTAGCGGGTAGGAAAATTCTTGCAGAAGCTCTCGGAGATGAATATCTAGAAAATCGCGACGCAACGACAAACGATTTTAATCAACCGCTACGCGAATTTTCTGAAGCCGCGGCTTTTGGAATGATTTGGAGCCGTCCAGGATTAGAAAAAAAGTTTCGCAGCATGCTTTGCTTAGCAATGTTGACGGCTCTAAATAGGCCTCACGAACTCGAGTTACATTTAATGAGTGCAATCAATAATGGTTGCTCATTGGAAGAAATAAGAGAAACACTTCTGCATACAGTTCCTTATTGTGGAATACCGGCAACATTGGATGCTATGAAAGTGGCTGAGAAGTTCCTTTCAGAAAAAGGACTGTTGCCAATGGAGCCTAATGAGTAGATTGCCGCAAGCAAGTTTAAATAAATTTATAGATTTTTAAGTATCAAAAAATAGGAGCTAATATGACTTGGCGTTTAGGTGTTGATATAGGTGGCACATTTACGGATTTTGCGTTACTTGATCAAGCAGGACAGAAGCTTGCAATTCATAAACAACTTACAACGCCTTTAGATCCATCTGCTGCTGTTGTTGATGGAATTAATGAAATTTTGAAAAAGAATAATGTGCCAATTGCAGATGTATCTGTGATCGCCCATGGCACGACCCTTGTAACCAACGCTGTTATTGAAAGAAAAGGTGTATTAACAGGAATGTTAGTTACGAGTGGTTTTGAGGATATTTTAGATACTGGTATGGAGCAGCGTTATGAGCTTTTTGATCTGCGCATTACTTACCCTGAGCCAATTGTTCCACGTAATTTACGAAAAGGTGTTTTTGAACGAATACACTTTAACGGAGATATCGAAATAGCGATTGATATGGAACAGGTTCTTGGCGCAACCAAAGAACTTGTGGAAACTCATAATATAAAGGCGTTAGCGGTTTGTTTTTTGCATAGCTACGTTAATCCTTCCCATGAAACCTCCGTTGTTGAATTTCTGAAGAATGAATTTCCAAACCTTTATGTATCCGCATCGTCTGAAGTTTATCCTAATATGAGGGAGTTCGAGCGTTGGACAACTACCGCAATTAATGCATATACCCGACCAATGACAGACCATTATCTCCAAAAATTGGAAAACAACCTAAACAATTTAGGCTTCGAAGGCCAATTATACATCATGACTTCTAGCGGTGGTATGTTATCGCCTACAACCGCTAGAAGGTTTCCTGTTCGCCTTCTTGAGTCCGGGCCGGCTGCGGGTATGTTAATGTCGGCAGTTCAAGGCAAAGCTATGGAGCTTCCTAATATTCTGTCATTTGATCTGGGAGGGACTACTGCAAAGGGAGCACTAGTTCGAGATTATAAACCACTCAAAAGTGAGCAGATGGAAGTAGACCGAGTTAACGAGGCGAGGAAAGGAAGCGGTTTCCCATTAAGGATCCCAGTTCTTGATATGATTGAGATTGGCTCGGGAGGCGGTTCGATAGCTGGCATTGACGAGCGTGGTTTGCTTAAAGTGGGACCTCGTAGCGCAGGAGCTAACCCCGGCCCGGCATGTTACAGTAAAAATGGTGAGAATGCAGCACTTACTGATGCAAACTTAATGCTTGGTTATCTCGATCCCAATTTCTTTTTGGGGGGAGAAATGAAATTAGACAAGCGAGCATCAGAGGTAGCTATAGAGAAAAATGTCGGTTTGCCATTAAACTTATCTACGTTAAGAACTTCCTGGGGAATACATGATAGCGCAAGCGAAGATATTGCCCGGGCCTTTCGCATCCATGCGGCCGAACGCGGTTTTGATTATCGTAATGCTACAATGGTTGCTTTTGGTGGGTCTGGGCCATTGCACGCTATGGGCGTGGCAGAAAAACTAAAAATTCCTCGTGTCGTTTTTCCTATCGGAGCAGGCGTTTACTCCGCGCTTGGCCTTTTAGCGAGTCCCCTATCATTTGAATTATCAAGATCGCGTCGAGTGATTGTTGATGATATTGACGTTGGAATGTTTTCCAGTTTGTTTGAATCCTTGGCCGATGAAACAACTAAATCGTTGAAAGAGGCTGGGGTCCTTGATGAAGAAATCCGAATTAGTAGGCAAATCGAGGCACGGTATTTTGGCCAAACTCATGAAATCGAGGTATTCTTTCCAGAGGAGGAGTCGTTAGAGAATATATTTTCCGGACTTAGAAAATTGTTTGAGGAACGATATTCCGAGGTCTACTCGTTTGCCGTGATAGACGCACCGATAGAAATTATAAATTGGAAGGTTATAGCCTCAGGGCCTGAGCCTGATTTTAAGATGGGCTATATAATAGATTCGGAAAAGAGTACGAAAGTAGAGATGGCGATCAAGGGATCTCGTGAAGTTTATTTTGAAAAGGGTGGGTTTCAGGCAACTACAATCTACGATAGATATTTATTAGCGGAAGGAATGGAAATCGTAGGTCCTGCTCTCATAGAGGAGCGCGAGTCGACCTGCCTTATTACGGTTGGCGCTAAGGCATTCATTGATCCAGCTTTGAATATTATCGCTGAGTTAGGAGATTAAAGATGGAGGTCAATGAAACGCAGTTTGATGCAGTGTCCCTTAGTATTCTATGGAATAGATTGGTTTCAATAACCGATGAAATAGAATCAACACTAGTTCGTACTTCATTTTCTACTATCGTATCTGAGAGTTACGATCTTACCGTTGTAATTCTAGATCGACAGGGTCGATTGGTCGCACAAGGAAGCCATTCTATTCCGGTTTTCATCGGTACAGCGCCTCGGACTCTAAGTTACATGTTACAGAAATTCCCACCTGATTCTTTGTCACCAGGCGATGTGATTTGTACTAATGACCCTTGGATGGGTACTGGACACCTTTTCGATATAAACGTTATGCGACCAGTCTTTAAACCTAATGGAGATTTAGTCGGATATACAATGTCGATTACGCATCTTCCGGATATTGGTGGTTTAGGGTTTGGAGCGGCTGCTACTGAAATTTTTCATGAAGGGTTGCGGTTACCAATCGTCAAACTTGTGGAGCAAGGGAAAACTAATCCATTTATAATAGATTTGCTTCAGGCAAATGTTAGGACGCCAGAATCTACGATAGGAGATTTAGTTGCTAATGTAACATGCAATGAAGTGGGTGGGCGTCAGCTATTAGAGTTTATGGATGAATATAATATTAATGACATAGGATCTCTTAGTGAAGCGATAAGGTCACAATCAGAATTGGCAATGCGCAGCAAGATCCAAGAAATAAAAAATGGATCATACAAAAATCAAATAATGATTGAAGCCATAGATGAATCCATTCCACTAGTATGTAATATCGAGGTTAAAGATGAATCGATAGATATTAATTTTGATGGAACTGGGGAATGTGTTAAGCGAGGTATAAACGTCCCGTTTTGTTATACTAATGCAATGTCATTGTATTCGATCAAATGTATCACAATCCCAAGTCTGCCAAATAATGAGGGTGCTACACGCCCTATTCATGTATCTGCGCCAGAGGGCTGTTTGTTGAATGCTCAGCCCCCATACCCTACGGGTGGGCGACATGCTATAGGACATTTTGTTCCTGGTCTTATTTTTGGCGCTTTATCTGAAGCAGCCGCTGATAAAATCCAGGCAGATAATGGTATGATAGATTTGTTAACTGTTCAGGGCACCCACCCAGACGGGCGACCAATTTCCACCATTCACTTTACCGCGGGCGGATTTGGAGCATTAGATGGATTAGATGGCCGTGACTGTTTGCCTGGGCCGTCTAATATGGCAACAGTTCCAGTCGAAATATGGGAAACAATTACTGGAATGACCGTGGTCAGTAAAAAGATGATTCCAGATAGCGGCGGCCCTGGAAAGTTTCGAGGGGGGATGGGACAAGAGGTAACCTTGAGAAATGATACTGGGAGTCCGATGACAGTCTTATCAATGGCAAACCGGACGGAATTTCCAGCCCCTGGTTATAATGATGGGCACCCCGGAACGCTTCGAGAACATAGAATAAACGGTAAAATTATACATCCGAAAGGGGCGCATACACTTAAACCCGCTGACACAATTACTCTAGTCCAGGCCGGTGGCGGTGGTATTGGTGATCCGGCAAAGAGGTCAAGGGAAAAGGTAAAGCGAGATTTATCTTTAGGGCTAATCTCTGAGCACGCTGCCGTGAGGGACTATGGGTATAAAACATCAAAGTAGAACTTAATCGATATAAACCGCTAAGAGACCTTTACAAAAAGAACGCTAGAGGGCTTTTTGGTACTGTCAGAAATACCAATTGGTTTCTATTGCAAACTTGTATTGGATTTGTGGTATTTGAAGTAATTTTTTGAACCTATCTTGATTTTCTGATAATACCTAAAGATAGGAATTAATTTTTATTGTGGGGGTTAAACTTTGTTTGAAATCGAGCAATTTTTTGCAGATTGCAGACTTGCAATGCAGGAAACAGATCAGCAACGTGCTGTTAGAGAAGTAGTGGCCAAGGCTGTCTCTGACCCGGCGGCGCTTATGAAAGCTATTGGAGAACCCCAAAAGGCAGGTGTCAATACTTTGCACCGTTCCGATGACTTAACGGTACTCAATCTAATTTGGGGGCCAGAAATGAATTTGATGCCACATGACCACAGTATGTGGGCGGTAATTGGTATTTACCAAGGTCGTGAAGAAAATACCTTTTATCGTCGTTCCGAAGCGGACGGTTTAACAAAATTAGGATTGAAAATAATGAATGAAAAGGATTGCAGTTTTCTTGATGAAACAGCAATACATGGTGTTTACAATCCTCTCACTAAATTGACGGGTGGTTTGCATGTTTATGGCGGAGATTTTTTTGGAACTCCCCGAAGTGAATGGGACCCGGACTCGTTCAAAGAGGCGCCATACGATGTCGAAAAAAATGTTGGGCTTTTTGAACTATCTAATAGACGTATGGAAGAATTGAAAAGCCAGTCATAGCCTAGCCTAATTTTAAACTCAGAGAGTGTTTTTATGCCAATAATTAACCGTATAGCAGATTATCAAGAGGAACTGACAGTATGGCGGCGGTATCTGCACCAAAACCCGGAGCTTGGTTTCGAGGAGTTTAAAACGTCTGACTTTGTTGCAAAAAAATTAGAAGATATGGGATTGTCTGTTCATAGAGGGCTTGCAGGAACTGGNGTTGTTGCAACATTGGTATCCGGNGCTGGAACTGGAGGATCAATAGCGCTTAGAGCCGATATGGATGCGCTNCCATTGCAGGAGAAGGGATCGATTGCGCATCGCTCGGAAACGCCNGGGAAAATGCACGCATGTGGTCATGATGGNCANACTACNATGTTATTAGGAGCNGCGAAGTATCTCTCNGAAACACAAAATTTTAATGGNACNGTACAATTTGTTTTCCAGCCTGCNGAGGAAGGNAAAGGCGGCGGCGAGAAAATGATCGAAGATGGACTGTTNAAATTATTTCCAGCTGACGAAGTATACGGGATGCATAACATGCCTGGTATTAGGGTAGGTGAGTTTGCTGTGGCGCCCGGACCAATGATGGCGGCAAGAGACAACTTTGAAATTTTGATTCAAGGTAGGGGTTCTCATGCAGCGATGCCGCACCAAGGCGTTGACCCTGTGGTTGTTGGATCACACATTGTTTTGGCGCTCCAAACGATCACAAGCCGAAATATAAATCCTCAGGAATCTTTAGTGGTGAGTGTGACGCAGTTCCATGCTGGAGAAGCATTTAATATCATCCCTGACACTGTTACGCTTAAGGGTACCTGTCGCGTATTTAATAGTGAACTTCAAGAAACGCTTCCAGATCGAATTCAACAAATAGTGGATGGTGTTTCTTCAACATTTGGTGCGAATGCAGAACTGACTTATCATAAGGGGTATCCAGCTACGATTAATGCAGTGTCCCAAACCAATTTCTGTGCTGATGTCGCAAAAGAAATAGCAGGTTCGGAGGACGGTGTAGACCTTAAGCCTACTCCATCAATGGGGGCAGAAGATTTCTCATATATGCTGCAAGAGCGGCCCGGTTGTTACATATGGGCAGGCAATGGAGACAGCGCAGGATTACACCATCCTGAATACGACTTTAATGATCAACTTTTAGCAGTTGGAGCAAGTTACTGGTCGAGATTAGTAGAACAGCGTCTTCCAAAAAGCATGTGAACGCAGCTGTCCTAGCATACTCGAATTAAAGATTAGGCATTGTCATAGGGTCTAACACCGTCACGATAAACGGAAATGTAGTCAGTTTTATCTCAGTGATAGCTGCAACTATTTTTGCTAAATTGATGTAATTATTGGCTGATCTGATTTTAATCGGGTTAATACAAGAGTCAGAAAAAAATGGGAGACGTAGAATGGCGTTGGAGGTAGGTATTATGCTGCGTGGCCAGTACCCGTTTGGTGCTGACATGGTAAAAATGGCGCAGGAGCTCGTTGAACAGGCCTGTTTAGCCGACCGGTTGGGATATGCTTCAATTACAAAGGGTTCACATTATTCGACCCCAGATTACCAAGCACTGCAGCAACTGCCGATCTTGGCAAGACTCACAGGAGAAGTAAAAAAGGCCCGCTTAAACGCAGGGATAATTATTTTGCCACTGCATAAACCACTCGATATAGCAGAGCAAATGGCAACTTTGGATATATTGTCTAATGGGCGGATGATTTTTGGTGTAGGTATTGGCTATAGGGAAGTTGAATTTAACGCGTTTGGGATGAGCCAAAAAGACCGTGGAAAACGCACTGATGAGAACCTCATGGCGATTAAACGTCTTTGGAATGAAGAAAGTGTTTGTATGCAAGGAACACACTTCGAACTTAAAGATGCAGTTTGCTGGCCCAAGCCAATTCAAAAGCCGAACCCTCCAATCTGGATTGGTGCTAATGCTGATATAGCTCTAAAAAGAGCCGCAGAACATGGGGACTGCTGGTACATTAACCCTCATACCACGATAGAGACGCTAATCAAGCAAGTAGAGATTTACAAAGGTTTATTGGATAAAATAGGCAAACCTTTTCCTCAAGAATTTCCTATGAGAAGAGAAGCTTTTGTGGCGAAAACAAAGGAAGAGGCGATGCGGTTGGCTGGGCCATTTGTTGCCAAAAAGTATGCCTCATATCATTCGACTGGACAGAGTGATCAGCTTCCGGAGGGGGAGAGCTTATCTGGAGATTTTGAGACGCTTGTTGGAGACCGTTTTTTAATTGGTTCACCTGATGAAGTTGCGGAACAAATGATTGCTATAAATAAAAAATTGGGTGTAAACCATCTAATCCTCTCAATGGAGTGGGCTGGAATGGATAAAGCGACTGCCACAGATTGTATGCAACTCATGGCTGAAGAAGTTTTACCTAAGGTCAAACAGGCTACTTAATCCATACTCATCTAAAAAAAGTTATTATTTATTTAAAAATATTGAGATCAATAATTTCTGAAAATGAACTAATTCTTTCATCATAAATGATCTCTTTTATTGGTAATCTTGAATATCCATAAGTGCAGAATATAAAATGAACGTTTCCATCTTTCGCCATTGTAGCGTCATGTTCATTGTCGCCAACCATTAAAGTTTTTTGAGGATTGCCGTTAAGGTCTTCTATAAGCTGCAAAAGATGATGTTTATCTGGTTTGCGCACTGAATAATAATCTCCCCCAGCTATTTTACTGAAAAATTGACGGAGGTTCAGTGTTGTCAGGAGATGTTCACTTGCCTCTTGAGGCTTGTTGGAACATACACCCATTTGGAACCCGGCCTTTTTTAATTTTGTTAGTGTCTCTAAAACTCCTGGATAAGGCTTCGATAGATCGGCTGAGTGCTTTTGATAGTCTTTTAGAAATAATCTTTCAATTTCATTCAACTCTTCGAGATTTGCCGAGTGGCCAACAAAACTTAATGTCTTTTCGATAAAGACACGAACTCCATCCCCAATAAAGTTTTTACTTTGATCTAATGAAACTTGTCGCTTGTTAATTTGGCTAAGTATCCGGTTAGCACAGGCGTTAAGATCAGGGGCGCTATCTACCAGAGTTCCGTCTAAGTCAAAAATAATAAGCGATGGTTTCATTGGGGACTTCAACCAATACAAGATTAAAACAACTATAATCAATGATCATACAACATTGTTGTAAATTAATGAAAACAGTCTTTTTCATTCTGTCATTTTCGGTAATAAATATTTATTTCGGCTAATCTTTTGCTTGTGTCATATTGAGTTAGCAAATTTAATTTTTTTGAATAGGTCAGATGCAACAATCATTATCAGCTCTTGTTCTTGCTGCGGGCAAAGGAACAAGAATGAACTCTCGCAAACTTAAGGTATTGCATGAGATAGCAGGACTACCTCTTGTATGCCATGTCATTGAAGCAATAAAGCCACTACAGCCCGATAATATTGTTGTTGTTATTCCATCGGGGCACGAGACTATAGGCGATGTTGTTAAGCCAGCTACGATAAAAATTCAGCAAAGTGCTCTTGGAACTGGAGACGCAGTCAAATGTGGAATAACGGATTTAAAAACTTTATCTGGAACTGTTCTGGTGGCCTTTGGTGCGGATCCTATGATTACTACCGAGACCCTGAAAAAAATGATTGAGGCAAGGGAAATAGAAAACCCACCTGATGTTGTCGTTTTGGGCTTTAGAACCGAGAATCCGGACAGATATGGTCGCTTGGTATTGGATAATGATGGAAAATTAGAACGAATAGTCGAAGTTTCGGAGGCGCATAGCATTGATAAGCCGGTTGAATTATATAATGCGGGCGTTATGGCCATTAACGGAGCAAAAATAGCAGAGTTTTTAGAAGAGCTTTCGCCGGACAATGGAAAAAAAGAATACTACCTTACGGATATCGTTGGAATTGCTTTGGCGAAAGGGGGGTATGCGATTGTTGTAGAGGGAGAAGAATCAGAAAGCTTAGGTGTGGATTCTCGAGCAGACTTGGCAAGAGCAGAAGCGATGATGCAAGCGCGTCTCCGTCACAGAATGTTGAGCAGTGGCGTTACCCTTGTTTCTCCGGAAACGACTTTCTTTTCTCACGACACAGTAATAGGGAAAGATTCAATAATACATCCAAATGTGGTTATAGGAAAAAATGTGACAATAGGAGAAGCGGTCGAGATAAAAAGTTTTTCGCACCTTGAAGGCACAATTATATCCGACGAAGTTGTCATTGGTCCTTACGCTCGATTGCGCCCGGAATCGAAAATTGATAAGGGGGCAAAGATAGGAAATTTTGTTGAAATTAAGAAAGCAAAAATAGGCGAGGGGGCTAAAGTTAATCATCTTTCGTATGTAGGGGACGCTAATGTAGGGCAGAATGCGAATATAGGCGCAGGTACGATTACCTGCAACTATGATGGTTTTTCCAAGCATCTCACAGTTATAGGTAATGATGTATTTATTGGTTCAAACACCTCTCTGGTAGCCCCGGTTGAAGTAGGTGATAATGCTATCATCGGAGCAGGAAGTACGATAACAAAATCTGTTGATGAAAATGCTTTGAGTGTCGTTCGTGGAGAACTGAAGGAGATACCGAACGGAGCGAAAAGATTTCGTTCTAGACGGCAGCAGGACCATAAGAAAGATTAAAATATGTGCGGTATCATTGGAATGATAGGAAACACTTCTGTCGTGCCTTCTATTCTGGAAGGCCTTCGAAGGCTCGAATACCGAGGTTATGACTCGGCAGGTATTGCTGTTTTGAACCAAGGCATCATGGACAGGCGGCGTGCAGCGGGAAAAATAGCAAAGCCGGAGAATGAATTAAGAAAGAAGCCATTGGATGGTAATACTGGAATAGGACACACACGATGGGCAACGCATGGGGTTCCGAACGTAGTCAACGCCCATCCTCATGTCTCCGGTTCGGTGTCTGTTGTTCATAACGGTATTATCGAAAATCATAAACAATTAAGAGAAGAACTTGTTTCATTCGGTTTCGCGATGGAAACGGAAACTGATACAGAGGTGGCGGCGCATCTGGTAAAATATTACTACGATCAAGGTCTTACACCCGAAGAAATAATGCGCGCTATTATCGATCGCTTAACTGGAGCCTATGCACTCGTAATTATGATAGCCGACTATCCTGGTATGCTGATGGCTGCGCGAAAATCGTCACCGCTGGCAATAGGTTTTGGAAATAATGCGATGTTTGTAGGATCTGATGCGTTGGCACTAGCGCCGATGACGCGTCGCATCAGCTACCTGGAGGATGGGGATTGGACTATCATGAATCGGGATAGTTTGACGATATATAATCACAAGAATGTTCAGGTTGACCGCCCGGTAAGCTTAACAGAAGTATCCGGTGCCCTTATAGGGAAAGGTAAATACCGTCATTTTATGGACAAAGAAATCCATGAGCAACCAGAGGTTATAGGCTATACTCTGTCTGCTTTTTATGATCCCAATTCAAATTACATGAAAATGCCTGACGTTGCGTTTAACCCTGGTGTATTGCCTAAGCTAACAATAGTTGCTGCGGGAACCAGTTATTATGCCGGGATGATAGCTAAATATTGGCTGGAGGGCTTAGCTCGTCTTCCGGTAGAAGTCGATATAGCATCAGAATTTCGCTATCGGAACTCAGTCTTGCCAGAGGGAGGCGCCGCACTTTTTATTTCGCAGTCAGGAGAGAGCCTTGATACGTTAATGGCGTTAAGGCATGCTCGGGAAAAGGAGCAGCATATTATCAGCTTGATCAATGTGGGTGAGAGCACGATTGCTCGTGAATCTGATGTTGTCTTAAAGACGTTGGCAGGACCAGAAATTTCAGTGGCCTCTACAAAAGCATATACAACTCAGCTCTCTGTATTGCTATGCTTATCAGTTGACTGGGCACAAAAACGTAATTTTTTAGATAAAAAGAAAGCATTTGAGATAATGGATGAGCTTAGTCGTCTGCCAACAGCTATGGCGGAGGTCCTTGCTGATAAGGAACGATGGAATGCTTGTGCTCATGAATTGGCGGGAGCCAGAGACATAATATATTTAGGAAGAGGACTAAATTTTCCTACGGCACTGGAGGGAGCGCTTAAGCTTAAAGAACTTAGTTACATTCACGCTGAAGGATATGCGGCGGGAGAAATGAAGCACGGTCCTATAGCATTGCTCGATGAGGGAATGCCTGTTGTCATGGTTGCGCCTTATGATGAATGGTTCGATAAAACAGCCTCAAACTTAAAAGAGGCACTGGCTCGGGGCGGCCGGGTTGTTCTGCTTTCTGACAAAGAAGGTATCGAGCGCCTCGATGACAAACCGGCTTGGGTTTTCGAAATGCCTAAAGTAGATCCACTGATTTCTCCTATATTGTACGCATTGCCTGTTCAGCTCCTCGCGTATTATATAGCCCTTGAAAAGGGGACTGATGTGGATCAGCCTCGTAATTTAGCTAAAAGTGTTACCGTGGAATAAAGTAATAGCACGGGAAGTGTTTTTGTATGGGGTTGGGCCTGATATAGTTAGATGATGAAAAAAGTTTCCGTTTTTGTTGACGTCCAAAATATTTATTACACAACAAAACAACAATTTAATTCTAATTTTGATTACAATAAATTCTGGAAACTAGTAACTCATCAAAGAGAAGTTATTGGAGCGTTTGCCTATGCTACGAACAGAGGTGACGCGAAACAGACCCAATTTCAAAATATTCTGAGAGCAATTGGTTTTGAGGTAAAATTAAAACCCTTTATTAACCGGTCTGATGGATCTTCAAAAGGTGATTGGGATGTTGGAATTACAATTGATATCATGGAATATGCGAGTAAGTCGGATATTATAGTTTTAGCTTCTGGCGATGGTGATTTTGATATTCTAATAAGTCGAATAAGGAAGATGTACAACAATGAAACAGAAGTTTATGGTGTTTCAAATTTAACTGCCACCTCTTTAAAAAATATCACGTCTAATTTCTTCCCAATCACTCACGAACTTCTCTTAAGTTAGTCTGCTTTTCCAGGTAGTGTCTTTTCATCTTTTTCGGGAACGTTATTCCTAAAGTTTAGTTAGCAAGGTCCCATGGGAGTTAAAATTTTTATTTGATTATTTTTACCCATTTATATTGTTCAAAACTGAAGCGCTTGATCTAAGTCTTCAGGAGATCTTTGTTGTCAAATCAAAACGTGTCTTTTGGGCCCCATTTGGCTAAAAAAACTCGTAATTGATGTTTTTCTTTCTCCAAAAACTCTAACTCTATTCGGTAAGTAGCGTCATTGTCAGTCTCTTCGTTAAGCCGCTCTATTTTTTTATTGGTTAGCTCCAACCGGTTTTTTGCTTCCTCAATTATGTATCTATCAGTATAAAGCTTGTTCTCACTGACTTCCTTCTCCAAGCCAGTTTTAAGCAAGCCATCCTCCACATCAACAACCTTAAACTG
>PAQA01000031.1 GCA_002709155.1 Rhodospirillaceae bacterium
CAGACATCCCCTGGCCGCATCCAAACTTGTGGATTTCTTCTGGACCCTACACCCCCCGGGGTTCCTGTTGCGATGACGTCACCCGGAGAAAGCTCCGTAAATGTGGAGATATAATTGATCAACTTTGGAATAGGAAAAATCATATCAGCAACTTTAGCATGCTGCATTACTTCACCATTTAAACGTGATTCTACAGTAACATTATCTAAATCCACTATCTCTTCGGGTGTTACCATCCAGGGTCCAAAGCCACCGGTAGCCATAAAATTCTTACCCGCCGTAAATTGTGTGGTATGTCGCTGGTATTCGCGGACACTACCATCATTGTAACAAGAGTAACCCGCTATGTAATCAAATGCTTCCTCCTCAGGGATCCGGCGTCCAGGTTTACCAATAATAATTGCCAGTTCCGCCTCAAAATCCAAAGTATCTGACTCCATTGGTGCAATAATGGCTTTCCCATGGCCTATTTGCGCATTTGCAAATCTGACAAATATCGTGGGCTCGCCCACTTCTCCATGCCCACCCTCTAATCTATGGTCATGGTAATTTAAACCGACACACAATATTTTATCTGGGTTGCCTATTACAGGAAGATAATTGATATCTTCCATAGGGATATCTATTGGTTTTACTCCTAATTCAGCACCAATTTTCGGGAGGTAATTATCGGCTATCGCCGATTTTAAATTTGGAAAGCTTGATGCTGTGCCGGAATCCACCAATACAGCTCCTTCATCTTTCATCAACCCCCATGTCTCTTTTCCATGGGCAGTGAAGCTACCAAACCGCATATTTATTTTCTCCAATAAAAAGGATCAAAAACCATTTTCCGATAAATCAAGCCTAGTTAGAAATTGAAAATTATTTCCAAAACCCTCGCGAACTCAACATCCAATCTTCGAAATCTTTATAAATCTCTGGAATATTCTTCGACAATTCGTATCCCGTATCTATCGTGAGCTTCTGAGAAGACATTGTTACCCTATCTCGTTCTCCAAATAGATCTACATTCGCCTGTTCATCGGTATACGCGAACCTATATTTAAAATCAGGAAAGGTTTTGGTTAGACATTTACACCATTCCTCCACGCTCCAAGGTATGCCCGAGGTTATGTTATATAAATCATGAGTTAATTTTCCTTGATCCATAATAGCGTATAATGCCTCCGCAACGTTGCGGCTATAGGTCCAATCCCGGCTTTCCTTTCGGGACAAGATTGCAGTGGAACCAGAAAGTGCCAATAAACTGGCTTGCATTGGAGCACTGAGGGTATCTCTCAACCCTGTATCGTATTCCCATGGTCCAAAAATAGCACTCAGTCGAACATTACAAACATTCAAGTTCATAAGGCTTCCTAGTCGCCGGGTTATTCGTTCACTGGCAAATTTTGATATAGCATATAGAGTGACTGGGTCCTCTCTGGTTCCGTATTCATCTAAAACACCATCCCACCCAGTATCACCAAAGCCACCGTCTCCATAAGCAGACCCCGAACTTATATTTATGATGCGTCTAACATTTCCAGCAAGTTTTGAGGCCTTCAGCGAATTAATCAACCCCATTACATTTACAGAAAAAACAATCTCTGGTTCCTCCTGCTCCCTTTTTTGTCCCGCTGTGACAGCTGCACCGTGGAAGATCCGCTCTATATTGTTGTCTTTTATGGTGCGGAGGACATTATCGAGATTAGTTATATCACCTTGAACCGAGCTAAGCTCTCCAGGTAAACTTGAGAATGCTCGTTCAGCCTCATTCGGTAATGGTATTTTATCAAAGGCGATTATTCGATCAGACCGACGCAAACCGGTCTCCACGAGATTTAAACCGACAAAACCGGAACCGCCAATAACAAGGGTTGTCATCTGATAGGTGCCAATATTATTTGACGTCTGCAGCTACTTGAACTTTGATCATCTTATCGGGGTTTGCTGGTGGCTCACCTCGTTCGATGTTATCGACAAACTCCATTCCAGAGCTAACCTTACCCCAAACTGTGTATTGATTATTCAAAAATTGGGCGTCGTCGAAGCATATAAAAAACTGACTGTCTCCACTATGGGGATTTTGAGATCTAGCCATCCCAACTGTTCCTCGAACAAATGGTTCGTCTGAAAATTCGGATCGAAGTTTTTCACCAGAGCCTCCAGTACCCGTTCCTGTTGGATCACCTGTCTGAGCCATAAAACCCTCTATAACCCTGTGAAACACAATGCCATCATAAAAACCTTCTCTTGCAAGTTCTTTAATCCTGTCAACGTGCTGCGGCGCAAGATCCGGTCGCAGGTCGATAACAACACGGCCATCTTTGAGGTCTATATATAATTGATTTTCGAGGTCTTTCGCCTCTGTGCTACTCGCAGTCATGATAAAAAACAAAGCTCCAATTAATGAAAATAAACGACCCATGCCACACTCCAGGGATCAAAGTTAAGAATGAAATTTACACAATACTCACGTGCAATCAACGTGCAAGCTCGAAGAGCGTTTTTACGTTTATATATTTTTCGAGATGGTCTGCTAATTTATCCAAGGTATTCTCGACTTCCCAATTGAAATCAATAGATTTCTCTTTTTTCAGCCCAAGGTTGCTTAAAAATGCACTTCTAAAACTATTAGATGCAAAGATACCATGAATATAAGAACCCATTATGCGTCCATCGCGTGATGATGCACCGTCAAATTTGACTTTCCCATCCTCTTCAAGGCGTATTATTGGTCGATCGCAGTCAAAGCCGCTAGTTTTACCAATATGAATTTCGTAACCCGATATATCGGTGTCAAACATCGTATCTTTACCCCTAACGCTCGTAAGCGTTTTTTTTGAAGTTAGAATAGTTTCAACATCCAGAAAACCCAAGCCATCAATCTCTTTTTCCGAGCTTTCGATGCCCATAGGGTCGCTAATTTTTTTTCCCAGCATCTGATATCCACCACACAGCCCTAGAATACTTCCGCCTCGTCGCACATGAGAGGCTATGTCTATATGCCAACCTTGTTCCCTTAGAAACATTAGGTCACCTATAGTAGATTTAGTGCCAGGCAATAAAATCATATCTGCATCTACCGGCATTACTTCACCTGGCCGCACCAAAATTAAATCTACACCTGGTTCCATTCTTAAAGGATCAAGGTCATCAAAGTTAGCAATTCTCGAAAGTTGGGGGACTGCCACCATAAACTCATTTCTTTCTGAGTTCACTATAGTTTTCAGGCCCATTGCATCTTCTGCAGGAAGTTTTGAGGCTTCTTCAAACCATGGGATCACTCCAAGTCCCTTCCATCTTGTAAATTTTTCGATTTGATCTATCCCATCCGAAAATAGCGATACATCTCCTCGAAACTTATTAATAACAAAAGCTTTAATTTGTGCTTTATCGATATCCGAAAGGACTGCGTTAGTTCCTACTATACTTGCTATTATGCCACCCCTATCAATATCACCAATCAAAACAACAGGAATATTAGCCACTGTTGCAAATCCCATATTAGCTATGTCATTTGCTCGAAGATTAACTTCAGCGGGGCTACCAGCTCCTTCTATCAATACTAAATCCGCCTCTTCTTTAATTTTCTCAAAGCTATCCATAACAAACGGAAATAAGTCTGCCTTCATCTTTTGATATTGCTTTGCCGTCGCATGTCCATAAAGACGACCCTGGACTACAATCTGAGAACCATTTTCAGTCTCTGGCTTAAGTAAAATTGGGTTCATGTGTATGCTTGGTTGAATCCCTGCAGCCAATGCTTGCAATGCCTGTGCTCGACCAATTTCCCCATTATCGGCAGTTACTGCTGCATTATTTGACATGTTTTGGGGTTTAAACGGTCGAACACATAAACCTTTTTTTGAAGCTAATCGGCATAAACCAGCTACAAATAATGACTTCCCAACATCCGACCCTGTACCTTGAAACATTAAAGCCTTAGCGGCCATATTTTACCTTCGCCATTAAACGTTTCAATATCACCATGTCTCTATCCAAGGCCTCAAATCCATCTCAAAAGTCCACGCATTCCTGGGTTGCTGGTGCAATGCCCAATAGGAATCAGCGATAGAGTCCGGATTTAATATACCGTCTTTATCCTTCTTCGAATAACGGTCGGGGAACATTTCTTTTATCCACTCCGTATCAATAGCGCCGTCTATAACGACATGCCCAACATGGATACCTTTAGGAGATAGTTCCCGCGCCATGGATTGAGCAAGAGCCCGCAACCCATGCTTTCCAGCTGCAAATGCCGAATACCCGTTTCCACCTCGAACACTGGCCGTAGCACCAGTAAATATAATAGTCCCACGTTCACGGGTTCTCATATAGTTAGAGACTTCCCTACCCATTAAAAAACCACCAAAGCAACACATTTCCCAAACTTTAAAAAATACGCGCGACGTAGTTTCTGAAATACCAAAGCGAACATTCCCACCAACATTATAAACTGCCACTTCGATCGCACCTATTTCATCTTCTACCTTTTTAACGAAAGATACCATTTCCTCTTCGCGGCGAGCATCAACTCCAAATGGATGAACAACCCCTCCGGCAGACCTGATATTCTCCGTAATCCGGTTAAGCCTCTCAACCTTTCGACGGGTTATGACGGCTTCGTAGCCTTGCATAGCGAACTTTTTTGCTACTGCCCCACCAGTAGCATCACCAGCCCCAATAATTAAGGCTACACCTTTACCACCATACTTCGGCATAAATTTGTTCACTCCAATTTATCGTTAACCATGCACTTTTAAAAATAAACTTTCAGTTTTTCGTCTATATTTATCGACCGAGACCGCCTTAATTTTTCATCAAAATTGCGCTTAATGATTATTTAAATACAGCCAACACTCGCGTTTCTATGCTTCTGCGCGGTGGGGTCCCTTCTTTTGCAGCAGGATTATCGAATGACGTGTGCGGACAATAAACCACCCTATCCGGGCGCTGATCCATTTGTTTTAAAATGATGACCT
Organism: Rhodospirillaceae bacterium; assembly: GCA_002709155.1. Classification (GTDB taxonomy): domain Bacteria; phylum Pseudomonadota; class Alphaproteobacteria; order Thalassobaculales; family Thalassobaculaceae; genus UBA7326. Next base: position 4,968 of record PAQA01000031.1, read on the forward strand.
CGTCGGTAGTCATTTCTGGAAAGTAACACCACCGATGGTCAGGATTATACACTGGCGCAGCAACCAAGCTATCTCTGTTTCGACCGGTGTAATAATAATCTATTACATCCTCCCGCGGGAGGGTACCTGCATCAATAAATGCAAGTGGATTATTTATAGCAGGATTATCGAATGGTTGCCATGTGTTGAACCAGGCGTACGATTCTCCCTTTTTAGGTTCTACACCATTATTACGGAGAACATCATGGGACATACTTTCAATGCGCTCTACGTTATAATCGCAATGCACAAACCGAGCGTACCCGTCATTAAAATCAACTGGCGTCTCTGTCCTTACCAAAAATCCATAATGATAAGCGACGGAAGCACCTGTAACCTGACAAATTAAATTTCGCATTTCAGGAAGGTATATCTCATTAATAACTTTTTCATCTCTGAAATTAATACAAGATGAAACATTCTCGACCAGAGTAAACCCTGTTTTTTCAAGACCAATTTCATCTTTGATTATTCTTGGGCGGGCATCGTGCACGTTAATATTTTGGTAAGCGGTATTCTCCCTCCGCGACTCTTTTGAGCCTATGCGAGGCGCTTCATCACGCCCCTTCCATTCAGAATTGATATAACGCACTTTCGTGGATACGAGCGAAGTGTTAGACATTAACCTACCTGCCAAATTATTATTTCGAATAAAATCAGTATGCATTCAAATGCATAATTTTATCAAGGTTAAGACCAAACTTTTTACCGTGATTGCACTCTCCCAAAATATAATGGGCACTTGCATCCCGCCACTTAAGCGATACACTTCTCAAAATATGTTACAACAGTGGATTCATAAACATGGCCAATAAAACAACTCAAAATGTTGTGTCCAAGCCTCATTTTTGTCTAGTCGACGGATCTGGCTTTATTTTTCGTGCTTTCCATGCGCTGCCCCCAATGAGCAGGGAAGACGGAACCCCAACAAATGCTGTTTTTGGCTTTACCAATATGTTGATAAAACTGATTGACGATTTAGAAGCGGACCATTGCGCAGTCATATTTGATACGGCTCGTAAAACCTTTAGAAATGACATTTATGATCAATACAAAGCTAATCGTCCCCCTGCGCCGGAGGAATTAATCCCACAATTCTCTATCATTCGAGAGGCAGTAAAAGCCTTTAACCTAGCTTGCATTGAAATGGATGGCTTTGAGGCCGACGATTTAATAGCCTCTTACACAAAACTTGCTATTAGCGAGGGCGCAAAGGTCACTATCGTATCTTCCGATAAGGACCTAATGCAACTGGTCAGTGATGCGGTGGTAATGCATGACCCGATGAAAAATAAATATATTGGCGTTGCTGAAGTTATTGAAAAATTTGGGGTGGAGCCACAGAAGGTAATCGATGTACAGAGCTTGGCCGGTGATTCTGCTGATAATGTTCCAGGAGTTCCTGGTATAGGTGTAAAAACAGCAGCCCAATTAATAACCGAGTACGGAGACCTTAACTCATTGCTCAGTAATGCTAGTGAAATAAAACAGCCCAAAAGACGAGATAATCTAATAAATTTTTCAGAAATGGCTCTAATAAGCCGTGATTTAGTTACATTAAAAACGGATATTGAAGTTCCTCAATCGCTCCAATCATTGAAGGTAAGTGCTCCAGACCCCCATACCGTGGTTAAGTTTCTTAAAACACAAGGCTTTAAGAAGTTAACAGCACGATTCGAAGTTCAAAAGAATAACTTTGACGGTACAGCAGAGTTACAAAATGCCGATCAGTCCGAAACTGAGAAAAGCTATGAATTGATCCAAGAGAAAGGTCTATTGGAGAAGTGGTTGGAAGAAATTACAAAAATAGGCATCGTCGCTTTCGATACAGAGACTGATTCACTAGACGCTACTCAAGCTACGTTGATAGGGATATCTCTTGCGATAAAAAATGGAAAAGCATGTTATGTACCATTAAGGCATAACCCTTCGCATCAAAGCAATCTATTAACTGATGGGGCCAGTACGATAAGGCAAATACCATTTGACGAAGCTATCGCTTTATTAAAACCCATGTTAGAGGATCCAAGCATACTCAAAATTGGTCATAATATAAAATATGATGCGCTAGTAGTTCAACAGGCAAAGAATGGGAACATAAGACTCAAGTCAGTAGATGATACCATGTGTCTATCCTATGTTTTAGAGGGGGGTCTTCATGGTCATGGATTAGACGAGCTATCAGAGCTACATTTTGATCACACAAATATCAAATACAAGGACGTTTGTGGCTCAGGAAAATCACAAATCAGCTTTGCCGAAGTGGATGTAGAAAAAGCACTCGATTATGCAGCCGAAGATGCTGATATGACGTTTAGACTTCATAAAAAACTGAAAGGAATGTTGGCTAGAAATAAAATGACAACGGTCTATGAAACATTAGAAAGACCACTCATCCCAATACTTACCCAAATGGAGAATAACGGCATAAAAGTCGATCCATTGATTCTCAAAAAAATGTCAGAAGATTTTAGTAAAAGACTAGAAAATCAAGCCGCAGAAATATATTCGACGTCAGGTTCCGAATTCAACATTGGCTCTCCAAAGCAATTAGGCGAAGTACTATTCGATAAGTTAGGACTAGCGGGTGGGAAAAAAAATAAAAGCGGGGCCTACGGCACGGGGGCCGAGGTACTCGAGGAATTAGCCGCCAATGGCAGTAATTTGGCAGAAAAGATAATTGAATGGCGTCAAATTTCTAAACTAAAATCCACCTACACGGATGCTCTTATCCAAGAAATAAATCCATTGAGCGGCAGAATACACACTTCATATTCAATGACAGGAGCCAATACAGGCCGTCTAAGTTCAAATTCTCCAAATTTACAAAACATACCTATCCGCACTGAAGAAGGCCGAAGGATTCGAACTGCCTTTGTAGCCGAAAGCGGAAATACTTTTATCTCGATTGACTACTCACAGATAGAGCTTCGTCTACTTGCAGATATCGCAAATATTGAAAGTCTAAAAAAAGCTTTTCATGATGGCATAGATATCCATGCTCAAACAGCTTCCGAGGTTTTCGATGTATCGCTCGAAAATATAGACCCAATGGTCCGAAGAAATGCAAAAGCAATCAATTTTGGTATAATTTATGGTATCTCGAGTTTTGGGTTAGCTCGACAATTACGTTGCCCACAAAGTGAAGCAAAAAACTTTATAGATTCCTACTTTAATAAGTATCCTGGAATAAAAACTTACATGGAAGACACTAAAATTACAGCCCGTGAAAATGGTTATGTTGAAACTTTATTTGGCCGAAAGATACATTTATCAGGTATTAAAGAGGCCAATCCTGCTCGGCGTGGCTTTTATGAGCGGGCCGCTATCAACGCCCCTATACAAGGCACAGCTGCGGATATAATCAAACGGGCGATGATAAGAGTTCCCGCCGCATTGGAAGAATCTAGTTTAGATGCCAAAATGCTATTGACGGTTCACGACGAACTGTTATTAGAGGTGCCAAACGAGCAATTAGATGAAACGAAACAAGTTGTTCAAAAGACTATGGAAACTGCCGCGCTTCCCGCGGTAGAAATATCGGTGCCTTTGGTAGCCGAAGTCGGATCAGGTTTGAATTGGGCAGAGGCGCATTAAGTGAAACAGTATCTGGTATCACCGATGGAGCCGAAATAATGTTCAGTCATGTTACTATTGGAACGAATAATTTAATTCGAGCTACAGGGTTTTATGATCCAGTCCTTAAAGTTTTAGGTCACCGTAGCTTTTCCGAGGGAGACAAACACCGAGCGTATGGCAAGAGAGACGGCGAACAAATTTGGATTATCGCTCCCTTTGACGGAAGAAAAGCAACAGTAGGCAATGGGAGCCACATTGCTTTCATCGCAAGTGATCGTGAAGCGGTAGATAATTTCCATGCAAAAGCTCTAGCACTTGGAGGAATAGATGAAGGTCAACCTGGACTTAGGCCATACTATCATCCAGCGTATTATGGTGCCTACATTCGAGACCTGGATGGCAATAAGTTACAAGCTGTTTGTCATAAAAAACTCTAACACATAAAAAGTATGATTCCCTACTAGCCAGACCACTCACTTACTACTGTGTCTATGGAGGGGCGTTCTCTTTGTTGTGGTTGCTCAAGAGGAGTGCCTATATAAATCATCCCTATTATATCAACAGATGGATCATGTCCAAGAGCTGCTTTAATCTCTACATTATAAGATACCCACTCCGTCAACCACTGAGCTGAATACCCTAGTGCATGGGCTGCATTTAAAATGTTCATACACAAGGCACCACCAGATAGTTTCTGCTCCATCTCTGGTATTTTATGGGGAACTATAATATTTGACGTAATGACCAACAAACATGGGGCTCGGTTTGGGCGATTTTTCTCAAATTCAATCATAGGTTCTGTAGCGCGATCGCCATGCTCTTTTTTGAAAGCTCTGGCAAAAATATCCCCGAGTTTCTTTTGTCCCTTCTCCGTAATGATTTGGATGCGCCATGGACCAATTTTCCCATGGTCAGGAACCCGCAATCCCGCTTCTATAATCGCATTAAGTTCGTCTTTACTTGGACCAGGACCAGATAGGTTTCGGACAACGACTGAACGGCGCGTTCTTAAAAGTTCTATAGCCTCCATAATTGCTTTAGCCTTTATTTTATTGATTACTCCACTATAAATAACAAAAGAAAATAAAACGGCAAGGACTTATTGAGAATCATTCTCAGCCTTAGACACACTATAAACTGATTTCGTAATTATTCAGATCAGCTTGTTAAAGTGGGAAATCAACTATTCAACTCCTTATAAGACTCCCTGAATTATGGTAGGATTGGTATGGTGTATGAGGGAGTTAGAAGTATTGATTAGACTCAGTGATTCTTGAAATGAGTCCTAGATTCATTAGGATGGTCAGAAGATTATCAGGTTAATTTTAAGGTTATTTACGAGTGTATGAATGAGTAATCCTTGCGGTTCCACATATCCGGGAGACCCTAAATCTTCTGAGTAAGGCAAGTTCCAAAAACTATCTCTACGTTAATCGCATGAGCAGTCTGTTGTTAGATGAACAAAGGGTGTCACACGTGATAAATTTTAAGAAATTTATCTAAATAGAAAAGCCTTGTTCAACAGAACTACTTCATATTCATACGTAGCCGAGGTATTTCAGCATAGTCACTTGAAGACAACTGGTATTCAATGTCTTCTTTGTCCTGCGCCGAGCCCTCCGCCTGAACAAATGTATATTTAGCAAAATCTTTGCACCACTGTTTATCGGTATTCAAACACTCTATCGGGTAAATATTACCTCCCCATTCCCTAGCCTCATTAACAAGTTCATGACCAAGTTCATCTGTCGTTTCTAAACAATCTGCAACGAAGCTCGGGGAGTAAACAGCTATTTCTTTTTTCCCCTTGTCTATCAAATCTTCAACAACATCGTCTGTATACGGTGTAATCCACTCTTCTGAGCCGAATCGACTTTGAAAACTCATTATTGCCTGTTCGGGCCGGAGATGCTTCAATTTTGTGGTAATCAGACGAAAAGTCTCATAGCAGTGACGGTAGTAATCATCACCTTTTTCGACCACCCGTCGTTTCTGCATTCCGTGAAAGGATATCACCAAACTATCTAATCGTATACCTTGGTCAAGCAATTCCTTTATTTTAGCATCAACCTTACTGACAGAATTATCGATAAATGCATGTGTTCGATGAAAATTTGTAATTACCTCAAACGTTGGAATCTTGACGCGCTGCGCAAGTTCTTTTGCAAGCGCATCAATACCAGATGCTATTGTACTCTCGGAATATTGGGGGAACATGGGTATAACCAACAGCTTTGTTGCGCCGGTTCCATTTTTCAAATCTTCTTCCCAGCTGTCATACACTTCGTTGACAAAGGGAGGGGATAATAAAAAGGCATGATCGACCTCGACATATCCTTTCGGGTCTATTGTAGCTAGTTCTGATTTCACACTTTTTGTGAACTCAGCAGTATTAGTTATCAATGGAAAGCTTTTACCATCCCAGATTCTTTTGTACAGTTGTGCAGATTTTCTCGGCCGCAAAGGTAATACAAAACAGTTGAGAATTATTTTCCAAAGCCAAGGGTTAATATCAACCACTCTTGGATCACCCAAAAAGGCACGAAGGTATTTTCGCACAGCTTTGGGAGTTGGGTTTTCCGGGGAACCTAGTTGTACAAAAACAACTTTGGTTTTCCTTTTAGGATGCGTAAGTACGTTCTGCATAAACAGCGACCTTGTTTTTAATTTTAATTAAATTTTCCATNGTGCAGAAGGTAGTCCAAAAAATGATGGTGTCTACTCAACGTAGTTCACAAAAATGGAAATAACCAATATCAGACCTCNGCCCCTTATTTAGGCGCAATCACCATAATCATCTGGCGTCCTTCTAATTTCGGAAAAGCTTCAATCTTAGCAACTTCGTCGGTGTCTTCACGGACCCTATTCAGAACATTGACCCCCAACTCTTGATGCGCCATCTCTCTACCACGAAAACGGAGTGTAACTTTAACCTTATCACCTTCGTCCAAAAACTTTTGAACGCTGCGCATCTTCACTTGATAGTCATGCTCATCAATATTTGGACGCAACTTTATTTCTTTAACTTCGATTACTTTCTGTTTCTTTTTGGCTTCGTTTCGCTTTTTTTGAGCCTCAAATTTAAATTTTCCATAATCGAGGATTTTACAAACTGGAGGGTCTGCATTTGGAGATACTTCCACTAAATCCAGTCCGTGTGAGTCGGCTTCAGCTATGGCGTCTTCTGTTTTCATAACGCCTAGTTGCTCGCCATCTGGTGCTATACAACGAACTTCTTCGTTAAGTATATCGGCATTCACTCGCGGGCCATGTTTGACCGGCTGATGATTAAATGGTGGTTTGACTATCTAAAGCCTCCTATCTCTGTTTCATTAACTAAAGTGAACTCCCTATTCGGGAGGTCTTGATTCATCTACTAGTTTATTAATTGCGTCGTCAAGCGCAAGGATTTCTTGTGTTTTACCACCAAGACGACGAATTGCAACAGTTCCTTGATTTTCTTCTCGCTCGCCAACCACTATAATTGCTGGGATTTTCGCTTGGCTATGCTCTCTTACCTTATAATTGATCTTCTCATTTCTCAAATCCTTGCCTACCCGCAATCCCGCCTTTTTCAGTCGGTCGAATACCTTATCAGCGTATTCGTCAGCATCGCTTGTTATTGTAGCAACCACGCCCTGCACCGGTGAAAGCCACATGGGAAATCTTCCAGAATATTCTTCGATCAAAATACCAATCCATCTTTCCATCGACCCCAGAATTGCCCGGTGTAGCATCACTGGTCTACGCTTCGATCCGTCTTGAGCTATATAATTAGCATCCAACCTCTCTGGCAGAACGAAATCAACCTGCAAAGTGCCGCATTGCCAATCGCGGCCAATCGCATCCCTGAGAACAAATTCTAATTTTGGACCATAAAATGCCCCCTCTCCCGGATTGAGGGTAGTATCCAGACCAGCAGCTTTACAGGCATCCCTTAAGGCTGTCTCTGCGCGATCCCAAGTGCTATCGTCACCTGCTCTTACTTGAGGTCTATCAGAAAATTTGACATGAATATCCTCAAAACCAAAATCCTTATAGATCTGCCTCAATAGATCACAGAAGATAATGCTCTCTGTTGTTATTTGGTCTTCCGTGCAAAATATGTGCGCATCATCTTGAGTAAATGCCCTGACTCGCATGATGCCATGCAAAGCGCCAGAAGGCTCATTTCTATGACATGAGCCAAATTCAGACATCCTTAAAGGTAAATCACGGTAGCTTTTTATACCCTGTTTGTATATTTGAACGTGACCAGGGCAATTCATAGGTTTAAGTGCCAAGGTTCTGTCGTCCTCACTTTCTGCAGTGAACATATTTTCTCTAAACTTATCCCAATGACCAGATGCTTCCCACAACGCCCTATCAATCAACTGTGGAGTTTTTACCTCCTTGTAACTACCAGCATCAAGACGTCGTCGAACATGAGCCTCTATCGCTCGATACAATGTCCATCCCTTTTCATGCCAAAAAATGGATCCAACAGCTTCTTCTTGCATATGGAAAAGATCTAAATCTCGCCCTAATCTTCTATGATCCCTTTTCTCAGCCTCCTCCAACATCAATAAATATGATTTAAGCTTTTTTTCATCCGGCCAGGCCGTTCCATAAATCCGCTGCAGCATCGGTCGCGATGAATCGCCTCGCCAATATGCGCCCGCAACGCTCATTAATTTAAAGGCATGCCCTACATGTCGGGTCGAGGGGGCATGAGGCCCTCTGCACAAGTCTAAAAAATCCCCCTGTCGGTAGAAAGATAAAACTTCCCCTTCTGGTATTGATTCAACGAGCTCAACTTTAAAAGGTTCGTCTATGCCTCTATAATGATCGATTGCATGTCCCCGATCCCAGACCTCGCGTTGTATTTTGTCGTCTTTATCAACAAGTTCATGCATACGCTTTTCAATTTTTCCCAAATCATCTTGCGAAAAAGGCGTTTGCCGATAAAAATCATAATAAAAGCCGTTTTCAATCGAAGGCCCTATCGTTACTTGTGTCTCGGGAAATAACTCCTGAACAGCTGCAGCCATAACGTGAGCACAATCGTGCCTTATCAAAGGAAGCGCAGACTCGTCACTTCTCGTGATGAACGCAACTTTTGAGTCGTCTCTAATCTCATGATCAAGATCTAACTCGACACCGTCGACAAGCATTATTAATGCAGCTTTCGCCAATCCCGGGCCAATATCGCTGGCAAGTTGAAACCCTGTTATTGAATTATCAAAGCTTCGTACACTTCCATCTGGTAAAGTGATATTCGGCATAAGTGGATCCTTTTGGGCAAGCTAATCGCTAAGTTACTAATGTAACTTATATTTATTGACATTTTACAACACAAAATTAACGACACCCGGTTTTTTTGCAGTACTCTTGGTCCGGTAGAGTTTCTAACGTTTGTTTGTGTGATTTTCAACCTCGATATAAAGTTAGTCTTCGTCAAATCTATTATTTAAGTTAATAAAAACAGACACAGTAGAAATGCAACAAAACATATGGACCAAGCACGTTTAAAGTCTAAAATCATTATCGATGCAATTATCCGCATTTGCAGCGACCGAGGATTGCCTGTAACTGTAGCACGGTCAGGTGATCCTGATGCTGGCAATATATTTATCAAGGTAAGCAATATCGTTTATGATTGCCTGATTTATACACAACAAAGGCAAATTGACGAGACTGTAAAATGGGTAGAGACACCGACCAAGGACATCTTAAGTGAAACTCAGGCAGATGCATATCTGGAACGCCAAATACAATATGATCAGGACATTTGGATAGTAGAAATAGAGGACCCAAAACACAGGAACCCGTTTGATTAATGTCTTATCCGTTTATAATCTAGTACTTGGACGATTATAATCCCCAAAAGCACCATAAAAGCGCCAACTAATCTTTCCCCGGTTAAACTTTCATTAAAAATTACGACTGCAGCAACAATACTCGCTACCGGCTGGAGGTTATTGAATAATCCTGTTGTTTCGGGACCTATCCTTTGAATGGCAAAATAAAAAAGAGGAATTGAACAGGATTGTAGCAAAATAATTAGAGTGAAACCCCACCAGCCAGTGCTAGTTTCAGGAAACCTGAGTTCTTGCAACTCTATGGCCAAAACTAAAATTATAATAGCGGCTATAATAGATTGATAGAAAACAATCACAAACGGATGAACGTCTTTCACTCTTAGGTTCACCCATACAATGTTGACAGCGCAGGCTATTCCTGCTGTTAAGCCAATAATGATCCCCCTGTAATCAAATTGCTCAAAGCCGACACCTAACATGACGCCGAGGCCGGCAAACGTTATCCCTATGGCTATCAATTTAATAAAGCCCGGAGGTTTTTTGTTTATGATGGCGTTGATTAAGGTTACAAGCGGCGGATATATAAAAAAAAGCAACGCAGCCAAGCTTATTGGGATATATTTAGTAGAGCCAATGTTCCCAAATGCCATATGTGAGAATAGAGCCCCTAATATGAGCATATTTAGACACATAGACCATGGTAAGCGGAGCGATATTCCCATTAGGATGCATAGCCCCGCCATAAAAAACACAGAAAACAAGGCCCGAAAAAGAGCAACAGCCAATGGCGTAGTGCCTCCCTCAAACGTCATGGGCCCCAGAGCAACGGCAAGTCCTAACCCCATTGAGCATAAAACAGCAAAAAGGATCCCAGTACTTGTTTTTGAGCCGCTCATACTGGATATCGATATGTTCGCCAAAAGCTAATTTTCCTTTGCACTCTAAAATTTCTATTGGCGCGTTTCTGCTTATGGAAATATTTTAAAAATATTCATCATCGTATATACTATGGATAACGTAAGTTTGCTGAGGCCCGCAATAGTATATTACCCTTTTGTGAAAGATTAATGGAAAAATACAAACATATTATAGTACAACCTATCTCTGGATCGATTGGCGCAGATATTTACAACGTAGATGTATCCCAACCACTCGAAAAAGATGTCTTTAAGGAGCTTGAAGACGCATTCTTAAAATATTTGGTTGTCTGTATCCGCGATCAAAAATTAGAGCCGTCGTCACAGCTAAGATTCGCTAAACTTTTCGGTGAACCAATGATTTACCCTTTTGTGAAGGGTCTTCCAGAATATCCTCAAGTTACCCCGGTGATAAAAGAAAAAACTGATAAAATAAATTTCGGTGGCCTTTGGCACTCGGATACATCCTATGAACAAACACCCCCCTTAGGAACGATGCTATATGCACGAGAGTTGCCCCCATATGGAGGAGATACGGAATTTGCTAATATGTATCTTGCATATGAGACACTCTCGGTCGGGTTAAGAAATGTGTTAGATAAATTGGTCGCTGTAAATGTATCTGGGAAAGGTAGGGTTCAAAATACGCGCGCCCCGATGAGAAATTCTGCGCCCACAGACAAAGATGAGGCATCCTTTCTGGCGGAACATCCCGTCGTAAGGACACATCCTAAAACCGGTAGAAAGTCATTATATGTAAATACCGCCCATACAAGCCATTTCAAAGGAATGTCAGTTGAAGAAAGTGAGCCTCTACTTAACTATCTATTCCAACACCAAATCAAACCTGAATTAACTTGCCGCGTGAAATGGAGCGAGGGCACTCTTACCTTCTGGGACAATCGATGCACGCAACACAATCCGTTAAATGACTATCATGGTTTCCGACGTGAGATGCACCGAGTAACACTAAAAGGTGATAAGCCAAGGTAAGATTAATTCATTTGAAATAAATCCTAAATATATGAGAAAAACTATGTTATATTCTACACGTTGGATGTAGCAGAGTGGGCGCATAAAGGGTACCCAAAAAAAGGATGAGGAAATAAAACAATGGGATTGAGAATCCGAGAGGATTATAGAAATATTTCTGGGCCAGAAAAATCGGCAATCCTATTAATGTCCCTGGGCGAAGATCAAGCCGGTAAATTATTCGCCCTTCTTGATGATGAGGAAATAAAAGAAATATCTCAAGTAATGGCGGGTCTAGGGACAGTCAGTTCCAATATCGTTGAACGACTGTTCGTTGAGTTTGCCGAAAGTGTCTCGTCGACAGGGTCTTTAGTTGGGTCTATGGACAGCACACAGAGGCTTTTGGCGAAAATACTAGGTGAAGATCGTGTTAACGATGTTATGGAGGAAATCCGAGGCCCTGCAGGTCGCACGATGTGGGACAAACTGGCAAATGTGAACGAGCAGGTTTTAACGAATTATCTCAAAAATGAATATCCACAAACGGTGGCAGTAATTCTGGGAAAAATCGCACAGAGTCACGCTGCAAAAGTATTGGCCATACTTCCAGAAAATTTTGCTATGGAAGTAGTTATGCGGATGCTTCGAATAGAAGCAGTGAATAAAGATATTGAAAAGGATGTCGAACGTGTTCTCAGGACCGAATTTATGTCCAACCTGGCGCGGACAAATAGACGAGACAGTCATGAGACGATGGCGGATATTTTTAGTAACTTGGACAGAGCTACTGAAGACCGGTTTTTGACAGCATTAGAAGAGCGTAACAAAGATGCCTCAGAGCGAATCCGCGCTCTAATGTTCACATTCGAAGATTTGAAAAATGTTGACCCTGCTGGAATTCAGACGCTTATGCGAGTGGCGGACAAGGATAAAATGACGATGGCGCTTAAGGGTGCATCCGACGAGCTCAAAGATTTGTTTTTTTCCAATATGTCGGAGAGAGCTGCTAAATTACTCCGTGAAGACATGGAAGCTGCCGGGGCGGTTCGCTTGAAAGATGTTGAAGACGCCCAGACCGCCCTAGTACAATCTGCTAAAGAGTTACAGGATAAAGGCGAAATTATAATAGGCGGTGGATCGGGAGATGATCAACTTATCTTCTGATCAAAAACGGTTATCGCGCCTTATTCAAGATTACTGAAAAATTCGTTACTTTTTTCCTCGTATATATGGATAAATCATCATTTGATCTTGCGTTGGGTTATCAGAGGAAAACTCGGCTATAATTTCGTGAGCCGCCGCTAGTAATCGATTTGGTGTTTGGTCTGAAATCGAACTATGTATAAACAAACTTAAGTCCTTCTCTACTATATGAGCCTCGGCTCCAGATTGATCAAAATTTTTAGTAGCTACATATTTCGGGAACAAATGCTGAGTTGCAAAATTCTGTCCAGAGCTTTCGTTTATAACTTCCAACATAGAGGATATCGCTAGCCCCCCTGCCTCACCATAAGCCAGCGCCTCGGAAGTTGTTACATACGACGATATGCATATCGCGTTATTTAACACCTTCATGCGTTGTCCTTGTCCTGCTTCAGACCCAACATGATAAATAACCCTAGAATAGCTCTCTATTAATGGCCTTGCCAACATCAATGCTTCTGCATCCCCAGCAACCATACTAACTAAGGCCCCCTCTTCTGCCCGAAACTTTAAACCTGATACGGGACTGTCCAAATATAATATACCAGCTGAGTTTAAAATTTCTTTATTTTTAGCAGCAGCCTGTGGACCAATTGTACATGTATCCACGATTACTGTGCCACTTTTAGCTGCATCTGCTATCTCGCGGACCACGCTTTCGTTCGATTCTACATTCGGCAATGATAACGCTATCACCTTAGCTTTTTGCGCCAAGTCCTGATTAGATACAGCCACGACAGCCTTTTCAGGCGATCTCTCTTTTGTACCGGCCAAGTCATAGACAATTAGAGGTATATTCTTGGAAACGATATTTTGGGCCATTGGGTATCCCATATTACCCAATCCTATAAAACCAAATAAATTCTTTGTCATTCAACAATCCCCCATATATTTCATAGCCTCGTCAAACTTGGATACTCATCCCTCCGTCGATTGCAAGTACCTGTCCATTAACAAACCCGCCTGCATCGGACATCAAGTAAACTGCCCCACCTCCAAGCTCACTAGGATTACCCCAACGGCCTAGTGGTGTTTTAGATATGACCCAATCTGAAAACTCCTTATTTTCAAGTAACGCTAGGTTCAACTCAGTCGCAATATAACCAGGCGCGATTGCATTAACCAAAATTCCCTTTTTACCAACTTCAACCGCCAAAGCTCTCGTTAATGCACGTAATCCCTCTTTAGCAGCTATATACGCTGGGACGGTGGGACGTGCTTGCGGCCCTAACATTGACACAGTATTTATAATCCGCCCGCCCCCACTATTTGACATAAATCGGATGGCTTCACGGCTCAGACTAAAACAGGAAGTTAAATTTGTTGATAAGACATGCTCAAAATCAGCTGTAGTAAAGTCTAAAATGGGGCTTCTATGCTGCACGCCCGCATTATTGATCAAACCAAAGAGGCTGCCATTCTTTCGAACAATGCCTGACATGGCAGTTAAGCCATCTTCGATGTTCGTAACATCAAAAACAACATAGTCAGCTTCCCAGCCAGCCTCTTTTAATTTCTCCACTTTTTTCTTTAGGGCAGCTTCATCGCGGGAATTAAGAATAACTTTTGCACCATGTTGCGCTAAAGCTTCAGCCATAGAAAACCCTATACCTCTGGACGCCCCTGTAACTAAAATAGTTTTACCTTTTAGATCAAAAAGTTTACTCATAAAACGCTCCAACTTACCTATTCAAGAAACCTAACTTATTCTCATAATACTAGACCTATAATCCAGCACTATCCCAGGATAGTAATTCTTTCTAATATAAATATATCCCGTAGATGTTAGTCTCCTAATAAAGGCCTGACAAAGTTAACAAATATTTTTAAGATCTCTCTCAAGCGAAAAAAGGGATCTTAATTGAATGGTAAATCTAGACATACATCCGGTGACCCCTCTTATCGGGGCTGAAATAAAAAACATAGATCTAAGAAACACACTAAATAGCGAAGAAATATCGAAAATACGTGATGCATTTTTGAAACACTCTGTGCTTTTTTTTCGAGACCAAGATCTGAGCATAGATCAACAAAAGACTTTTGGAAAATACTTTGGAGATCTTCATATTCATCCCGCAAGGGATAGAAATGGGATAGAAGGTCATCCCGAAATCCTTTACATTAATGCGGGTCCAGATACCTCACGAGTGAATGGTGATGACTGGCACTCGGATGTGTCGTGTGATGAAAAGCCTCCAATGGGAAGTATTTTGAGAATTTTTGAAGTTCCTAGCAGCGGAGGCGATACTTTATTTGCGAGCATGTCTGCGGCTTACGATACCTTGTCCAGTTCGATGAAAAAATTTCTTGAGCCGTTAACTGCTATTCATGATGGCGGCCCTAATTATATTGACCGTGCAAAACGAGCAGGTATCTATAAACCAGAAAAAGTTTTCCCGTCGAATTCACACCCAGTTATAAGGACGCATCCAGAAACAAATAAAAAGTCTATCTACGTGAATAAAATTTTCACGCAAAGCATTAACGGCATCCCTAAAGACGAAAGCAAAGCCATTTTAGAGTTTCTATTTCAACACATCGCAAAACCCACTTTCCAATGCCGATTTAAATGGGAAAAAGACTCCATCGCATTTTGGGATAATAGATGCGCTCTGCATCACGCTATGTGGGATTATTATCCAGAGGTTCGGCGGGGTTATAGGGTAACAATTGCAGGAGATAAACCTTTCTAATAAGGAAATTAGGATATGAAAATCTTTATTTTTATTGCTCACTTATTATAATAATTGGATAAAAAATGGATGAAATACCTATCACCGGATATGCAGATCGCTTTTCTCTAGCGCCAGGAGAAAAAATAAATTTTAAAATATCAAGTACCTCAATTGATCCTTACAGAGCTAAATTAATACGAGTTATTTCTGGGGACCCAAATCCTGAGGGCCCTGGATTAATAGAAGAGGATATAGAATCAGATTTTTCAGGAGTATATCCATCGCGTCGGCAGACAACCAATCTAGGGTCATATGTCAGAGTACCCTCAAACAATTCCCTCAATCCCTCTGGGGGTTTTACACTAGGAGCCACCATTTGGCCGACTAACATTACTATCAATGATCAATGCATAATTAGCCAATTTAATTCGGCACAAGATGCAGGTATGGCGCTTTTTGTTGGGCCCAAAGGTGTGTCGATAGTAGTTGCTGATGGGCAAAATAATCTAATTAGATTATCAATAGACAGACCATTATCAGAGAGACGGTGGTATCATATATGGGCCACCTTTGATCTTGGATCCTCAAAATTAGAGATCTATCAAACACCTGTCATCGATAGTTTTGATCTAGATAGCCCACTTCAAAAAGAAACACCGTGTTCGATAAAACCAATTCTTGTTCCCCAGCAACCACTGATAATCGGAGCTGCAGGAAATAAAAAGATAAGCAACTTTTTCAATGGAAAAATAGAAAGGCCATTTTTCATCAATACTGCCATCAATGACATAGATACTCTTGATATAGCAAAAGGCGCAAACGATACGAGGATCACGGCTACTTGGGATTTTTCTAAAAACATTTCTTCACAAGAAGCAGTAGACATAAGTGGAAATAATTTTAACGGTAAAATTATCAATTTGCCTACCAGAGCAGTTAAAGGTTTCACGTGGGATGGAAGTTGCTTTGATTGGACCAAAAAACCAGAGCACTATGGCGCGATACATTTTCATGATGACGACCTCTATGATTGCGAGTGGGAAACTGATTTTAGTTTTCATGTACCAGAAAATTTAAAGAGTGGGGTTTATGCTGCTAAGCTAGAAATTACAGAAAACGTAACAGAAATGGTTCCTTTTTTTGTCACCGCACCGTTAGAAAAACCCCAGGCTAGAATTTGTGTTCTGATACCTACTTTTACCTATACCGTTTACGCAAATATTGCCCGTGGGAATACCAACAGCGAAATGCGCCAGCGGATGAATGATTGGGGAGCTCAAAAATACAGCGCAGATGACCACACAGAATATGGACTATCTACTTATAATTACCATTCTGATGGGAGTGGCATTGGTTACTCTTCTCGACGAAGACCGATAATAACAATGCGTTCAAATGTCATATCCTACCCGGGCGTGCCCGGTTCAGGTTGCAGACATTTTCCGGCCGACAGTCACCTTTGGTACTGGCTAAAAGAAAAAGGATATGATTTTGATGTCATAACTGATGACGAAATACATAGGCACGGAGCAGATGTTATTAACTGTTATGATGTGCTGATGACATGCTCTCATCCTGAATATCATACAAGTAATTCGCTTCACGCTCTTCAGGAATACACAAACAATGGCGGACATCTCTTATATCTTGGTGGGAACGGTTTTTATTGGAAAGTAGCCGTAACTGATCATTGGGAGGATGCCGTTGAAATAAGAAGAGGAGAGGGAGGAATACGCGCGTGGGCTTCAGAACCAGGAGAGTATTATAATGCCTTCGATGGAACCTATGGTGGACTTTGGCGCCGAAATGGTCGTGCCCCACAGGTTTTGAGTGGTGTTGGGTTCACCTCTCAAGGAGATCATTTCGGTGCGCCTTACCGGCGAACGAATGCATCATATAGCTCCGAAATTTCCTGGATTTTTGACGGAATAATAGATGAAATTATTGGAGATTTTGGTTTATCCGGCGGTGGGGCAGCAGGATTTGAACTAGACCGAGCCGATATTGATTTAGGGACACCACTAAATGCAACTATCATAGCTTCTTCAGAGGGCCATGATACTAGCTTTGTACTGGTTCCCGAGGATATACTTACCCACCATGACACTTGGCCTCACAAGCCAGTCGAGGAGTTAATCAGGGCAGATATTGTATATTTTGATACCCCAAAGGGTGGCGGCGTTTTTTCTGTTGGCTCTATAACCTTTTGTGGGAGTCTCCCCCACAATAACTGCGACAACAATATCTCGACAATGATTGACAACGTAATTAGAAGGTTTTTAGGTAACTAGTATACACGGCACCTCAATGACCTTTAAGAGGGCGGATCATCAAGCTGAATTTTAATCTTTCTGATTAAGAATTTCGCGTTGGGTGTTTCCTTTGTATTCTTTCCTATAAATGCCCCTTTTTTGCAACTCGGGGACCACTAGATCAACAAATTCTTCAATCGCGCCGGGGGAATGTATGGCCGTCAACATAAAGCCGTCGCCTCCAGCAACATTTATAAAAGCTTCCATTTGATCCGCTATTCCCTGCGGAGTTCCAACAAACTGAGGCAGACTAACACTCTGCCCATGTCGAGCTGCAGTCTCGGCGACTGTCATGGGGGCTCCATCAATTTTATGGAAACGGGTACGCATTCTATATAGTTCAGGTTCATTCCGTTCAGACATTAACGCCTCAGCAGGTATTTTTGATAAATCAAAATCAAGGTGAGCTGACAAAATCGCCATTCCTCCCTCTAGTGGGACAAGCGCATTATGTTCCTCCTGTTTTTCACGCGCCTCTGCTTCTGAAGATCCTATGATTGGCTGTATACCGAATAATATTTTACATGCATCTGGATCCCTACCGATATCGGTCATTTGACTCTTTATAGAATCAAAATATTTGGCCGCATCTTCGGCTCTTGGTTGAATAGCAAAAATAGCGTCCGCATATTTGACCGCAAAATCCTGACCTTTGGGCGAAGTTCCCGCTTGGAATATCGCTGGGCCATTTTGAGGGGACCTTGTTACATTCAAAGGGCCCCTAGATTTGAAAAATTTACCTTTGTGTTCTATTCTATTAACTTTCTCTGGATCTGCGAAAATACCGTTCTCATGGTCCATCTTTACCGCATCAACATCCCATGAATTCCATAATTTTTGGCAAACTTCCATGAATTCATGGGCCCTGTCATATCTATTATCAGTTGACTGACGTTCTTCCCCATAATTTGCCGCCTGGTTGCTATTTATTGAAGTCACCACATTCCAGCCAGCACGCCCATTTGTCAGATGATCGAGTGTTGCCCATAGACGAGCAGCATAAAATGGATGGCTATGGCTGACTGAAAAAGTGGACGCGACACCTATTTTTTTTGTAGCCGCTGCCATAAAAGATAACAATGGAATAGGGTCATGTTCAGGAGCTTGAGTAGCGTGCATCAGTGATGGAGACATGGCTCCTTTATATGTATCGGCAATATAATTCAGATCCGCAAAAAATACGGTATCAAATAATCCCCGCTCGCAGACCCTTGCTATATGTTGATACAAATCGGGTTTATCCCATTTAAAGCCACTGGAGATCGTTTTTGGATGTCTCCACATGCCGAGGCTATGATAGGTCGGACCATGAACCAAAAATTGAGCTAGGTGGATCTTATTCAAATTTTTCATATCTTC
>PAQA01000032.1 GCA_002709155.1 Rhodospirillaceae bacterium
ACTTGGTAAAAAATCCATAAAACGCCGAAGTTGAAATAATGCCTCAACATCATTCTCAAAGGATAAGTCTGCAACACCAGATTTGCTGGAATGCGTTGTGGCCCCTCCCAGTTCTTCATGCGTAACGGTCTCATGAGTTACCGTCTTTACTACATCCGGACCCGTTACAAACATGTAAGAACTATCCTGTACCATGAAAATAAAATCTGTCATTGCCGGGGAATAAACAGCGCCACCAGCGCACGGACCCATAACCATAGAAATTTGAGGCACTACTCCCGATGCGAGAACGTTTCGCTGAAAAACCTCGGCGTATCCTCCAAGTGACGCTACACCTTCTTGTATTCTAGCTCCCCCTGAGTCATTTAACCCTATCACTGGCGCCCCGACCTTCATTGCCTGATCCATGACTTTGCAAATTTTTTCTGCATGGGCCTCTGATAAAGCCCCACCAAAAACTGTGAAATCCTGGCTGAAAACAAAACTTAGCCGCCCATTTATAGTACCAAAACCTGTGACAACTCCATCCCCAGGTATCTTTTCTGCGGCCATTCCAAAATCATTACACCGGTGTTCGACAAACATATCCCATTCTTCAAATGAACCCTCATCAAAGAGAACATCTATTCGTTCGCGAGCTGTCAGCTTTCCTTTTTTGTGCTGAGCATCGATACGACGTTTACCACCACCCTCACGAGCTTCCTCCCTTTTTGCTTCTAAACTCGCTATAATATCTTGCATTTCAAACCACCGTGTTTCAAAATTTATCAAAAGGGTTTATGGGACTAAATCATATACACTTCTTTAATTATTTTCACTCTACACTTTCAGTAAAGCAATAAAATTAAAAGCGTCCAACATTTCTCGTCGAGAGTTCTGCAACATTAACGTTAACTCGGGATCGTCCCCCCAACGTTCAAGCTGATAGAGACTATCAAGTTGTGCGGCTTGAACACCTTCGTTAACATCAATATGATCCTCCATCACAGCTAGACCAATAATTACGGATCCCGAAATTGCAGTCAACTCATGCAATCCAGTAAGGTTAAAGGCATCATAATGAGTTATTTTATCGCGAATTGCATTTATCGATTTCAACGGTTGTTCTAGCGGCATAATACCGCCAGTGACGCGTAATTCTGCGCCAATCGCTTTCTTTGCCCAGTCCAATAGAGGTTGCCATTTGTTATTCTGGCGCACTACTAGTTCCTCTGGCTCAAAGGCACGATAGCAGAGTAAATCTGTTTCTCCATAAGCAACAACAGACTTAACAACCTCTATTTTTTGCGGCGCAACTCTATCAATCGCGGTCGCCGCTAATGACATAAGTGGCATTTTATCTGGCTTAATAGTGGCGTCCTGTTGCCTCCACTCCAAGGCAATACTATCTGCAAGTTTCTCAGTCGCCAGCGAAAGGACATTCATACCAGGAGTGCGCATAGACCTTCCATCCAGGGCAACAGTGAAATAGTCTTCAGCCTTCTCGACTGTTACTGTTTCATAAAACCTCTTCAATTTTCTTCCTTTTTTGTCAACTCTAACTCATAGAAATAAAAAACAACTGATGCTAGCTCTAATCATTTTTATAAAATGCATCGAGAAAAGGGTCATCGTAATTTTTTATATCAAATCCTAAAAGCTTCCATGATTTCAACATATGTTCGGGTAAAACCGCTTCAACAAAAAGTTGATCCCCATTTGGACGTGGGAGACAAATATCACGGGCATGTAGATGCAATTTCCGGGACAACCCATCCGATTCTAAGAAAGCTCCTTCACCACCATATTTTCCATCACCAAGAATCGGCGTTCCTAGCGCCGTCATGTGCACTCTAAGCTGATGGGTCCTTCCAGTTCGAGGACGCAAAGCAATCCATGAAGCACGTTTACCGAGCCTCTCAATTATAGCATAATCGGACACGGCGCGTTGACCCTCTTTTCTATCTACTATCATTTTTTCGCCGTACTTTCCCGGTAGTTTTGATATCGAAAGATCAATTCTCCCCATTGAAGGCCGAAGATCACCAACTACTATCCCCCAATAAGTTTTATTAGCGGTTTGCTCTCTAAAAGCACGGGTAAGCCAGCCAGCCGACTGTCTACTTCGTCCTAACAAAAGCACGCCAGATGTATCTTTGTCCAATCGATGAACCAGCCGAGGCCTCTGATCTAACCCGAATCTCAGAGCATCAAGAGCACCGTCTATATGTTTTTTAGATCCCGTGCCTCCTTGAACAGGAATTCCTGGTGGTTTATAAATAGCAAGAACTTCGTCATCCATGTGAAGAATTGAATTCTTCAGTAATTGCTCAAAAGCACTGTCGGTCTGATTATTTCGTTTTTCTTTCCATTCGGGCTTTCCGATAGAAGACACCTTATCAAGAGGGGGTATTCTAATAGTCTCCCCATTACTTAATCGATAATTTGGTTTTGCTCTCCTACCATCTATCCTAACCTGCCCGGTCCTTAAAAGCTTTTGAAGAGATCCATAACCAACTTTTGGAAAATATCTTCCAAACCAGCGATCTAACCTAAGCCCCATATCATCTGAAGAAACCTGTATCAAACGTACTCCACTCATGTGATTATACTTCTCATGATATAAATACCCACAAATAGGCCAAATATGGAAAATATAACCGACGATAAAATATAAATGCCTGCATTCAAGAGATTTCCACGCTCCACCAAGATGAAGACATCTAAAGCAAAACTAGAAAAAGTTGTAAAAGAAGCTAAAATACCAACCATAAAGAAGGCCCGCCACTCTAAACCAACATTCATTTTTAAATTCATAAACTCGTAGCAAACTCCCATCAAAAAACAGCCTATAATATTTGCTACCATTATATTGTAAATAAAATCCCCGCTAAAACTTTTAATAAATGATTGAGATAGTTGAAAACGCGCGACTGCACCAATCGCTCCACCGATAGCAACGGCTAAGAGAACCTTCATACGATTAACCTTCTATGCGACACCAAATATCCAACCTTCATGTTTTACCTCTGAAGAGTAATCATCAGGAGCCGACCAAATAGCTGGGTTTGATGCTAAACTTCTGAGTGCCGCTGCCGATAATAAGGCATCTGGCTCATCCTCCCGCTTTGGAACCCAATCTTGCGGTATCGGCTTAGAATCAAAATATCTCAATGCATTATTTATCATCTCTTGATCTTGCCAATTTTTCGGATTGGTCCCGGATTGTTTAAAGTAAAGCCGCGGAAATATCTCAACAGCAACCGAGTGGTCCCTTTTTCTCTCAAATGGCCAAATTTCTATTTCTTTATCAAGATTTTTTTTAAGCTTATGAAGAAAACGCATTCCTGCCAGAGAACCCGTACCAACATTTGCGGGACCAATGCATTTCATAGTTGGATGAGGTGCTGTTACTTTTTTACAAAAGAGTTCCGTTACTCTTTTTCTTGGAAAATATAGCTCGCCCTTCCCATACGGGGAGAGAAAGTATTTATGAAACGGAAGTTCCTTTCTTTTATAGAAAGATCCCCCATAAAAATTTGAAGATCCTAGACAGCTCGTATCAATTAGTTCCCACAAACCGAATATGTGAGCGGGGTTTTTGTTGATTCCCGGGAAATAACATCCTAGATCATGATGCGGGTAGCCAAAAGCGAAGTCGAACCCTATCAAGGCTCGTTCCCTTTTTACAATTTCTGATAGCCATAAAAAAACATCATCCCGTCCCCATAAATTACCATCGTTTGGCAATACGAGTTTTGGTACATCATTATTAGGTTCTGCAACAGCTATTTGCAATCCACCTTGCTTTGCTCCCTTGGCACCCGACCAATCTATCCCTATGAATTTATCGAAATAAGTCATAACCTACTTTTTTTATTCTGACGTAATTTATCCCAATAAGAAATTCTTTTAATTAGCTCCCGCTCGAAACCACGTTCAACAGGATTATAAAATTTCTGAGGGGTTAAATTATCCGGGAAGTATTTCTGCCCCGACAAACCATTTTCATTATCATGATCGTATTGGTACTCGGCACCATATCCCAAGCTTTCCATCAGTTTAGTCGGTGCATTTAATATATGATTTGGAGGAGATAAAGAACCAGTTTTCTCTGCACTAATTTTCGCAAGTTTTAAAGCTTTGTAGACAGAGTTGGACTTCGGTGCGGTTGCTAAATAAATGACGCACTGAGCAATTGTTAAGTCCCCCTCAGGTGATCCTAATCTTGTGTAAGAGTCCCAACACGCCAGCGAGTGGGCTATTGCATTGGGATCGGCTAACCCAATATCCTCTGATGCAAATCGCACTAGTCGTCTTAAAATATACGACTTATCTTCTCCCCCATTTAAAATGCGGGCCAGCCAATAAAGTGCCGCATCTGGGTCCGATCCCCTCAGGGATTTATGCAACGCACTTATTAAATTGAAATGCTGATCCTTACTTTTATCGTAAATAGGGGAGCGCTTATTAATAGCAGTAGTCAAATCATCGGTGTCGAGTTGAGTGCCGGATGGCAGAAAAAAGAGTTCCTCGATCATGTTGAGCAAAAACCTACCATCACCATCGGCCATTAATTTGAGACTTTCACGAGCTTGTTCGGTTACAGGAAGGACTCTTCCTTCATTTTTCTCCGCATTCTGAATCAGTGTTTCCAGAGCTTCCTCGCTTATTCTATGCAAAACGAAAACTTGACACCGAGATAGAATTGCTGAGTTGAGCTCAAAGGAAGGATTTTCGGTTGTCGCCCCGACTAAGATTATAGTGCCATTTTCTACATATGGAAGAAAGCTATCTTGTTGTGCTTTATTGAAGCGATGAATTTCATCGATAAATAAAAGTGTTTTCTGCCCAATTTCTCTTCTCTTATCCGCTCTATCAAAAGCTTTGCGAAGCTCGGTTACGCCAGAGAATACTGCCGACAATTGCTCAAATACCGCATCTACATGATCACAAATTAGTCGTGCTAAAGTAGTTTTACCACACCCAGGCGGTCCCCATAAAATCATCGACGAAACTCTTTTCTGAGTTATCATACGTCCGATAGGAGCATCTGTGCTCAATAAGTGCTCTTGTCCAACGATTTGACCTATACTTTTTGGCCGGAGTCGTTCCGCCAATGGTTGCGAGATATTTGTCTCAAATAAAGAATTCATATCATTAACCTGGTATTTCTGTACGCAGTATTTTATCCCCTCGCTTGATCGAAATCTTCCATTTACTTCTTTGCTTACGCAATACTTTTCTAAGATCATCGACTGTCTTTATCGACCTGCCATTTACTTTAACTAAAATATCCTCTCTACGCAGACCTAAGCTCTCAGCGAAACTGCCACGCTGCCGACCTAAAACTACCACACCGCGCCCCATATCATTGAGATTCTCCATCAAAGCGAAGGCTGGCGACAAATTAGCAACTCTAGCGCCATTGAATGGGTTATTTCCTGTTATGTCTAGTACATTAGGTTTAGGAAAATCAGGTGGTCCCTCTAATACTATTCCTACTTCAAGTACTTTTCCTTTCCTACGGATTTTTGCAACAGCTACTTCTCCTAACGGTAGCGTTGCAATTCTATATCGTAACGCATCGGTATCTGTTATTATTTTTCCACCGACACTGAGTAAAACATCCCCTATCAATAATCCCGCGACATCCGCCGGACTATCTGGAAAGANNTCATTTATCACNACACCGGTAGGTTTTTCCANTCCAAATTCGACGGCNAGNTCGGAACTTATAGTTTGGCTGGTGGCACCTAGCCAAGGAAATATTAGTNGNCCTTTCTTTGCGGAGTTCACGACNGTTTGCACCATATTGGACGGCACGGCAAAACCGATACCAACNGAACCTCCACTGCCCCCTTTATTGCTNAAGATAGCTGTNTTGATACCAATCAAAGTTCCATCCATAGCTATTAATGCACCCCCGGAATTCCCGGGGTTGATGGATGCGTCCGTTTGAATGAAAAAACTATAATCTGTTATACCAATAGCCGTCCGAGCTAAGGCCGAAATGATCCCACTTGTCACCGTCTGACCAACACCAAAAGGATTTCCAATTGCAAGGACTAAGTCACCAACATTTATCGTATCCGAGTCACGCATCTTGATATATGGGAGCTTTTCTTTGCCTGCATTGATTTTTAAAATTGCTAAATCTGTTTGCTCATTAGTAAGTAGAATTTTTGCATTAAACTGTCTGCGGTCTGATAATACAATTCTGATTTCACTGGCATTTTTTATAACATGATTATTAGTGACAATGTGGCCGTCGTCATCAACTATGACACCAGAACCAAGAGATTGCTGACTTCGACGACGTGGTCTATCCGAAAAAATGTCTCCAAAAAATTGCCGAAAAAATGGGTCTACGAAAAGAGGTGAAATATTTTGATTTTGTGTTTCTGTTTTGGCAAAAATATTTACAACTGCAGGACCAGTTTGCTTAACCAATGGCGCAAAACTAAGTTGGATCTGTTTTTTAGAAGTAGGGATGTTGGATGCTAGGCTTGGACTGTCAAACATAAGCATGAAAAAAGCAAAGAAAGCTATTCTGATGACATTTTCGTGAATTTTGGATATCAAACAACAAAAAGAACGGGAATTTACATCCTTCCCGTTCGAACTAAATCTTTCGTGAAAGTATGGTGGTTTTCTCATTTCCCAAAACTAACGGCATCCCATAATCAAACGTCGTCTATTTCGCCATGTTTGCAAGGAGATGGACCCATGCACGTTCATCTCTAATTCAAAACGGTTCTCTATCAGGGAGATCATATCCTTTTTAAATAGCTGCTGGCATCGCTGCAGCATCATCTTCCTCGGTCATCAATATTGGTCCTGAATCTAAGCCACGCGCATCCTCGTCCCTATCCACAAGCTCGATGACGGCCATCGGAGCACTATCCCCATATCTAAACCCTGCTTTCAAAACTCTTGTGTAACCACCTTGTCTTTCTTTGTAACGGACCCCCAATGTATCAAACAACTTTTTTGTCATTCCTTGATCACGTAATCTAGAGAAGACCAGTCTGCGGGTGTGCAACGTATCCTTCTTTCCTAACGTTATAAGTTTTTCAACCACACCACGTAAGTCTTTTGCTTTTGGCAATGTTGTAACAATTTGCTCATGCTTTATCAGCGCATTTGCCATGTTTTGGAACATAGCTTTCCTATGACTAGAGGTTCTATTTAACCGGCGTCTCGCCTTACCATGACGCATTACACTACTCCTATTAATATATAATACCTTTGCTTAGATCTAAGACCTAAAACGGCTCCTCAATTCGGCGCGCTAATTCTTCGATATTTTCTGGCGGCCAATCTACGACGTCCATGCCCAACGACAGCCCCATTGTTCCAAGGACCTCTTTTATTTCATTCAAACTTTTTCGTCCAAAGTTGGGTGTTCGGAGCATTTCTGGCTCACTTTTCTGCACCAAATCACCAATATAAACTATGTTATCGTTTTTCAGACAGTTGGCTGATCTTACCGATAGCTCCAACTCATCAACTTTTCGAAGCAAATTACGATTAAAAGGTAACTCTTTGGCTTCGTCTTTCTCCACTGATTGATTGGGTTCTTCGAAATTTATAAATAGTTGCAATTGGTCTTGCAGAATTCTGGCGGCATAAGCAATTGCATCCTCAGGTGTCATCGATCCGTCTGTTTCCAAATCCAACGTGAGCTTATCAAAGTCTGTTACCTGTCCAACCCTCGTATTTTCCACCTTGTAAGTGACTTGACGGACCGGGCTGAACACAGCATCAACAGGGATGAGTCCTATCGGCGACTCCTCACTTCTGTTAGAATTTGCCGCAACGTAGCCCTTTCCAGTTTCAACTGTGAACTCCATTGATAATGTGGCGCCTTTATCCAGAGCACAAATCACCAAATCAGTATTCATTATTTCGATATCGGCGCCGGTTTCTATCATGCCTGCTGTCACTTCACCAGGCCCGGTTGCCTTGAGCCTCATCTTCTTTGGGCCATCTCCGTCCATTCTAAGTGCCATTGACTTAATATTTAGAACAACGTCAGTAACATCTTCTCTCACGCCGGGAATGGTAGTAAACTCATGCAAAATACCATCGATTTGTACGGAGGTTACTGCCGCTCCTTGTAACGATGATAACAAAATACGTCTGAGACCATTTCCTAAAGTGAGGCCATACCCGCGCTCTAATGGCTCGGCTATAACTATCGCCGTTCTCCCAGGATCACTGCCCGGTTGAACATCAAGATTACTGGGTTTTATTAGAGCTTGCCAATTTTTCTGAACTACCACATCGACCTCACAATTGTAAAACTAGAAAGATTTTATCCTAGTTATTTCTTAATAATTCTAAACACAACAATCGCTGCTCACTTTGCTGTATCAAAGAAGACTAAAACGAGACTAGACTCGACGCCTTTTGGGTGGGCGACATCCATTATGGGGGATCGGTGTAACGTCCTTAATAGAATTTACCTGAAAGCCCACAGTCTGAAGCGCCCTTAGTGCTGATTCCCGACCAGAACCCGGGCCACTAACCTCTATGTCCAAAGTCTTCATACCGTGTTCCGCAGCTTTTTTTCCTGCGTCTTCAGCAGCTACCTGTGCTGCATATGGCGTGGATTTCCTGGAACCCTTGAACCCCATTGCCCCAGCCGAAGACCACGATATAGCATTACCCTGTGCATCAGTAATCGTTATCATCGTATTATTGAAAGTGGCATTTACGTGAGCCACGCCTGAAATTATGTTCTTCCGCTCTCGCCGTCTAACTCGAGCCTGAGTTGGTTGCTTTGCCATTCTCTTAACTACTCCAAGAAGTATTGAGCTGTTTTATTTCTTTTTACCTGCTATTGGTCTAGCAGGGCCTTTGCGGGTACGCGCATTAGTATGGGTCCGTTGGCCATGAACAGGAAGACCTTTACGGTGGCGTAATCCTTTGTAACAACCTAAATCCATAAGCCGCTTGATATCCATTGCTGTTTTACGACGCAAATCTCCCTCAACAACCACGTCAGCGTCGATCATATCACGTAAGCGTGTAAGTTCCTCTTCCATCAGATCACTGACCCGGCGTTCTGCGGGAATTTCGAGTTTCTTACAAAGATCCGTCGCTGTTGTCCTGCCTATCCCATATATATAAGTCAAGGCAATTTCTACACGTTTTTGAGTTGGGATATTAATTCCAGCTATGCGTGCCAAGTTTTACACTCCCTTTTCTCTTTTTCTACCATCAAACCATCACAATCGTTATTTAAAGAAACATTAAATTTCGTATATTGAATCAACGCTGACCTAGGGCGCCGGATTATACAAATGCATTCGTTCAAGTCAATACGGTTACCCCTTTTGTTCCTTTTCACCCCGCCAAAACGTCATTAATTTTTTTGCTTACCTCATCTGGAGCCAGCATTCCATCTATTGTTTTTAGTAAACCCAACTTTTCATAGTATGGTAGGATTGGTTCTGTTTGTTCCTTATATACATTCAAGCGGTGCTTGAGCGTTTCCTCATCGTCATCCTGTCGCCTTTGCTCCTGTGCTGCTTCTAACGCACGATTTCTGATTCGATCAAGTAAACTACTAAGTTTTACATCCAAAGCGATCACATGGTCTATCTTTATTTTTTTCTGCGAAAGAACCTCGGTTAATGATTCTGCTTGTGGCACGGTACGTGGAAATCCATCTAATATGAATCCCCCTTTATAATCCGCTCGGGTAATGCGCGTGGTAATCAATTCGATCATTATATTGTCCGGGACCAGATTACCTGAATCAACAATTAGTTGAACTTGCTTACCGAGATCAGAGCTCTCTTCTATCGCAGCCCTTAGCATATCCCCCGTAGAAAGTTGCTTAAGGCCAAAAGCATTTATTAAATATTTTGCTTGTGTGCCCTTTCCTGCACCAGGAGGACCAAGAAGAATTATATTCATCCTCTTTTTCCTCGCAACTTCGATTTTTTTATCAATCCATCATATTGATGCGCTAGAAGATGAGATTGCACCTGTCCCACGGTATCCAAGGTCACGGTAACAACGATTAAAAGACTAGTACCTCCAAAGTAAAAGGGGACCTGATATTGGCTAATAAGAATTTCAGGCAGAATACAAACTGCTGCTAAATATGCTGCTCCAACCCCTGTTAAACGTGTTAAAACATAGTCTAAATAATCAGCAGTATTTTTTCCTGGCCTTATTCCAGGTACAAATCCACCATACTTTTTTAGGTTATCCGCTGTTTCAACGGGATTAAAAACTATAGCCGTGTAGAAAAATGCAAAGAAAACAATTAGTCCTATATAAACCGCTAGATAAAGAGGCTGCCCTCTCCCAAGAAGTGCATTAACTGTTGTCAGCCACTCTGGCCCACCTCCACTAGCCGAGAATTGGGCAAATGTGACGGGCATAAGCAAGATTGAACTTGCAAAAATAGGCGGTATCACACCCGATACATTTAATTTCAATGGAAGATGCGACGACTCACCACCTGTCATCTTATTACCCATCTGCCGCTTAGGGTACTGAACTGTAATTTTTCTTTGAGATCGTTCAATAAATACTATGAACGCAATCACAGCAATCGCCATTAACAAAAGCAATACGATGAAAGCCGCAGAGAGGGCTCCTGTGCGCCCCAACTCTAGCGTTCCAGCTAGCGCCTGAGGTAAATTGGCTACAATACCAGCAAAGATAATTAATGAAATTCCATTGCCAATTCCCCTCGCAGTGATTTGTTCACCCAACCACATCAAAAACACCGTTCCCCCGACGAGGGTAATAACTGTCGTGGCCCGAAAAAAAAGACCCGGGTTCACTACGGCGGCCCCACCGCCACTAGCCATATTTTCCAGACCGACAGAAATACCATATGCTTGGACAGCCGCGAGTAAAACCGTCAAATACCTAGTGTATTGATTAATCTTTTTTCGGCCAGCCTCTCCTTCTTTTTTTAGGGTATCTAGGTTTGGCGACACGGCAGTCATTAACTGCATTATTATGGCCGCAGATATATAAGGCATTATATTAAGTGCGAAGATAGTCATGCGCCCCAAAGCGCCACCTGCAAACATATCAAACATACCCAAGATGCCACCCGCATTTTGGTCAAATATCTCTTTAAGTACTGCTGGATCAATCCCCGGAATAGGAATATATGTTCCCAATCGATACACGACTAAGGCCGCTAAAGTGAACCAAATACGTTTTTTAAGATCAGCCGCCTTCGATAAGGCGCCAAAATTAAAGGATGATGCGAATTGTTCGGCGCTTGACGCCATACTTTTTATCCTAGCTGTTACTGTCAGTAGTCTGTTCTAGAATGACTGCCCCACCTGCTTTTTCTACGGCAGCCAACGCCGATTTGGATGCTCCCGCCACCCTCATCGTAATTTTTGATTTGAAGTCGCCCTTGGCGAGCAAGCGGATCCTCAGATTTTTTTTGCCTGCTAAGCCTGCCTCACGTAGGATATGTTCGTTTAATTCCGTATCCTTTTCAAGCCTCCCGTCCTCGAGAGCTTTCTGAACATCGCCCAAATTTACAACTGCATATCGCTTTCTGAATGGATTTTTAAAGCCTCTTTTTGGGAGCCGCCTGTATATTGGCATTTGCCCCCCCTCAAAACCATTGATTGTGGCCCCAGCTCTTGATTTTTGTCCTTTATGGCCTTTCCCACTGGTTTTTCCGGTTCCTGATCCAGCACCACGCCCAACTCTTTTTCTTTCGGTTCGGGCGCCATCATTATCTCTAAGCTCGTTTAATCTCATTTTCCTACAGTCTCCTAAGAGGCTAACATCGCTACTCTAGTAGTTGCTAATTATTATCCTCAATTTTCAAAAGATGGCTCACTTTGTCAATCATCCCACGGATTGCCGGTGTGTCCTCTAGCGTTCTAGTCTTGTGAAGCTTATTCAGGCCGAGTCCAACCAAAGTCTCTTTCTGACCCGGCTTTCTCCCAATAGCACTTTTTATCTGGGTGATTGTTAGAACCCCGTTTGCTTTTTTAACTTTATTCATTTGTTACTCCACCTGAGATAATAACTTTAGCGCCCTAGGTCCGTGACGGCTCACCGTCGTTTGAATTCCGTCCAAAAATTTCTGCCACTTTTTTTCCCCTTTTTCCCGCAACGGCACGTGGAGAACCTATTCGGGTTAAAGCGTCGAAAGTTGCTTTTATCATATTATGAGGGTTTGATGACCCTGTAGACTTTGCAACAACATCTTGAACCCCCAACGATTCGAAAATTGCGCGCATCGGGCCGCCCGCTATTACGCCGGTGCCGGCAGGTGCAGAGCGAAGTACGACATGGCCAGCTCCGTAATCGCCTTTCATATCGTGGTGCAAAGTTCTACCTTCTCTTAGTGGCACCCTCACCATCGTTCTTTTCGCTTGGTCAGTAGCTTTTCTGATAGCCTCTGGAACTTCCCGAGCCTTTCCCGCTCCATGACCAACCCTACCACGTCCGTCCCCAACAACTACGAGAGCGGCAAAACCAAACCTTCTGCCTCCTTTTACCACTTTCGCCACTCGATTTATACCGACCAGTTTTTCTATTAGTTCCGGATCTTCTTTTTGATCTCTATTACTACGTTCTTGTCTTTCACCACGTGCCATTAGAGGCTCCCTTTAAAATTTAAGACCAGCTTCGCGCGCACTATCAGCGAGAGCCTTAACACGACCATGATATCTATATCCACCACGATCAAAAACGACCTCGTTTAGCCCTTTTTTCAACGCTCTTTCTGCAACCAACTTCCCGACTGCTTCGGCTGCAGATTTATCGGCACCGGTCTTCAAAGAATTACGTAGATCCTTTTCTAATGACGACGCGGAAGCAACAGTAAGCCCCTGAGAGTCATCAATAAGTTGTGCATAAATATTTTTGGATGATCTAAATACTGAAAGTCGAACCTTTTCAGGAGACTTCCGTCGAAGAGCAGACCGATTGCGTTGTACGCGCTTAGAGAAAAGTTCTTTGGTTTTAAGCATCCTATTCGCCCCTATTTCTTCTTGCCTTCTTTTCGGCGTATTGTTTCGTGTGCATATTTTATTCCTTTACCTTTAAAAGGTTCTGGAGGCCTATATGCCCTTATCTCTGAAGCCAATTGTCCAACCTGCTGTTTGTCACTACCATGAATAGATATTGCTGTTGGGCGTTCACACTTCATATTGACACCCTCCGGTATCGCGTAGCGAACAGGATGACTGTAACCAAGAGCTAAAACTAAGTCCCGGCCTTCTACCGCAGCCCTGTATCCCACACCGTTTATCTCTAAATCAACCGTGAAACCCTCATTTACTCCTATTAACATATTGTTTATCCGCGCCCGCGTTGTCCCCCACATCGATCGCGATTGTTTTGTTTTCGACTTGGGTGATACGGAAACTATATTCTCGCCTATTGTCACCTGAACTTCGTCGGATATAGTGAGTGATTGCTGACCCAACTTACCTTTCACATTTAGAATACTATCTATGATTTCCACTGTAACGCCGTCTGGGACAGCGACCGGATTTTTACCTACTCTCGACATTAAATTTACTCCAGCCTAAAATACGTGGCATAAGACTTCACCACCAACATTTGCGGCTCTCGCCTCGTTATCTGACATTACGCCTTGTGGGGTTGAGATTATAGAAATACCAAGCCCGTTAAAAACCCTCGGCAACTCATTAATCTTAGAATAAACTCGACGGCCCGGCTTTGATATTCGTTTTATTTCTCGGATGACTGGTTCCCCTTCATAATATTTTAACTCAATATTAAGATGGGAAGAATTCTGTGTTTCTGCAGATAAATTACTGGTAAAACCTCGAATATAGCCCTCTCTTTTCAGGACTTCCAAAACATTGCTGCGCATCCGAGAAGCTGGTGAAGAGACCACGTTTTTTCGCGCCTGCTGACCATTCCGGATTCTTGTTAACATATCTCCAAGCGGATCGCTCATTGTCATTGCCGTCTCCTACCAACTAGATTTTACAAGACCTGGTACTTGCCCAGTTGAACCCAAATCGCGTAATGCTATTCGTGACATTTTGAATTTTCTATAATAACCTCTGGGCCGCCCTGTAACCTGACATCTATTTCTCAAGCGAATTCTTGCGCCGTTTCTTGGCATCTCGCTTAGCTTCAAGCCTGCGTTAAATCTCTCTTCGATTGGAAGATCTTTATCTTTAACCAAAGCTTTAAGGCGCATTCGTTTAGCCGCATGCATGGCTACTAATTTCTCTCTATTCTTATTTTTTTCTATTGAACTTTTTCTGGCCATTTGCCCTCTCCTTCCCCAATCATTTTTCGAATGGGAAACTAAAACGACGCAAGAGCTCCCGCGCCTCATCATCTGTCTTAGCAGATGTCACAAAAATGATATCCATACCTCTCACAGAATCAATACGATCATAATCAATTTCAGGAAAGACTATCTGCTCCTTCAATCCCATCGCATAATTACCATAACCATCAAAACTTCTGGGATTTAATCCCCTAAAGTCTCTTACCCTAGGTAAAGCTATTGTTATCAATCTATCCAAAAACTCATACATACGATCTCTTCGAAGTGTGACTTTACATCCGATTGCCATCCCCTCTCGAAGCTTAAACCCAGCAACCGATTTCTTTGCCTTAGTTGTGATCGGTTTTTGTCCAGTTATTAACGACAATTCTGAGACGGCCGCCGCAACTTTCTTTGAATCCTGAACAGCCTCCCCAATTCCCATATTAATTACAATCTTTTCCAATTTAGGAACTTGGAGAAGATTAGAGTAACCAACCTCTTTAATAAGGTCCGGGCGAATGGATTGTGTATATAAATCATTCAAACGCGTCATTTTCTCTACTCCATTAGTTCTACGCGTCTATAACTTCGCCAGAGTTTCTGGCAAAACGCACCTTGCGACCGTCCTCTAAAAACCGATACCCAACTTTGGACGCCTTATTCGTTTTTGGATCAATATGGGCCACATTTGAGATATGAATGGAGGCCTCTCGTTCCATTATTCCACCTGTCGTTGTCTGGCTGGGTTTAGTGTGACGTTTTACCACATTGACACCCCGTACCAGTACCCTTGAGATATTAGGATATACAACTAACACCTCTCCAGTTTTTCCACTGTCTTTCCCGGTAGTGACTATAACGTTATCGCCTTTCCGGATTTTAATTTTTCTGGCCATCTAAAGCACCTCCGGCGCAAGGGAAACTATTTTCATAAATTGCTTAGCTCGAAGCTCTCTTGTAACAGGCCCAAAGATCCGGGTGCCAATAGGCTCGTTCTGGTTATTGATCAAAACTGCTGCATTTCTATCAAAACGGATTGCCGTCCCATCGACGCGTCTTATCTCCTTTGCTGTCCTGACAATAACAGCCTTTAAAACTTCGCCTTTTTTTACACGCCCCCTTGGAATAGCTTCCTTTACAGAGACAACTATAACATCACCAACTCCAGCAACTTTTCTTTTTGAACCCCCAAGGACCTTAATACACTGCACACGCCGAGCCCCGGAGTTATCCGCAATATCTAGATTTGATTGCATTTGGATCATATCGAATATCCTTAATTATCTGTTACTCAGCGACAGCTAAATCGACGACTTCCCATGTTTTTCTTTTCGACCTTGGCGCGCATTCCCGAATTCGAACAATCTCGCCTGTTTTATGCTTGTTGCTCTCGTCATGAGCAGCAAATCGTTTAGAACGTTTAATAATTTTTTTGTACACTGGATGCACGATACGACGCTCGACTTTAACAACAACGGTTTTATCTGCCTTGTCACTTACAACTATGCCTTGTAATTCTCGTTTCGGCATTTTGACTAACTCCTCTTGGCCACTAAATGGCTGCTTTTCAGGCGACGGCCCTAATTTTTTCCGAAATAATTAATTTAGTTCTCGCTATATCTCTTCGCACTTGTCTAAAACGAGCAGTGTTCTCTAGCTGTCCATTTGCCACTTGGAAACGAAGATTGAATTGTTCCTTTCGCAGCTCAACTAGCTGTGCCTCCAGTTCATCTTCAGTCTTTGCTCTGTAATCAACAGCAGTTTTTTTAGCCATTCTCTAACTCCTACCCTAATTATCACCAAGACGGGTTATGAAACGCGTATCTACCGGTAGTTTCGCTGAAGCTAACGTGAACGCCTGCTGAGCTAGGTCACGCGGTACCCCCTCAAGCTCAAACATCACTCTTCCCGGCTTTACTCGGCAAACCCAAAACTCAGGCGACCCCTTTCCTTTTCCCATTCTTACTTCTGCAGGTTTACTGGAGACTGGAACGTCGGGGAATATCCGAATCCACACCCGTCCAGCTCGCCGTATATGCCTAGTAATAGCGCGCCGAGCTGCCTCTATTTGACGGGCGGTTACCCGCGCCGGAGTCAAGGCCTTTAGGCCATAAGACCCAAAATTCAGCTGAGTGCCACCTTTTGCATTGCCGTGTATACGGCCTTTATGCGCTTTTCGAAATTTAGTTCGTTTTGGACTAAGCATCTTTCAGTTTCCTCTTTACCTAAGCGACTTACCGCTGTGGACCACCTAGTTGCTGCTCTGACATTCTTTTATCTTGAGCCATTGGGTCGTGGGCCATTATTTCACCCTTGAAAACCCATACCTTCACACCGCAAGCGCCATACGTTGTCTGAGCGGTCGACTCCCCATAATCGATATCAGCACGGAGCGTATGTAACGGAACACGTCCTTCCCGGTACCATTCTGTTCTAGCTATTTCGGCGCCTCCCAAACGGCCAGCGCAGTTGATCCGTATCCCTAATGCACCTAAGCGCATAGCAGATTGGACAGCACGCTTCATTGCTCGCCTAAATGCAACTCGTCGACTAAGTTGTTGGGCTATATTTTCAGCTATCAAATTAGCATCGATCTCGGGTTTTCTTATTTCAATAATATTTAAATGAACATCGGTGTCGGTCATCGCTGAGAGCTCTGACCTCAACTTCTCAATGTCACCACCTTTTTTCCCTATGACGACACCAGGTCGAGCGGTGTAAATGGTAACGCGGGCTCTCTTAGCCGGACGTTCAATTACCACCCTGCTGACCCCCGCTTGTTGGAGACGTTTACGGAGATATCCGCGTAATTTTAAATCTTGATGCAACAAATCGGCATAGTTTTTTACCGCAAACCACCTAGAGTCCCACGTTCTATTTATACCAAGCCTAAGGCCGATTGGATTAACTTTGTGCCCCATTATACAGCCTCCTGGCGTTCACTGACTATTACAGTCAAATGAGAGAATGGTTTTCTTATTCGGCCTGTTCGACCTCTTGCTCGCGGGCGGAAACGTCGCATGGTGATCGCTTTTCCAACAGAAGCTTCCTTTATAAACAATCTATCCACGTCAAGTTGATGATTGTTCTCGGCGTTTGCTATAGCCGATTGCACTGCTTTTTTTACATCATCACTGATCCGTCTTCGGGAAAATGTCAGGGCAGCGAGAGCCTTTTCAGCGTCCATACCCCGGATCATCGTTGCTACCAGATTTAGTTTTTGGGGACTTACCCTAAGATTGCGGAGAACTGCATATGCTTCGTTCTCTGCTACTTTTCGTCCTGCCGAAGTTTTACCCATTATCGTTCATCCCAGTTTCTAGCGACGAGCCTTTTTGTCGGCTGCATGCCCAAAGTAAGTGCGTGTGGGGGCAAATTCTCCAAACTTATGCCCGACCATATGCTCTGTCACCAATACAGGTACGAACTTCTGGCCATTATGCACTCCAAATGTTAAGCCCACAAACTGGGGCATAATCGTTGACCGACGAGACCAAATTTTTATAACTGTGTTACGACCCGACGCTAAGGTTGCCTCCGCCTTTTTAAGCAGATAACCGTCAACGAAAGGTCCTTTCCAAACAGAGCGAGCCAATTTTTTTTCCTCTTCTATTTACGACGACGGCGAACAATCAACCGATCAGTCTTTTTGTTATTCCGTGTACGCTTTCCTTTTGTCGGCACACCCCATGGAGTGACAGGATGCCGCCCACCGGAAGTTCGCCCCTCTCCACCGCCATGAGGGTGATCGATTGGATTCATAACTACACCTCTAACGACCGGTCGACGTCCCAACCAGCGTTTCCTACCTGCCTTACCTAGGTTAGTATTTTTCTGATCTGGGTTAGAGACCGCCCCTACCGAAGCCATACACTCCGCCCTAACTCTTCGAACCTCACCTGAAGTTAGTCGAAGTAATGCATACCCTGATTCCCGGCCTACGAGCTGCACATATGCACCAGCCGATCGTGCCAACTGCCCGCCTTTTCTTGGCTTCAATTCAACATTATGTATTATGGTACCAACGGGTATACTGCTTATAGGCATTGCATTACCGGGTTTGATATCCGCGCGTTCGGCAGCCAGAACTTTATCTCCAACGCCCAGTCGCTGTGGAGCTATTATATATGCCTGCTCACCATCATCATACTCGATAAGAGCTATGAATGCCGTTCTGTTCGGGTCGTACTCTAGTCGTTGCACTGTACCCTCGATGTCCAGCTTCTGGCGTTTGAAATCGACTATACGGTAGGTGCGCTTGTGACCGCCACCACGGTGCCACATTGTGATACGCCCCTTATTATTTCGGCCGCCTGACTTCGTGAGGCCCCTGGTTAATTTTTTTACAGGTTTACCTTTCCAGAGTTCAGAGCGATCTACCGTAACCAACTGACGCTGTGAGGGTGTTGTGGGATTATAATGTTTTAGAGCCATTTGCTTTAAACTCCCTGACTAACATCGACATCTTGGCCTTCTTCAAAAGTAACCACCGCCTTCTTGAAATCAGATCTCCGGCCGAGTCTTCCACGGAATCTTTTAACTTTTCCTTTTTGCCTCAGTGTGTTTACTGCTTTGACCTTGCGATCAAATAGCTGTTCCACCGCAACCTTTATCTCTGGTTTTGTTGCCGATAAGCCCACTTTAAATGTTACCTGTCCAAATTGTGACCCTAATGTACTTTTTTCTGTAACTATTGGCTCTCGGATGATTTCATACATCTGTTCTTGAGTTAATGTTACTTGGCTAGCATTATGTGGCCTAATACTCATTTAAGCCGCTCCTCTAATTGGTGTACAGCATCCCGTGTCAAAATAAGTGTATCCCGCCGCAGGATGTCATAGACGTTAGCACCCTGACATGGAAGAATATCTGTTTTCGGTATATTTCTTGCGGCCCTCGCAAACCCACTATTGATCTCGGCTCCGTCAATTAATAACGTTGAAGCGACACCCAACAAAGAAAGCTGCTTTGCTATCTCTTTTGTTTTTCCTATATCGTCTATTTTATCTACTACGATCAGCTTTCCCTCTGCCCGTTTGGCGGAAAGAGCGCATTTTAATCCAAGCTTTCGAACTTTTTTTGGCAACTCGTGGGCATGACTTCTAACCACCGGACCGTGGGCTGTCGCTCCCCCTCGGAATTGAACCGCTCTGGTAGTTCCTTGGCGAGCCCGCCCTGTTCCCTTTTGTCGAAACGGCTTTGCCGTCGTTCCTCTTATTTCACCTACTAACTTTACCTTGTGTGTCCCAGCGCGGCGCTTTGCCAACTGCCAGTTCACAACTCTGGCCAATATGTCCCTTCTAGGCTCTATACCAAAAACGGAGTCATTTAGCTCGATTTCGCCTATATCCTTATTGTCTAAACTTTTAACTGAAAACTTCATATCCTCAGCTCTCTTTCTCTTCGGTGCTAGCCTCATCAATCCTACCATCGTCTTGGGTCAAGTTGGTCTGATTGGGCGCCTCATCCGTCGCAGAAGCTTCTTTAATCTCTTCGTCAACAAGCTCAGCACCGGATTCTTTGTTATTCACTTCCACCTTAGAGCGAATAGAGGCCGGGAAAGGTGCATCTTCCGGCCTGGTTGATTTGTGCGCATCTTTAACTAAAACGTAGGAACCTTTTGACCCGGGCACAGCACCCTCAATCAATATTATTCCCGCATCTACATCTGTGGAATGAATTTTAAGGTTTTGGGTAGTTACCCTATGATCGCCCATATGGCCTGCCATTTTCTTACCTTTCCAAACACGTCCCGGGTCTTGGCTATTACCCGTAGAACCGTGGGATCTGTGGGAAACAGATACACCGTGTGACGCCCTCAAACCATGAAAGTTGTGCCGTTTCATCGCTCCAGCGAAGCCTTTCCCGATTGAAGTTCCTACAACATCTATTTTCTGACCGTTTACAAAATGATCTGCAAGAATCTCAGAACCAACCTCGATAAGCGCATCTTCATCCACCCTAAATTCTGTAAGTTTTTGTTTTGGTGCCACTTCTGCTTTTGCAAAGTGACCTCGCATCTGCTTCGATGTTCGTTTTACCTTAGCAGTTCCCACACCAATTTGTAGGGCGTTATACCCATCAACCTCCATTGTTCTTTTAGCTACTACCCGACAATCATCTACCTTCAGAACAGTAACGGGGACATGACGACCATCCTCCGCAAATACTCTTGTCATGCCTAGTTTCATGGCGATAATTCCAGACCGCATCTTACTACTCCAACCCTAAAGTTTTATCTCGACATCGACCCCAGCGGCCAAGTCAAGCTTCATCAGTGCATCCACAGTTTGTGGGGTAGGGTCTATTATATCTAACAAGCGTTTATGAGTTCGTATCTCAAACTGCTCTCTACTTTTTTTATCTACATGAGGCCCCCGAAGGATAGTGAATTTTTCAATACGATTAGGAAGCGGAATTGGGCCACGCACTTGGGCACCGGTTCTCTTTGCCGTATTTACTATCTCGCCAGTGGATTGATCCAGAACTCTATGATCAAACGCCTTTAGACGAATTCTTATATTTTGACTATCCATGGGATCGGTCCTCAACCAAAATGGTCACAAAAAAACACTTTAATCATCAAAAAAAGTAAAAACTATTCTATAACCTTCGCAACAACACCAGCACCAACCGTTCGGCCACCCTCTCGGATAGCAAATCGCAGTCCTTCATCCATCGCAATAGGAGCAATTAAGTTAACTTCCATCGAAATATTATCTCCTGGCATCACCATCTCTGTACCATCTGGTAAAACCACAGATCCTGTAACATCAGTAGTCCTAAAATAAAACTGTGGGCGATAATTCGAAAAGAATGGGGTATGACGACCGCCCTCTTCTTTCGTCAAAATATAAGCCTCACAAGAAAATTTGGTGTGAGGGCTAATTGAGCCTGGAGCTGCAATAACCTGACCACGCTCTACGTCATCACGGTTGATGCCACGTAGCAATAGACCAACGTTATCACCTGCCTCGCCCTGATCCAACAACTTACGAAACATTTCTACACCCGTACAAACAGATTTACCTGTTTCACGAATACCAATAATCTCTACAGCATCATTAACATTAATAACACCAGTCTCAACACGGCCAGTAACAACAGTTCCACGACCAGAAATAGAAAAGACGTCCTCAATAGGCATCAAAAATGGCTGGTCCTTTGGACGTTCTGGTTGAGGAATATAACTATCAACCGCAGCCATAAGTTCCATAATTGAACCATTTCCTGTGGTCGCGTCCGAGTCTTCAATAGCGGCTAATGCTGATCCTTTAACAATTGGAATATCGTCTCCTGGAAAATCATAAGAGGAAAGCAACTCTCTAACTTCCAACTCAACAAGCTCTAAAAGCTCCTCATCATCAACCTGGTCAACTTTATTCATAAAGACAACAAGAGCAGGAACACCAACCTGGCGAGCAAGAAGAATGTGCTCTCTAGTTTGCGGCATTGGGCCATCCGCTGCAGAAACAACCAGAATGGCACCATCCATCTGGGCAGCACCTGTGATCATGTTTTTCACATAGTCGGCATGCCCTGGACAATCCACATGGGCATAATGCCTACCTTCAGTCTCATACTCCACGTGCGCCGTCGATATTGTAATACCACGCGCCTTCTCCTCAGGAGCCTTATCAATCTGATCGTAGGCCGTAAACTCTGCCCCCCCTGCCTCGGCTAAAACTTTCGTGATAGCAGCAGTTAACGTCGTCTTACCGTGATCAACATGACCTATGGTACCAATATTACAGTGAGGCTTATTACGCTCAAATTTTTCCTTCGCCATCTTTACAACTCCGTCTTTCAATTCGTGTTTTACTCAAATAAACCTTTGATCAGTTATTTAAGCCATTTTGGCAGTAACTTCGTCTGCTACCGCTTGAGGCACCTGTTCATAATGATCAAAATGCATAGTGTACTGAGACCTCCCCTGGCTCATCGATCTCAATGTATTTACATACCCAAACATGTTAGCTAATGGAACCATCGCGTTTATGACGCGGGCATTTCCACGCTGGTCCATCCCAGAGACATTCCCACGACGGCTATTCAAATCACCGATTATATCTCCCATGTAATCCTCCGGCGTCACCACTTCTACCCGCATTACCGGCTCTAAAAGTTTTGGAGCACATTTCGGTATTCCTTCCCGAAATGCGGCACGAGCAGCAATTTCGAAAGCCATAACACTAGAGTCCACGTCATGACTAGCGCCATCTACAAGTGTCGCCTTGAAATCAATCAGAGGAAAACCGGCAACCACCCCTGTCTCTTTCGAACTCTCTAATCCTTTTTCCACTCCTGGGATATACTCTCTCGGGACAGAGCCACCGACTACTTTATTCTCAAATTCAAAACCTGAACCAACTGGAAGCGGCTCAAGGATAAGCTTCAGGCGTGCAAACTGTCCTGAACCCCCGGTTTGTTTTTTATGTGTGTAATCGATTTCAGCAGTTCGAGTGATTGTCTCCCTATATGCCACTTGTGGTGCTCCTACGTTAGCATCCACCTTAAATTCACGCCTCATTCTATCAACTAAAATCTCTAGGTGAAGCTCACCCATTCCCTTTATTATTGTCTGACCACTTTCGTGATCTGACGTAACCCTGAAGGAGGGATCTTCCGCAGCCAATCTGGCTAGTGCAGTTCCCATTTTCTCCTGATCTGCTTTTGTTTTGGGCTCTACCGCAACCTCTATAACCGGATCGGGAAAGTCCATCCTCTCCAAAATGACCGGGGAAAGGGGGTCACAGAGTGTATCACCCGTCGTTGTATCCTTTAAACCAGCGAGTGCCACTATGTCACCTGCTCGAGCCTCCTTTATGTCTTCGCGACTGTTAGAGTGCATCTCTAACATCCTTCCAACACGCTCTTTTTTATCCTTAACAGTATTTGCTACAGTCTTTCCAGCTTCTAGGACGCCAGAATAAATTCGAACAAATGTAAGTGAACCGACAAATGGATCATTCATTATTTTAAATGCCAATCCAGAGAATGGCACTGCATCATCACTCTCTCTTACGATCTCTTCTTCACTATCGGGCACGATCCCCTTAACGCTCTCAACATCCAGAGGCGATGGTAGAAAGTCAACTACGGCATCTAAGAGCGGTTGCACCCCCTTATTCTTGAACGCAGACCCGCAAAGAACAGGGACGAAACTAGATGATAAAGTTCCAATCCGAATACATCTTTTTAACGTATTTAAACTTGGTTCCTCTCCCTCCAGGTATGCTTCTAACGCCTCTTCGTCTTGTTCTACCGCCAATTCAACTAACGAGGTCCGATATTCTAATGATTTAGATTTAAGATCTTCCGGTATTTCAACAACT
Organism: Rhodospirillaceae bacterium; assembly: GCA_002709155.1. GTDB lineage: Bacteria > Pseudomonadota > Alphaproteobacteria > Thalassobaculales > Thalassobaculaceae > UBA7326. The sequence goes on from PAQA01000032.1 coordinate 23,584, forward strand.
TCGAATTTTGCCCCTAGGCTTTCGTCTAACCACCTAACAGCTTTCATGGAAAGTAAATCAACCACACCTACGAACTCCGACTCACTTCCTATTGGAAGCTGAGTAACCAACGGAACAGCTCCTAATCTGTCCACTATCATCGATACGCATCTATAAAAATCAGCGCCAATTCTATCCATTTTATTTACGAAACAAATTCTCGGAACCTTATATTTATCCGCCTGACGCCAAACCGTTTCTGATTGAGGCTCAACACCCGCCACTGAATCGAACACTGCAACGGCCCCATCAAGAACTCTGAGAGATCTTTCTACCTCGATTGTGAAATCCACGTGGCCTGGTGTATCGATGATATTGATGCGATGGTCGTTCCAATGGCAAGTTGTGGCCGCGGACGTGATCGTAATTCCGCGCTCTTGCTCTTGTTCCATCCAGTCCATCGTTGCGTTTCCATCATGGACTTCGCCGATCTTATATGATCTACCCGTGTAATACAGCACACGTTCAGTAGTCGTTGTCTTGCCCGCATCAATATGCGCCATGATACCAATATTACGGTATGTATTTAGAGAATGAGTTCTTGCCATTGTTCAGATACCTATTTTACCAACGATAATGGGAGAAAGCCTTATTTGCTTCTGCCATCCTATGCGTGTCTTCTTTTTTCTTTACTGCTGCACCCCTGCTATTAACAGCATCCATAAGCTCGCCAGACAACCGATCAACCATTGTGTTTTCGGACCGTCTTCTGGCCGCGTCTATTGTCCATCTGATAGCAAGCGCCTGCGCCCTATCGTTACGCACCTCGACCGGCACCTGATATGTAGCACCACCAACTCTCCTAGAGCGTACCTCGACTAGAGGCCTTACATTGTTGAGCGCCTCATGAAATACTGTAACTGGTTGCTGTCCCGTTCTGGATTCAATTTTATCAAATGCCCCATAAACGATTGATTCCGCGGTGGACCTTTTTCCATCATACATAAGGCAACTCATAAATTTACTGACGACCTCGTCCTTAAACTTAGCGTCAGGAAGAACATCTCTTTTTTCAGCGCGATGACGTCTAGACATCCCTTACTCCCTCTATTTCACCGCCCTTTGACGATATAGGGCAGAAAAAAAAATATGCGAAACTAGCAATACTAGTAATCGGCTACTAATATTGCTAGTTTCGCTACTTAGACCCAATCAACTGGACCAAACCGCAACTTGTTATTCTACGAAACCGCGTTTATTCCTCTTACGTCACAAGACGAACTTTAGAATACCACCAGTTTCTACTAAAGTGGCCGGATACTATTTACGATAGGCCCGCGGGTCAAGTGCTGAGTTAAAAGAATCGTAATCTTTATTCTTAAATTAACTTTTAGTACAAGTTTTGCGCAAACTCCCCAAATATTGTAATTATATTACAATATTTGGGTATGTTCATAAAGGATTCATCGATAGCCTAATGATCTACACAGCACGAGAATATTTCTCGACACGAGATTAATTTATTAATGCAGCGCAAATGCAGCAGTTATTCTGCCGCAGTCACTTGTTGATCCGAAGAGTCATCGAGCATCGGAAGCGCAGTCTCTGCCTCTTGAAGGGCAAGTTCTTTGTCCCGAGATGCGGCTATACGTTTATATCGGTTCATTACACTGCCAGTTCCAGCTGGAACTAGTCGTCCGACAATTACATTTTCCTTTAATCCCTCCAAACTATCAACTTTACCAGATACAGCTGCCTCGGTTAATACTCTGGTAGTCTCCTGAAACGACGCTGCAGAGATGAATGATTTTGTCTGCAAAGAAGCTTTGGTTATGCCTTGGAGCACAGGCCTTGCCTTTGCTGGTATCAAACCTTCCTTAACCGTTTTCTCATTAATATTTTCGAATTCCTCTCTGTCGATGGTTTCACCAACGAGGAATGTAGTTTCGCCGCCATCTTCTATTTCAACCTTCTGTAACATTTGACGAACTATCACTTCTATATGTTTATCATTAATTTTAACTCCTTGAAGTCGATAGACATCCTGGACTTCGTTCGTTAAATAGCTTGCTAGTTCTTCTACACCCAAAATATTAAGAATATCATGAGGAACTGGGTTACCGTCTAATAATAAATCTCCAACCTGGACATAATCCCCCTCCTGAACCGCAAGGTGTTTGCCCTTAGGGATTAAATATTCTACGGGTTCCCCATCACCCTCTACAGGAACTACATTTACTCGCCTTTTAGTTTTATAATCACGTCCAAACTCTATTCGGCCCTCCGATTCACTTATAATCGCATAATCCTTTGGTTTGCGGGCCTCAAATAATTCTGCCACCCGAGGTAGTCCACCAGTTATGTCACGTGTTTTGGAAGATTCACGTGGGATTCTGGCAAGGACATCTCCAGCTTGAACTTTTGCTCCATTCTCAACAGATAAAATTGCATCAAGCGACATGAAATACCGTGCCTCTAGGCCATTTCCCAACTCAATAACCTCGCCTGCATCATCGCGAAGTGTTATCCTGGGCCGTAAGTCTGCTCCCTTGGACTGTTGCTTCCAATCAAAAACAACACGTGAAGCTATACCAGTAGCCTCATCAACTACTTCTCTCATTGAAACACCGTCAACAAGGTCAACGTAGTGGGCGGTGCCTTCCTTTTCCGTTATTATGGGTATTGTATATGGGTCCCATTCCGCTAATGTTTGGCCTTGCGTAACATCTTGTCCGTCATCGACCATTAACCTCGACCCATAAGGTAGTTTGTGTCGTGCACGTTCTCTACCTTGGGAATCAGAAAGAACAACTTCTGCATTTCGGCTCATAACAATTAATACACCAGCGGAATTCTCAACCACGTTACGGTTAACTATTGCTGCCTTTGCAGTAAATGCTGCCTCAATACTGGATTGTTCTGCACCACGTTGTGCCGCACCGCCTATATGAAAGGTTCTCATAGTAAGTTGTGTCCCTGGCTCTCCTATTGATTGTGCCGCGATAACACCGACAGCCTCACCAACGTTGACAGAAGTTCCACGTGCAAGGTCGCGACCATAACATGCACCGCAAACCCCGCCTTTAGTATCACAAGTTAGAACCGATCTAATTAACACAGATTCAATACCCGCTTCATCAATGGCATCAACATCTTCTTCACCGATAATCTCTGCGGCTTTTACTATTACGCGCCCAGTAACTGGGTCGCTAATATCCTCGGCTGCACTTCGGCCAAGAATTCGTTCAGACAGTGGGTCGATTATCTCACCATCCTCAACAACTGCCTTAACTGTAAGCCCCCTAGTCGAGCCGCAGTCATGTTCGATTATTATACAATCTTGGGCCACATCCACTAAACGCCGGGTCAAGTAACCTGAATTTGCCGTTTTCAACGCTGTGTCGGCCAATCCTTTTCTTGCGCCGTGGGTTGAGTTGAAGTATTCAAGAACATTCAATCCTTCTTTGAAATTTGAGATGATAGGCGTTTCTATTATTTCACCAGAAGGTTTCGCCATAAGCCCGCGCATACCAGCCAACTGTTTTATCTGAGCCGGTGAGCCTCTAGCTCCAGAGTGAGCCATCATCCATACGGAATTGACTTCTTTGCCCTCTTCGATAGTCATTATGCGGCCCATCATTTCTTCGGCCACTTGGTCTGTACAGCGCGACCATACATCCACAACTTTATTATATTTTTCGCCCTGGGTTATCAATCCATCTAGGTATTGTTGCTCAAATTCTTTAACTTGCTTACTCGCATCGTCGACCAAACCATTTTTAGTTTCGGGAATTATAAGATCGTCTTTCCCAAATGATATTCCAGCCACACAGGCTTGACCAAAACCCATAGCCATCACCCGGTCAGCAAATAAAACCGTCTCCTTTTGCCCACAATGTCGATAAACATTGTCGATTACATTCGAAACTTCTTTTTTTGTCATTAATTTGTTGATCGTTCCGAAACCTAACCGTGGACTGTCTGGCAACAATTTAGCTAGTCTTAATCGACCCGGAGTCGAATCAACGACCTTAGTCACCTTCTCACCATTTTCATCAAAGGCCTCAATACGTGCCCTGACCTTGGCGTGCAGGTGTACCGCGCCACTGTTTAAAGCATGCTCCATTTCAGACAAATTTGCGAAGACCATTCCTTCGCCAATCATACCAGGTCTCTCCATCGTTAAATGGTAAAGTCCAAGGATAATATCTTGTGATGGAACTATAATTGGTTTTCCGTTCGCAGGACTTAATATATTGTTGGTTGACATCATTAGCACACGAGCTTCCAACTGCGCTTCCAGCGATAATGGAACATGAACGGCCATCTGATCTCCATCAAAGTCAGCGTTAAAGGCCGTACATACGAGCGGGTGTAGCTGTATGGCCTTTCCTTCTATCAGCACTGGTTCAAAGGCTTGGATCCCTAATCGATGCAGCGTTGGCGCCCGATTCAACAAAACTGGATGTTCCCGAATAACCTCCTCAAGTATGTCCCATACCTCTGGACGCTCCTTCTCGACCATCCTTTTAGCTGCTTTTATGGTAGTGGCTAAACCGTAGAGTTCTAATTTTGAATAAATAAACGGCTTGAACAATTCTAACGCCATTTTTTTAGGTAACCCACATTGGTGCAGTTTCAATTCAGGCCCAACCACTATGACCGAGCGTCCAGAATAGTCGACCCTCTTCCCTAATAAGTTTTGCCTAAATCTTCCCTGCTTACCTTTCAGCATATCTGAAAGTGATTTTAGAGGACGTTTATTTGCACCTGTGATAACTCTGCCTCTACGGCCATTATCGAAAAGAGCATCCACAGATTCTTGAAGCATCCTTTTTTCGTTACGGACGATTATATCTGGGGCTCTAAGCTCTATAAGACGTTTTAATCTATTATTTCGATTTATTACACGACGGTATAAGTCATTGAGGTCTGAGGTAGCAAATCGTCCCCCATCCAAGGGAACTAGTGGCCTCAACTCTGGCGGAATAACTGGCACAACATCGAGTATCATCCATTCTGGTCGGCAACCTGATTCGATAAATGCTTCAACCAGTTTTAGTCGCTTGACATATTTTTTTCTTTTCATCTCCGAGCCAGTTGTTCTCAGACCTTCTCTGATCTCAACTACTTCTTCTTCCAAATCTAAATTGGATAACATCTCCTTGAGTGCCTCAGCACCTATTGCAGCTCGGAAGGTATCCTCGCCAAATTCATCCATGGCATCAAAATATTCTTCTTCAGACAATAACTGGTGTTTATCCAGAGACGTAAACCCCTCATCAAGCACAACAAAGCTCTCAAAATAGAGCACGCGTTCAAGTTCTTTAAGCGTCATATCAAGTAGAAGGCCAATTCTGCTCGGCAATGATTTCAAAAACCAGATATGAGCAACAGGGGACGCTAACTCAATATGCCCCATTCTCTCTCTTCTAACTTTGCTTAGAGTAACCTCAACGCCGCATTTTTCACATACGATTCCCCTATATTTCATTCGCTTATACTTACCGCACAAGCATTCATAATCTTTTATTGGGCCAAAAATACGGGCGCAAAAAAGTCCATCTCGCTCTGGTTTAAATGTTCGGTAATTTATCGTTTCTGGCTTCTTTATCTCACCAAACGACCAGGAGTGAATTCTTTCTGGACTTGCTATAGATATTTTAATTTGGTCAAAGCTCTCCGTCCCAGTTGGTTGGCCAAATATATTAGCTATATCGTTCATATTCTAATCTCCTTGAGTAGCACTAGAGAAAAATTATAACTTCCTGTCGTACTGTTCAGTGTCATTTTAAATTGCTTACAAAAATTTACCTAACATTTAAGTATTCAGCGAATAGGATCTAGAGAGCTCTTTGATCTAAATCGACGTTCAAACCAAGCGAACGTAGCTCTTTAATTAAAACATTAAACGATTCTGGGATCCCTGCTTCAAAATTATCATCTCCTCTCACAATCGCCTCATAAACTTTTGTTCTACCCGAGACATCGTCTGACTTAACTGTTAACATTTCCTGTAATGTATACGCTGCTCCATATGCCTCTAACGCCCAAACCTCCATTTCTCCGAACCTTTGTCCGCCAAACTGGGCCTTTCCACCTAGTGGTTGTTGAGTGACAAGGCTGTATGGTCCGATGGAACGGGCATGAATTTTATCATCGACTAAATGATGTAATTTGAGCATATAAATGTATCCCACAGTCACTTTTCTTTCAAATGCTTCGCCTGTCCTACCATCTATCAAAGCTACCTGCCCCGTAGAGTCTAAACCTGCTTGTTCCAGCATTTTTACAACATCGTCTTCGTGCGCTCCATCGAAAACCGGTGTCCCCATGGGCACTCCACCTTTAAGGTTACTGGCAAGTTCAGTCAGTTCTTCATCACCTAATGGTGCTATTTGGGAATCGTATTGGGGTTCTCCATATATTCCTTTTAATGTTTCTCTAAGGCTTTCTGTTTCTTGTGACCGCGAAAGCTCCTTTAGCATGCCCGAAATCTGCCGACCTAGCCCATGAGAAGCCCACCCTAAATGAGTTTCTAATATCTGCCCCACATTCATTCTGGATGGCACTCCAAGAGGATTAAGCACTATATCAACCGGGGTGCCGTCTTCTAAATATGGCATGTCTTCGATCGGAGCGATTTTGGAAATTACGCCCTTATTTCCGTGCCTACCAGCCATCTTGTCACCTGGTTGTAGCTTTCGTTTAACAGCAACAAAAACCTTAACCATTTTCATCACTCCGGGTGGAAGTTCATCGCCTCTTTGCAACTTCTCTACCTTGTTATCAAAGCGGTCTTGAAGTTGCTCGATTGTTCTATCAAACTCGGCGCGAACGCCCTCTATGTACTCCATTAATTGATCATTCTCGACCCCAAACTGTCTCCATTGGCCTTGTGTGTACTCACCGAGCACTTCTTCTGTTAAAACCACACCTGGAACAAAACCCTTAGGTCCGGAAACAGCAACCTGACCGATTAATTGTTCTTTTAATCTATCAAAAAAACCACTCTCCAAAATTGTTCGTTCGTCATCGCGGTCTTTAGCTAAACGCTCTATTTCAGTCCTTTCTATCGCTTGAGAACGCTCATCCTTGTCAACACCTCGCCTCGAAAAGACCCTCACCTCTACGACGGTTCCAGCTCCTCCAGGAGGCACCTTCAGAGATGTGTCTCGAACATCTGATGCCTTTTCTCCGAAAATGGCCCGCAGAAGCTTTTCTTCTGGTGTCATTGGTGACTCACCCTTAGGCGTCACTTTACCGACCAATATATCTCCGGGATTTACCTCTGCTCCTATATAAACTATGCCAGCTTCATCAAGGTTTTTGAGGGATTCTTCCCCAATATTTGGAATATCTCTTGTTATCTCTTCCTGGCCCAACTTAGTGTCGCGCGCCATGATTTCAAATTCTTCGATATGGATTGATGTGAAGACATCATCTCTAACAATTCGCTCTGATATGAGTATCGAATCTTCGAAATTGTAACCATTCCATGGCATAAAAGCCACTAAAACGTTTCGTCCTAACGCTAGCTCACCTAAGTCTGTGGAGGGCCCATCCGCAATTATATCTCCGGCTTGAACTGTGTCACCCACTGCCACTAATGGGCGCTGATTTATGCAAGTATTTTGGTTAGATCTCTGGTACTTCAATAGACTATAAATATCCACATTGGATTGGGTACTCTCAGTCTCCTTATTGGCCCTAATCACTATCCTTTGGGCGTCAACTTGATCAACTATGCCCGATCTTTTAGCCATTATTACCACGCCAGAGTCACGTGCCACAATCGCCTCCATGCCCGTGCCAACATATGGTGCTTCCGCTTTGACCAGAGGAACAGCCTGGCGTTGCATGTTGGAACCCATTAATGCTCGGTTTGCGTCATCATTCTCTAAAAACGGTATCAATGCAGCCGCCACAGACACAAGTTGTTTCGGAGAAACATCAATTAAATCTATATCTTCAGGTCGCGCTAAACCAAAGTCTCCCTGCCTCCTAACCGGCACCAGTTCTTCGACAAATCTACCGTTTTTATCTAGTTCCGCGTTCGCTTGGGCGATGGTATAGCGCCCTTCTTCCATAGCAGATATATAACGGACCTCTCCCGTTACTTTACTATCCGTAACGTTCCGGTACGGTGTCTCAATGAAACCATACTGGTTTACACGCGCATATGTCGCCAGGGAATTTATGAGGCCAATGTTAGGACCTTCTGGTGTCTCGATAGGGCATATCCTCCCGTAATGTGTAGGGTGAACATCGCGCACTTCAAACCCAGCTCGTTCTCTTGTCAGACCGCCAGGGCCTAACGCAGAAAGTCTCCTTTTATGTGTTATTTCGGAAAGAGGGTTAGTCTGATCCATAAACTGCGAGAGTTGCGAAGACCCAAAAAACTCTCTGACGGCCGCGGCTGCTGGTTTCGCATTAATCAAGTCGTGCGGCATAACCGTGTCTATTTCTACCGAACTCATTCGTTCTCGTATTGCACGCTCCATTCTAAGTAGGCCAACCCTATATTGGTTCTCCATCAATTCACCAACAGATCTAACTCGGCGATTGCCAAGATGGTCAATATCATCTATTTCCCCTCTGCCATCTTTTAGATCTGTTAAAATACGCATGATCTCGAGTATATCTCGTTTTCTTAAGACTCGAAGTGCATCCGAAGTTTCCAGCCCCAGTCTTGCATTCATTTTAACACGTCCAACCGACGATAAGTCGTATCGTTCTGAGTCAAAAAACAGTGCTGAAAATAGGGCTTCTGCGGTCTCAAGTGTTGGCGGTTCGCCCGGGCGCATAACTCTATAGATATCCACCAGAGCATCGTCTCTATTAGTATTCTTATCAGCCATTAGAGTATTGCGTATGTACGGACCAATATTGGTATGATCAATAGCCAAAATCGATAATTCCGTTATTTTCTCTTCAGCCAACGTGCCCAACAATTCCTCGGTTATTTCTGCTCCTGCCTCGAAATAAACCTCGCCATTTTTTTCGTTTATTATATCGGTGCTTATGTATTGACCTATAAGTTCATCATTCTCGATGAACACATCCTTAAGCCCCCCCTCCTCAAGCTTCCGAGCGGCTCTTTTTGTGATTTTGTCACCAATATTAGCAACTATTTTTTTTGTTTTTGCATCTACTAAATCACGAACAAGTTTTTGGCCCTGATAGCCCTCATTGTTGAACGCAGTTTTCCATCCTTCGCCGTCCCTCGAATAGTTAACTGTTCCGTAAAAGAAGCCCAGTATTTCTTCGGCAGTCATACCATAAACTATAGTTCTCTCTGGATCGTCTCCCGAGGCATCACATTTTTGGATGTAGCCTTCGGACTCAGCACTTAAAAGCGCCATCAATAATGTGCTAGCGGGCAATTTTCTTCGACGGTCAATTCGCACGTACAAAATGTCTTTCGCATCAAATTCAAAGTCTAGCCAGGATCCCCGATAGGGGATGACCCTAGCAGCAAAAAGATATTTTCCAGAAGAATGAGTTTTACCTTTGTCGTGATCAAAAAATACACCTGGGGAGCGATGCATCTGAGAAACTATCACTCGTTCTGTCCCGTTAACGACAAAAGTACCATTTTGCGTCATAAGGGGCATGTCGCCCATATATACATCCTGCTCTTTAATATCTCTTATCGAGCGCGCACCGGTATCTTCATCAACATCCCATACAACAAGGCGAAGCGTCACTTTCAACGGGGCAGCAAAGGTTAGCCCACGTTGTTGACACTCTTCCACATCAAATTTAGGTTCTTCAAGTTCGTATCTAACAAACTCAAGCATAGAGTTCTCAGAAAAATCTTTGATAGGGAAAACAGTTTTAAATACCTCTTGCAGTCCTAGATCTTCTCGCTCCTCAACCTTTGCGTTGACCTGAAGAAAATGATCATAAGAGCTTTTCTGGATCTCTATTAAATTCGGCATTGGTGCGACTTCAGAAATTCTTCCAAAAGATTTTCTCACGCGTTTGCGACTTGTTAAAGACCCTACGGGAGCATCTGGCATGTTGAGACCTCTTTTATTGATAAATTGTTTTCAACTGTTTATTTAGATCTTAATTATTCAGTTACAACTGGATAATTAAGACATGTTATTAACCAATTCGATTACTAAAACTCAAAAAAGATTATTAACCGAACCTATGGGAATGCCAAAACTAGACATCCCCATAAGTTATTCCACCAAGCTTATTTCAACTCTACGGTCGCCCCCGCCTCTTCAAGCTGCTTTTTTAAAGTCTCGGCTTCTTCCTTGCCAACTCCCTCTTTCACCGTTTTAGGAGCACTCTCGACAAGATCCTTGGCCTCTTTGAGTCCAAGCCCTGTAATCCCTCGAACTTCTTTAATGACGTTAATCTTTTTGTCACCAATGGCGGCAAGCACAACTTCAAAATCTGTTTTCTCTTCAGCTGGGGCACCACCCGCATCTCCACCGGCAGCTACAGCTACCGCTACAGGTGCTGCTGCTGATACACCCCATTTCTCTTCCAGCATTTTTGCGAGATCTGCTGCCTCTAGGACTGTTAAATTTGATAATTCTTCTGCTAATTTCTCTAAATCGGCCATTTGATATTTCTCCAGTTCTAAACTTCTTGAGTATTATGTTTTTCATTAGTTACGAGTTAACTCTGCTGACTTCTCGCGCTCAAAGCTCGAGCAACTTTCGCTCCAGATGCGGGCAATACACCAACCAGATTTCTGGCGGGTGCTTGAAGAAGCCCCACTATCTTGGCACGCAATTCATCGAATGATGGAAGCTCTGCTAGCTTCTTAATATCATCTAACGAGAGTATAGACCCCTCGATAGCGCCCGCAACAATACTGAACTTTTCATTCTTGTTGGCGAACTCGACAGAAGCCTTAACCGTTGCCACAGGATCATTAGACGTTGCTATCGCCGTTGGCCCTGAGAAATTTGGTTCTAGACTTTCATACTGCGTACCTTTAAGAGCGAGACGCGCCAACCGATTTTTTGTTACTTTGTATCCAGTACCCGCCTCACGCATTAGTGACCGAAGCTCTTCAACTTCGGTTACTGTCATGCCTGTCTGCTGTGTAACTACAACAACTGTTGTCTCCGACAGAGTTTTATGAAGCGATGCAACCAAATCAACCTTTTCACTTCGGTCCATTGATCATCTCCACTTTTTAAGATTCCGCCTCAAACAACGAGGCATCACCCATTTGCACACTCATCTAGCGTGTTAACACTAAATGCGGTTCGCCTGTCCCAGAAGTTCAAATAGTCCACCAGGCCACAACCTAATAAACTACCCGTTCCCCCGTCTGTACGGGTATCTGACGATATTATGTCACTTTTTCAGAGTGACACCCGTAGTCTCGGACAGGTTTGAACTAGCCGAAGCTAGCTCTATTCAGCACAAATTAAACAATTTTTGTGCTAAATATTAAATCGCCACTAGGTAACTGATTCACTTCCTAATGCCGAAATTTCAACGCGCACACCCGGTCCTTGAGAGGAGCTTACAGCTACGCGCTTAATGTACATTCCTTTAACACCACTAGGTTTGGCTTGTTGTATCGCTGAAACAAAAGCATTGGCGTTATCACAAAGTTGTTGTTGGGAAAAACTCGCTTTTCCTATGCCTCCATGAACTATACCCGCTCTCTCAGTCCTGAATTCAACTTGCCCCCCTTTAACCGCTTTTATCGCCTCTGCAACATCCGTAGTTACAGTACCAAGTTTTGGATTCGGCATTAAACCTCTTGGTCCAAGAACCTTACCTAAACGGCCAACCACTGCCATCATATCAGGAGTTGCTATTACACGATCAAAGTCAGACTTCCCATCTTGAATTTCCTTCATTAAATCTTCAGCACCTATGAAATCAGCACCAGCAGCTTTTGCTTCATCGGCTTTTGCGTCCTTGGCAAAAACGGCAACCCTTATTGTTTTGCCGGTTCCATGAGGCAGAGAAACAACTCCCCTAACCATTTGATCTGAATGTCGTGGATCTACGCCGAGGTTCATTGCTATCTCAATCGTCTGATCTGTTTTGGTCCCTGTCGCCGCTTCTTTAACAAGTCTTACCGCTTCGGGGAGTTCGAACAGAGTGTCCCGTTCAATACCCTTGTAAAAATCTGTTAGCCTTTTTCCTTTGCCCATAATATTACTCCGTAACCTCGATGCCCATGGAACGCGCGGTTCCCTTGACCATCATAATTGCCCCCTCCATGTCAACAGCATTTAAATCTTTCATCTTTGTTTCTGCGATTTCTTTTGCTTGAGCCACGGTTATGGTGCCAACTTGTTCATGTCCAGGATTGTTTGCTGCTTTTTGCAACCCGGCAGCTTTCCTAATCAAAAAACTAGCTGGTGGCGTTTTTGTTATGAACGAAAAGGTGCGATCCGCATAAGCCGTAATTACACACGGGATAGGCATACCGGGCTCAAGATTTTGTGTTGCTGCATTAAATGCCTTACAAAATTCCATGATATTTAAGCCTCTTTGCCCTAAAGCCGGCCCAACCGGGGGAGAAGGGTTAGCTGCTCCCGCTGGAATCTCCAGTTTAATATATCCATCGATTTTTTTCGCCATCGGCTGTGTACCCTTTCAGTAGTTGGGTGGTACGACCTCTCCGGGGTTTCGGATAGTATCTCCCACGCAACTGATGTCAGAAATCTTTTAATCTATTTTATTGAACTTTGCCATTTAAATAATTTTCGGTTTTTCATTACATCTTCTCAACTTGACTATATTCCAGATCAACCGGAGTTGACCTGCCAAAAATTGAAACCGCAACCTTCAATCGAGCCTTGTCTTCATCTACGTCCTCGACAAAGCCATTAAATGAAGAGAAAGGACCATCAGCCACCCTTACTTGCTCCCCGACCTCAAAAGTAATCCTTGGTTTGGGACGCTCAACGCCTTCTGCAACTTGAGTAATTATCCTAGCAGCTTCTTTTTCTGTGATAGGAATAGGCTTACCACGGCCGCCCAAAAATGCTGTAACTTTGGGCTGATCTTGTATCAAATGCCAGCTTTGGTTAGTCATCTCCATTTTAACTAATATATATCCAGGAAAAAACTTTCTCTCTGCACTAACTTTTGAGCCACGTCTCATTTCTACGACCTCTTCTGTCGGCACCAGAATTTCGGTTACCAAATCTTCCATTTCTTGCAGCTTTGTCTGCTCTCTCAAGGTTTGAGCAACTTTTTTTTCAAATCCTGAGTGTACATGTACGACATACCAGCGCTGAGCCATTCTCCTAGCCTCCTAAACCAAGAACCATCTGCACACCCCAAGAAAGAGCTAAATCTACGATAAAGAAAAAACCCGCGGCAAGAAATACCATGATAAAGACCATTAAGGTCCCAATACCCGTTTCTTTTCGGCTCGGCCAAGAAACTTTAGCAACCTCTTGACGCACTTGCCGCACAAATTGTGCAGGAGTAACTTTTGCCATATCAATCCATTCAAAACCTAGCAGTAAGGCGTATAAAGAAAAATCATATCTTAATTTCGCCCAATACGAAACCCGTGGCAGGAGTGGCAGGGATCGAACCCGCAACCCCCGGTTTTGGAGACCGGTGCTCTACCAATTGAGCTACACTCCTAAGCTACGATTTCCTAACT
>PAQA01000033.1 GCA_002709155.1 Rhodospirillaceae bacterium
CTCCATCTAAGTCGGTTGCTAACACCACACAGTCTTTTTGCTCAATTAGATCCCATAATAAAAGTCCATAATTTGTGTCTGCTATGTGCTGTTCAATTCGACCTCCCCAGTTTTCCATGCCTTTTTTGAAATCACTGGGTAGAAGTGCGATAATTTTTTCAATATTTTCTCTATGTTCCTCGAACGGATTTACAGCGTATTTTCTTCCAACTTCAAACTTTGTACCTTCAAGTAACCATGCATGTAGGCCGGCGTTGATACCGTCTTCCATAGCTTGCGTCGGTTTCATTGCTACACGTCCTATTTTGCCTGTTTCGTGAACCATTTTCAGGAATAGGCGATTGGCATATGCCATTTGAATTCCTGGCGAGTTCATTTCTGAATGAATTAACCCTGTCTTTGAATCAACATCAAATTTTGGTCTATTCTGCGAGTACGGTAAGCATGGCATGCATCGGACAGCCGTTATCGGACCGTATGGCCTCACGTTGCAATAAACTCCAGCCTGTGTTCGTAACGGAGCATTTCCGGATTTTCCCATCACAACCACGCGGCCGCCCTTACCGTCATTCACGTAGGCATCGCCTGCCGTTGACCACTTGATTGACGTACATGGCATATTTCCAAACCAGCTTAGGTATTCGAGTTGAGTATCGTGGCGGTATTGAGACCACATTGGCACAGCATAAAACGGTAAACCCAAAATATCGGCCGCTGCTATTGTGCCTATTAAAGCGTATGCATCGGTAAGTGAGTGTGCTACTGGGTTCACCATTCCATCAAAATTACCTCCCTGCCAAACAATGGCATCTGGGTGCCCATCGGGGCGAACATTTGTCGGTTTATAAAGCGCTTCAAGAGCACCGAATAAGTCTCCTCCTTTGGCCTCAGTTTGTGCAATTGACATTAAATCGATCATTTACGCCTCTTTACTAAAATTTAGGTTCAAACTAATTATCATTCCATCCGCAGCAGGGAGCCTTTTCATGTTCTGCGACCTACTATTCTTATGCTTGTTCACTTCGAGCATGTAAAGATTTTGCATTATACTATCTTTCATACTGCTTTCTACAATCATTCTTCTGTTGTTTATACATAAATTACCGTGATTTATTGAAAACCTTTCTAAAGTCTTTGTAAGAAGTTGTAATCAAACTTTTTGCTGTTGAACTCGGTTTATTACGTCTATAGCCTGCTGAGAAGATTTTACTAATGTAAGCAAGGATTCATTTTTTTTACTTATAAACCCTTCTTTTATTCCATGTTTAACCAAGGTTAAAAATGGTTCCCAATAAGCTCCTACATCTACAAGGATAATTTCTTTATTAAAAATATTCAATTGAACCCAGGTCATCGTCTCTATTGTTTCATCAAAGGTCCCGGTGCCTCCAGGTAGTGAAATGAAAATATCCGCCCGTTCATACATTAGTCTTTTTCTATCATGCATATTGTCCGTGACAATTAATTCCGTAAGATTTGGATGACCAACTTCCGACTCCTGCAGGAAATTTGGTATTACGCCCGTTACATTCCCCCCTACAGCTAGAGCAGAATTAGCAAGCGTCCCCATTAGTCCCGTGTTGCCGCCGCCATAAACGATATCGATATTGTTATTAGCTAAGAGTGTCCCTAATTCCTCCGCTACTCGGGAATAAATTTTATTTGCCCCGTTTGATGACCCGCAAAAGACGCACGCAGAAAATTTACTATTCATTTTTAGTCTCACTACAATTTTTGTACTCTTTGTTAATTATGTTTTTACCATGGAACTCGGCATTGCTTAGTTGTCACTTCAAGCTTAAACTGTGTAAAAGTTACAGGAGCACCGGTGATGATTTCTCGCCCGACAGCCATTGGTATACTAGGTGTAATCGTTGTTATTATAGCATTAATTCTAAATCACGAGGATAAAAGAAAATCAGAAGAACCACTGAAAAATAAAACCTCTGTCGCAAAAAACCAGCTCTCTCAAAATAGAAAAACTGATAAAAAAGTATCCTCTATTGCCACTATAGCAAAAAAAAATACGGATGCAGAAACTACCTTAAAAAAATATAAAAAGAAACCATCTTTTGATCTCGTTAGAGTAGACCCGGAAGGTAATGTGGTGATCGCTGGAAGAAGTGAACCTGGCGCTAGGATAGAGATATTAGATGGAAACACCGTTATCGGCATAGTGGACTCTGATGATAGAGGGGAATGGGTCTTTGTGCCAGAAGCTCGCCTAACCCCTGGCGCCAGAATCTTAATACTCAGAGATGTAACTATAGCTGATATTTCCCGGGAATCCGACAATGCGGTGGTCTTGGTTGTTCCTGAACCAGGTCAAAATATTGCTGGGCTCGAGGAAAAAACAGACGGTATCCCGCTAACGATGGTTATGCCGAGGGAGGAGGCTAAGAGCGAGGCCTCACGAATATTTCAAGCNCCAAAAAGGAAAAAGCAAGGAAACANAGANAAAGTTGNGTCCAGAAAAGAAANGGNGGATGNTANAAAGGAAGGNNNACAATCGCGCCTTGCCNTAAATACTATCGATTACGACGATAGTGGTATTATAATCTTGAGCGGGTTATCAAACCCTAATTCGATTATNAACGTATANTTAGANAATACCTTAGCCGGNTCGGTTACTTCCNCNCCGGATGGTAGGTGGACCATTGAGCTCAANAGCACACTAAAATCGANAAAGTATATGATACGAGTGGATCAGGTGAACCTGTCAGCAAAAGTATTNGAAAGGATAGAGTTGCCTTTTGTAAAAGCGCCGGTTATTGAGGCTACAACAGAAAAAGCAACAGTGATTATACANCCTGGGAATAGTCTTTGGCGGATAGCTGCNAAAGTTTANGGGAGTGGGTTTNGATACACTGAAATCTATGAGGCGAATATAGACCAGATTCGNGANCCTAACNTAATTTATCCAGGGCAGGTGTTTAAAATTCCCGACCAAAAAGAAAGATGAGTGATCAAATCAAATGAATAAAGGCTCTCTACTTGACAATGTCTTAGTACCAATAGCCAGAGAAGGATGGCCATTCATAGCTATTTTTGGCNTTNTTTCTNTAATTTTNTACTTTGTATATGCCCCGCTAGGATGGANAGGTNTGGTTCTCACNCTNTGGTGTGTTTATTTCTTTNGNAATCCAGACCGAGTTACCCCTGAANGGGAAGGTTTGATAATCTCGCCAGCNGATGGCATTGTCCAGATGATCGCTGAAGTNTCCCCACCAGAAGAATTAGATATGGGTTCTGAGCCNGTAGTTCGTGTAAGNGTCTTTATGAATGTATTTGATTGCCATGTTAACAGGATACCNTGTGATGGTCGGATCGGGAAATTGGTTTATGTGCCTGGNCAGTTTCTCAATGCCTCACTTGATAAAGCNAGCGAAGAAAACGAAAGGCAAATGGTTCGTATTGATTTAGACTCTGGCGCTTTTGTAGGNGCAGTCCAGATAGCTGGTTTAGTGGCTAGAAGAATTGTTTGTTATTTGGAGGAGGANCAANTAGTNCTTGCTGGNGAACGGTTCGGTTTNATCCGGTTTGGGAGCCGTGTAGATATCTATCTNCCCCATGGAGCCGTATCNCANGCAGTAATAGGTCAAAAGTGTGTTTCTGGGGAAACAGTNCTGGCTGATTTAAAATCAGATGAGGCGGCTCGATCTGGTGAAGTTCGTTAATTAGAAACAGGAACTTNCACTTTCATGAACCAAGGNNCATAGACGAAATCGCATCAAACAGATGCCGATTAGTGTAATAATACCTAACCTAATCACAGTAATGGCGTTGTGCTCTGGACTTACAGGAATCCGCTTTGCGTTGCAGGATAGGTGGGAGTTTGCGATTGGTGCTATAGCATTAGCTGCAATCCTAGATACGCTTGATGGCCGAATGGCACGGCTCCTAAAGGGACAAAGCAAGTTTGGCGCGGAGCTTGATTCGTTATCGGATTTTATTAGTTTTGGTGTGGCGCCTGCCTTAATACTATTTTTTTGGAGCACCCAAAATATTCAAGGAATTGGTTGGGCAAGTGTTTTGTTTTTTTCCACATGTATGGCCTTGCGCTTAGCTCGGTTTAATACTCAATTAGAAGATCCAGATCCACCAGTATTCGCGTCTAGATTTTTTTCGGGCGTCCCAGCTCCGGCTGCTGCGGGTCTCGCTTGCTTTCCTGTAATTATGAGCTTTGAAATCGAAGTGACAGTTATTAGCCAACCTTACTTAATTTCAGCGTGGTTGGTTTTTGTTGGGCTATTAATGGTGAGCAGCATCCCGACTTTTTCTTTCAAAGGAAGTAAACTACCAAGAAAAATGGTTATCCCTTTATTCGTGATAGCCGGATTATTTATCGCTTGCGTACTAACGGAAACTTGGATCGCGTTGGCGGTTTTAATTATAATATATTTTTTCTCAATACCACTAAGCATTATTTCCCATAAAAGATTGAGCTTAGCTTTGAAACGTAGCAACATAGAGGACTAATTTATCAGTCACAGAGCTAGTATCAGCAATTGGTTGATATCTTCGTTCTTCTGCTAGTTTTGTTTACTTGATCCAGGAAACCGTTCTTCTCGCCAAATTATTAGGTTGGAACGCAGCATTAAAGCGCACGGAGTAACAATTAAGGTTAGGACTGTAGCGAAGCTAAGGCCGAATACTATCGTCGTTGAAAGTGAAACCCACCATTGTGTTGATGGCGCTCCTACAGTTATTTCTCTTGTAAGGAAATCAATATTCGTCTGAAAAACCATTGGCATCAAGCCTAGAACAGTAGTTATAGTCGTAAGCAACACTGGCCGTAATCGTTGCGCCCCAGCCACAAGGATTGCCTGTTGAACAGAGATAGACGTGCGCTTTATATGATCGAAGGTATCAATCAGCACTATATTATTATTAACTACAATGCCTGCCAAAGCTATAACGCCGACTCCCGACATAACAATGCCAAATGGCTCCCCTGTAATGAGTAACCCCAGAAAGACGCCAGCAGTCGACATTATTACTGCCGACAGTATCAAAAACGCACTATAGAAACTATTGAATTGCGTGACTAATATGATGGTCATAATAAATAATGCTGCAGCGAAGGCCTTTATAAGGAAACTCTTAGCCTGTTTTTGTTCAGCATCCTCCCCTTTAAATTGAATTCTTACAGATCCAGGAAGGTCTGCTTTGTTCAGCCACGCTTTTATTTCTTTAGCTTTCGAATCGGCGAGAATGCCCGGGGCAACATCAGCCTGAATAGTTTTCGTTCTAATAGATTGCACTCGCTTAATTACACCAATTTTGGGTTTGGGAGACCACTTGATGAAGTTATCGATGGGGATAAGGCCTTTATTGGTTTTTATGCTTATCCTTTCATATTGATTGAGCTTCCGATAATGTTTTGGGTATCTTATTACGACGTCAATTTCTTCGTCGCTAACTTCCGTGCTGTAATCTGTTACTTTCAAGCCCTTGGTGATGAGTTGCACATAATTTCCAACGAGAGCTATATCAACTCCAAATTTTAACGCTTGAGTTCTATCGACAGTCAGCTGCCATTCGATTCCGGGCAAATCCCTATCATCTTCAATATTGGTGAGACCTACAATGGTATTTAGATGGTTTCGAATAATCGAGGTGGCGTTATCGAGGTCCGAAGCATTATCGGATTTAATCAGTAGTTTTAGTGGTTTCCCCGTTGGTGGGCCTTTCTGTAATTCAACAAACTCTACTTTTATACCTGCGTATTTTGCTGAGCGATTTTTGATTTCATCTAATATCGCTTTAGCTGGTCTGCGTTGGGTCCAATCTTTGAATTCAAGTTGAATAGTTCCAATCACATCCTTTGGTACATCCTCTCCCCCACCGTGAAGTTTGCCAACAAAGGTATAAATTGATTTAAATTCATTGATATTTAAAACTTCTTTCTCAATATCGTAAATTAACTTGGCTTTTTCCTCAGTAGATAAATTTCCTCGCGCATGGATATAAATTTTTGCTGTATCGGGCTCGATAGCTGGAAAAAATTCAACTCCATTACCTCTAGTTATGTAGGTGTATTGAACAGTAACCAACGTCAGTATTGCAATTATAATAACTTTAAATGGATTTTGTAATGCTGTTTCCAGCAATTGAATATAGAATCGGGTAAGCCAATTATTGTTTTTAAAGTCCTTGAGACTATCTCTTTCTACCCTACTGTTTTCCCGTTTAACCAACATATTGGACTGCCCAAGTGTTACCCCAACGGTTGGAACAAAAATTAATGCCATGAAAAGTGATGAGGTTAATATTGCGATCAATGTGATTGGCATAAACTTCATGAATTCACCAACTATTCCCGGCCAAAATATTAAAGGCATAAAAGCGGCCAGGGTAGTGGCTGTGGAGGCTATTATAGGACCAGCCATTCTTTTCGCTGCATTTCGATAGGCATCTTCTCGGGAAATGTGGTCCCTCATTTGGCGATCTGCAAATTCTGTAACGACAATTGCCCCGTCAACTAACATCCCAACAGATAAGATCAGGCTAAAGAGTACAACTATGTTTATTGAAAAGCCTAGTGCTGCTAGGACCAAAATACCCATCAAGAAAGAACCTGGAATAGCTACGCCGACTAATAGCCCTGAGCGCCAGCCGAGTGCTCCCACTATTATTATCATGACTAACAAGATAGCACTGATAATATTATTCTGAAGGTCTTTTAGCATACGATTTATATGCAATGAACGGTCCTGTGAAAAAGTTACCTTCACCTCTTGAGGCCAGCGTTTACTGTGCTCAGAAACCTTTTCCCTAACGCTTTCAATAGTGTCAATTATATTGTGACCGCCTCTTTTTGATACTTCCACTCCTATCGACGACTCGCCAGATAGTCGAGCTATCGTATCTTTATCTCTAAATGATCGCCTCACGGAGGCAACGTCGGCAATAGTTACTGCAGCGTCGTCATTCACCTTTATCGGCTGACTTAAAATATCGGAAATATCTTGATAAAGTCCCGGGACTTTTATTGGGAAACTACCATTTCCTGCATCGAGCTTGCCAGCTGCTACTAATAAATTTGAACGCGCGATTATCTGCAGAATACTTATAGAATCTAGTCCATAGCTTTCTAGTAGTGCTGGATCTATAATTATTTCAATCAGTTCTTTCCGATTTCCCGTAAGTTTAGCTTCGAGTACACTACTGATGCCGCCGATTTCATCGCTAAGGTCGCGTGCTAACGCTAATAGAGTGCGTTCGGGAAGGTTTCCTGATATCGTGACGACCAAAACAGGAAATAAACTAAAATTTATTTCTTTTACTTTTGGTTCTTTGGTTTCAGTTGGAAGACGGGTCTTTGCTAAGTCAACTTTTTCACGGACGTCGCTAATTGCTTTTTTTGAGTCGAAGCCAGCATCGAATTCTAGGACAATACTAGCGCCACTTTCGTATGCAGAACTGCGCATCTCCTTTACACCTTCAATGCCACGCAGTGAGCTCTCAAGAGGCTGGAGTAATAATCGTTCACTATCTTCTGGTGAAATCCCATCATGTTGAAGGAGAATATAGATCAAAGGAATATCAATATCGGGATCAGCTTCTTTTGGAATGTCTATATAGGCAACCGTTCCGGCGGTTAGTATCAGGATCAAAGCTAGAAGCGTTGCCCGAGATCGTGACAATGCTTTGTTGATGAATGATTTCACGATTGTTTGCCTGAAGAGGTAGTTTCTGCAACTGCTTTAACGATTTGACCGTGTATCACAAATCCGTGGCCGACCACTATTACGTTAGAAGGATCCGGTAGCCCGGTCACAAATGTTTTATCTTCCGACCCGCCAACAATTGTAATTGGTCTAAACTGCACTCTTCCTTCTTCATTGATTATTTTGACCCCTAAATCGCCTTTTTCATCTAATGAAAATAATGATGGCGACAACTGGTGTGCTGAGATCTCAGGCAAAGGTATTATCAACTCTGCCGTTATTCCCTCTGGTATCTGGGCTCTGGGATTTGGTGTCTTTAGTTCTACTTTAAACGTTCTGGTATCTCTTTGGGCCACTGGGCTTATAAATTGAATGCGCCCGTTTATTTTTTTTTCTTTTCTCAACTTAACTTGAGCAGATTGGCCCATTTTTATTTTTAGATAATCACGTTCTGAGACGTAGGCTGTAATCAGGAGTGGATCTAAATCGATCAACTCTGCCACAGGGTCAGATTTGCGTAAAACGTCACCTATCTCAGCACTTTGCGCGCTCAAGATGCCAGAAAAAGGAGCAGGAATATCAGTATATTCCAAATTAATTCTTATACGTTCAGCAAAAGCCTTTGCTGCCTGTAGATCTGCAAAAGCCGCTGCATATTTGGTCTCCGCTTTGTACCCTTTTTGCGATAGTTTTTTTGCGGCAGAAAATTCCAACTCCCTCTGTTTCACTCGAGCTCTTGCTTCTTTTAGACGAAGAGGCAAATCCTCTGAATAAAGCGTGGCAATTATGTCTCCCTTATTTACATTATCGCCAGCCTTTTTTATTATTTTGGAAATTTTACCACTAATTTGAGTGCGAATTATCACTGACCGTGATCTTTCTGTCTGTCCTGTCACGCGCATATTTGGAGTGTATGATTGGGCTTTGATGTGACGAGTCCTTACGGTCACAAGTTTTTCGGATACGCTTCGTTCCTGATTTTGCGTGTGCTTTTTTTGGGATTTAGAATTATTGGTAAACTGGCCTGAGATTAACCAGCCTGCTGCCAGCATTGAGATGGCGATTGCGATAAGCAGAGATAGTTTAGATTTAATCATATAATTAGCGACCAAAATAAATAAGACGGATGGTATGATACCGATTTTGGTATGACAGGCTTTTAAATCATTTTATAACATAAGCCTAGCCAACATTGCTGTTATTAATGGTTTATTTTGCCTAGAATGTTTCCAACCAGGGCCTTAACTCAATCTCCCAAGACCATGAACTTCGATGCTGTCGGTGAAATTGAAGGTAAGTCTCCGCTATAGCTTCGGAGTCCAACATACTGTCGTTTCCTGGATCATTTCTTTCTTGTCTATGGTCTGCTTTTATTCCGCCATCTATAATGAAATGGCCTATATGTATATTTTGCGGATGTAGTTCTCTAGCAAGCGCCTGTGCCAAACCGCGCAGACCAAACTTTCCCATCGCAAATACAGAAGAATTTGCATACCCCTTTACGCTGGCTGAAGCGCCTGTGAAAAAGATACTCCCACTGCCTCGCTTAACCATCCTTTTTGCTGCTTCCTGAGCCACCAGGAATGCTCCAAAACACGTTATATTTATGGCCTTCTGAGTGTCTTCGGGATCGACTTCAACAATTTCTCCACGAACCCGTGCCGAGGGATTGTATATTACTAGGTCTGGAGTTCCCAAAGTTTTATCTAGTTTTTTAAATAATGTTTGAACTTGATTAATATGACTAGCATCACATGTGAAGACATCGACATTTGATGTTTCTGCTAAAGTTGTAAGCTTTGCAACATTGCGCGCTGCTATAGCCACTTTAAATTTATTCTTTAAAAGAAGATACGTTAGGGATGAGCTTAATCCAGGTCCTGCTCCTACTATCAAGGCTGTCTCTGTCATTCCTTTAACCTTTCGTTCCGCGGGTTGCTGCTGGCCGAAGTAATTCGAATGGTTCTGGAAAGGCTTTGACGGGGATTTCAATGATGGTTGGTCTGTTTGCTGAGAAACCCTTTTCTAATGCAATTCTTAATTCATTAGGGGTTTTCGCCCGAAGTCCCAATGCCCCAAAACTCTCTGTTAATTTAACAAAATCTGGATTAGTGAACTGTGATGCAATAATTTTCCCATCATGTAACTCACGTTGCATACGAAGAACATTACCATACGCCCCATCAGAGAATACGATAGCAACTAAATTTATGTTATGGTGAACTGCAGTTGCAATTTCGGGCATCGTGTACATGAAGCCCCCATCACCATTTACAGATACGACCGGTTTATCCGGATGGGCTACCTTGACGCCAAGGGCTGTCGCGTAACCATACCCTAGCGTTCCCTGATATCCCGGAGTTATCATCGACCTAGGGCTGTAAACTGGAAAACCTACCCGTGATACATACCCTACTTGGGTGAATTCATCGACGAATAAACCATTGTCAGGTAAAACATCCCGGATGGCTCGAAGCCATGCCATTTGTGGCCCTGCTTTTTCCTCCATAAGCTTTTCGGCCTGAGCCTTTATGTTAAGCATTTCTTCTTCGCGAGAGGTTCGTTTAATATTATATTTATTCAGAGCATCAATGATTTTTCTAGTAGTAAATGCTGCGTCCGAAACGAGCCCAACATCAGGTTTCGTAATACGATTTATCTCGGTCGGATCTATATCAACGTGTATGATTTTTAAAGCATCATCCATGCCCCACGACATACGTTCTGCCTGCAATCGACACCCAATACTGATAGCAGCATCACAGTTTCTCCATAGTATTGCACCTGCCGTATTAGTATGGGCGAGGTAGTGACGTTCATCTAAAATACCACGACCATTTTGATAGGATATTACAGGGGCTTGTAGCGTTTCAGCCAACGTCCTGATCTCTCGGCAGGCTTCATAAGCGCCGCCACCAACAAAAATCATTGGTTGTTGAGATTCTCCCAGTATTTTGGCGGCTTTTTCGACAAGATCGGGGTCAGGTAATGGAGCAGGAGAACCAGACGTCTTACTTCCTAAGGTTACTTCTGATTTTTTCCACATTATATCCATCGGCATTTCAAGCCCAACCGGCCGGGGGCGGCCGCTACGTAGTTGGCGAAAAGCTTCGCTAATTTTCTGGGGAGCTTCGGTAGGATGATTTATTCTGGCAGAGTGTTTTGTTAATCCTTTCATTACTTCTAGCTGTTCCGGTATCTCGTGTAACATTCCAAACCCTTTATTTATCGAAGTTGAAGGGATTTGGCCCGTGATTGCTAATACACGCGTGTTACATGCATATGCTGTAGACAGGGCAGCGGTTGTGTTTAGTATTCCAGGTCCAGGTACAACAGCGTAAGCGCCTACCTTTCCAGTGGATTGGGAATAACCGAAAGCCATATAGGCAACGCCCTGCTCATGTCTGGAATTAATAACCGATATCGCATTCCCTGCATCGTGCAATGCGTTAAACATTGGATCAAGTTGGATCCCCGGCAGACCAAATACTGTATCGATACCTTCAATAATGAGAGAACGGACTAGGGCGTCACCTCCGCTTAATTTTTCAGTATTCTGATGTTCCATAGATATCGTCCTATTTTATAAACTTTTTGAGAATTAACCTGTTATTAAACTGGTTTTATCACAGAGACTTTTCTTGCGGTTAGGCTTCGGTTTTTGAAAGCAAAATTATATTGGCTCTACCGAGTTATTTTACTCAGTATTTTAAACTGTTAACGTTACGGGGACTTCCACTGATAAGGTCAGCAGAAGAAATGAGAGGGTCTTTCCGTGCTGATCGAGATTTAAAGCGCTATTGACTCCCCCTTCCAAAACATCATCTATTACAAAATTTAATGCGGGTAGGTTCGGTAATTCGTATCGGATTACGTTACTGGCGCCTTTATTTGAGAAAAGTTCTAGTACTCGTTTTTCGGTAACTTGCTCAAGTAATATTTCATATGTCGCGGCCCTGTATGGAATAAGACTAATATTCGAACGATTACCCTTGTCCCCAGCCCTCGCATGAGCAATGTCATGCAACCTTACTGTTCTCATATGTTCTTGTGCCATTTAAGCATAATCCGTCAAGAAATGGACTTTAGGCAAGATCTTATTCCGATCTACTAATATCGAAGCTGTTTGAACTTGATCCGTTAAATGCTGGCGAAAACCACCACCTGCTGCAGGGCCACTGCAGTATAGGCTCAACATCTCCTGATTAACGCGCTCAACTATTTCTTTATCATGGCCGCAGGTCGCAATCCGAATTCTGTAGTCTCCATCATCAGGGTATTTATGTGTATTTGTAGTATCCTCATTATCACCAGAATGCACACTCATAGTTCCGACAATATCAAATCTAATGGGGTTATTTGTTTTAATATCGCGACATCGGCTTTTCAGTACATCAATAGCTAGTTGCGCCCTTTTTAAAGCGTTAGGGCCAGCGTAACTCATTTCAGCTTCTCCCATCCAACCCCCATCTATACTCACCGTTGCTTTTAAAGTATCTGGTCTCTGTTTTCCGCGAGCTCCGGTGACTTTCACGCGGTCTGGCCCAACTTCTAAGACTTTTACCTTGCTGATATCCAGTATAACATCGGCGGTGAAATAGTTCTCTGGATCGTGAATTTCATACAAAAGTTGTTCCTTCACTGTTTGTGCTGACACAAGCCCACCCGTATTATCGGCTTTTGTTATGATTAAAGATCCGTCATTCGCAACTTCAGCAATTGGAAATCCAACATTCGCCAAATCCGGTACATCTTTGTAGCCGGGGTCAGCGAAGTAAGCTCCAGTAACTTGCCCTCCACATTCTAAAAGATGGCCGGCCATCGTTCCTGTTGCTAAATTAATCCAATCATCTTCGCCCCAACCGAATTCTTTGACCAACGGTCCAAGTACTAGTGCTGGATCAGTGCATCTTCCAACTACCACCACATCTGCCCCTCTTGAGAGCGCCTCGGCTATTGGACGCGCCCCAAGGTAGACATTTGCCGCGACTACCTCATTATCGCCTATTTCTAGCCCTTCGATCGTAGGATAGTTTTGAATATCTTGGCTCGACATGATCTGTAGTAAGTCATCTCCTTCAACAACCGCAATCTTAATATTTTTACAACCGAGCTGATCAGCGATTTCACTAATTTTCATCGCAGCACCTTTTGGGTTGGCTGCTCCAAAATTAGATACGATTTTGATGTCAGTTTCATAACATTTCTTCAGGATTGGTCGAATATAGTTTTCTAGAAACGGGGAGTATCCGTGAGTGGGGTCCTTGCGTCGGTGCTTCTGGGCCAAAGCTAATGTTCGTTCAGCTAATGTTTCAAAAATGAGATATTTTGGACCCTCTTTATTCGCAAGCGTCTCCACAACCGGCATAGCTGCATCTACACGGTCTCCTGAAAACCCGGCGCCGCAGCCTATGTTAACTACAGATGGAACCATTGTTTTTATCCCTATAGAAATAATATTCTGTCTTTTCCAAATACATAAAACTCAATATATGCCATCTAAACAGAAAAGAGTATCATCTATCCGGTCCATATCAATATTCAAAAATACTAGTTGAAAAGAAAAAATAGTGTATGCTTTCGACCTCATTAGGCTTTATACTCTTATGGAGGCTTGGAAATGCGTGTACACGGCTTGGGGCATGTGGTTCTTAAAGTTAGGGATCTAAATCAATCGGTGCCTTTTTACAGAGACGTTCTTGGATTAAAAAAAGTGGGGCAGGCAGGAGAAAAAATGGTGTTTTTCTCATTTGTAGATAATCACCACGACCTCGCTTTATTGGAAACAGAACAAGACGCAGCAGCACCTAACGAGAATTCGCCGGGCCTTCACCATGTGGCATTTAAAGTGGGCGATAGCATCGATGAGCTCCAGGAAGCGAAAGATTGGTTAATTAGCAAAGGCGTGACCCCACATCGAACACGGGATCATGTAGCCACTCAATCAGTTTATTTTCATGACCCCGATGGAAATCAAATTGAAGTTTTTGTGGAGTCAGATCCCTCAGTTTGGCACGATGAACCTGAATTAGTTGCCACATCAAATCCATTAGAACTTCGTTGATGTAAAAAAATTGAATCCATAGCGACCAAGATCTTGGATCAACTTTAAAAGGCCATTTTGCATTTTGGACGTAATCTTCTGAGAGGAGCGTTCAGACGAGTACGCGATCACCATGGATGCGCTTTAGATTGGGAATTTATAGTCCTCGCCGGCTAAAATATTTTGGAATTACCGTATGATAATGAATAATACGTTTAGGAAAGCACTAGAGGCCGGTAAATCGACAATTGGAACACATTTTCTGTTTTCCGATCCGGACGTTGCAGAGCTAATAGGAGATACCGGCCTTTTTGATTATGCGGAATATTCCGCGGAATATTCTATATTGGATATGCAATTGTTGTATCATTTGGCGAGAGCAGCACAGTGTTCTAACTTACCCCTTATGATCAAACTGGATGAAGAAGGGCAGGGTTTTTGGGCGCAGGCTGCTCTCGGCGCTGGTTTTAAATCGATATTATTCACTGATATAAGAACGCCCGATGACATCAATACCTGTCATAAAATCATAAGGCCAGATGACCCAAATGCTGGCGGAAGGATGGGTTTAAAACTCAGACGACCGGCATTATCCTCCTACGAACCTAAGGCTTATTTGAATGACCTCAACTCGATAGTTTTTTGCGTGATGTTGGAAAAGAAGATTGCGGTTGAAAATATTAATGATGTCCTTTTGCGAGCCAATGAAAGGGGTGTTGATATGATCCAATGGGGGCCAGCTGACTATAGTATAACGCGGGGCAGGCCTAATATGATGTATGAAGCAGATATAAAGCCCATTGAAGAAATGATTATAGGAAAGTGTCTTGAATATGGTGTTGCGCCACGCATCGAAATTGGGGATGTTGAGCAGGCAAAACGCTATATAGATATGGGAGTCAGGCACTTTTGTATTGGTTGGGACCGGTTCATTTTGCAAGCAGGTCTGAGAAATATTGGGGAAGGCTTGCGTAAGCTTACAGATAATATCTGAATAGTCATTATCACAGGTACTAATGGTTATTAGATTACTTGAAGTTTAAGAAAATAATATTTTTTGAATACTTAGTGTGGAGAAAAATTAGATGAGCCCGATTGATTTATATACGTGGAAGACTTCCAATGGGAAAAAAGCAACTATTATGATGGAGGAGTGTGAACTAGAATATAAAATACACCCCATCGATATTTCGACTGACATTCAATTCTCGGAAGATTTTGTTAAAGTAAATCCAAATTCTAAAATACCTGCAATGGTAGACCCCGATGGACCGAATGGACAGCCTTTCACAGTCATAGAGTCGGGTGCGATTTTAATGTATTTAGCCGAGAAGACTGGATTATTTCTGCCTAGCGAGATGCAACAAAAATATGAGGTGATCCAGTGGGTTATGTTTCAAATGGGAGGTATTGGACCAATCTTCGGCCAGGTACACCATTTTAAAAGAGCGGCCAAGGAAAAAGTGCCTTATGCAATCAATAGATATTTCAACGAATGTCGAAGGCTATATGGGGTATTAGATTCGAGATTAGCTGATAGAGAATATATAGCAAACGATGAAGTATCGATCGCAGATTTCTGCACCGTTCCTTGGGTTTTTCGCCATGACTGGCAGGAGATAGACCTAGATGAATTTACGAATGTGAAACGTTGGTATAATAACATGATGCAACGCCCGGCATTAACTAAAGGTATGAATCTTCCTGATTAAATTCGTAGTTTGCCCAACAATGTTTTTGTATCAAATTTTAGATGCAAAAACCTTATCCAAATATCAATAATTGGCGGCGTATTTTATTAAAGCTTAAGGTTAAAACCCAATCCGTATTCACGCTTAATTTTAAATTGTGGGACTACCTCTTTTAACTTGCCATAATGGTATTATATAATAGGGTGTCCGGATCTAGAGAAATAGGCTAATGGCTATTAAAACACAGCATAAACCCCGACAGAAGGATTACTCTTTTGACTTGCAGAAGGTATTCAACAGTATCGTGTCAGTGCAATCTAATATTCCTGGGGATGCGTTTACCGCGCCGGTATTAGGGACCGAGCGCGGAGGGAATGGTATAGTAATAAAGGATAATGGTATCGTCTTAACCATTGGCTATCTTGTTACAGAAGCGGAGACAATTTGGCTCACAGATCACACTGGGGCAGCTGTTCAGGGACATGTTCTCGGGTATGATCAGGAGAGTGGTTTAGGCCTCATACAGGCTCTTGGGAAATTGAATGCGGAAGTGGTGCCCATTGGTAGATCTTCATCTTTAAAAGAGTCTGATAAGGTTGTTGTTGCAGGTTTTGGAGGGCAGAAAAATTCGGTTAGTGCTGAAGTTATAGCAGTTAGGGAATTCGCTGGGTATTGGGAGTATTTACTAGATGAAGCGATTTTCACGTCGCCGGCTCATCCAAATTGGGGGGGGACTGGCCTGATAGGCGGCGATGGAGAATTATTAGGCGTTGGTTCTCTATTTATACAGCATGAGACCGTGGGAGACGAGATAGTTGATGGCAACATGGTTGTACCCATAGATCTGCTCGCACCTATAATTGATGATCTTCTTACAATGGGGAGGCCAAATAAAAAAGCTCGCCCCTGGTTAGGTTTATTCGGTGCAGAATCAGAAGGTGCTGTTGTTGTGGCAGCTCTTACAGAAGGCGGGCCTGCACATGACGCAGATGTGGAAGTGGGCGATATAGTTCGCGCTGTAGCGGGTAATGAAATTGGGTCCCTTGCAGATTTTTTTCGAAATATTTGGTCTATTGGTCCAGCTGGTGTTGAGGTTCCACTTTTAATAGAAAGGGACGGAGAAATTTTAGAAATATATATTTCCTCTGTTGCAAGATCAGATATGTTAAAAGGTCCAAGGTTACATTAAATACCTTAGTAACTTGAACGTCCCTTGCTATAAGGGATAATTACTTCCTTAGGAAAGTGCAGCGCAAGCCCTTTGTATTCTCTGGCAGGCATCTTCAAGAATCTCGGTTGAAGTTGCGTAAGAAATCCTAAAATGTGGGCTTAAACCGAACGCGGCACCGTGAACCGCCGCTATTCCCTCTGATTCCAATAAATAAGTGACAACATCCTCATCAGTTTTCAATATATTACCCGACGGTGTTTTTTTTCCAATTAGCCCAGCGCATGAGGGATAAACATAAAAGGCGCCATCGGGCGTTGGGCAGGTTAAGCCATTTGCCTGATTGAGCATTGAACAGACTAAATCTCTCCGTTGTCTAAAAACTTCATTATTTTTTTCAAGAAAATCCATGGAGCCGTTAAGCGCAGCTACAGAAGCAGCCTGACTTATAGAACTAGGATTTGAGGTGGATTGTGATTGAATTTTCCTAATGGCAGTTATCAAGTCCTTGGGCCCCGCAGCATAACCAATTCGCCAACCTGTCATGCAGAACGCTTTTGACATCCCATTGACTGTTAACGTTCGGTTATAGAGTTGTGGTTCAACTTCTGCAGGAGTACAGAATTTGAAATTGTCGTAAACGAGGTGTTCGTACATATCATCGGTCATAATCCAAACATGAGGGTGGCGAAGAAGTACCTCCGTTATTTTTTTCATATCGGTCCATGAGTATCCAGCGCCTGTAGGATTAGAGGGGCTGTTTAATATAATCCATTTTGTCTTTTTGGTGATTGCTTTCTCTAGGTCATCCGCTTGCAAGATGAAATTATTTTCTAGGCTGCATTCCACAATATGGGGAGTTCCATCTGCCAGCAAAACCATATCAGGGTAGGATACCCAGTAGGGGGCAGGGATGATAACTTC
Source organism: Rhodospirillaceae bacterium (assembly GCA_002709155.1). Lineage (GTDB taxonomy): Bacteria > Pseudomonadota > Alphaproteobacteria > Thalassobaculales > Thalassobaculaceae > UBA7326. The sequence goes on from PAQA01000033.1 coordinate 17,500, forward strand.
ATCTCCAGGGTTTAAAGTAGCCATCAATGCATTATAGAGCACTTGCTTACCGCCGTTTCCAATGGTGACTTGAGCTGGGCTGTATTCAAGATTATTGTCGCGCTTAAATTTTTCACAAACAGCTTGTTTAAGAACCGGCGTTCCGTCGGGGTCGGTATATTTAGTGTCGCCCTTTGCCATCGCTTCCTCGGCAGACTTAATTATGTGATCAGGAGTAGGAAAATCAGGCTCACCAGCAGCCAGTTCAATTACATCCTTGCCTTCGGCTTTTAGCTCTCTGGCTTTGGCACTCATCGCTATTGTTGGGGAGGGCTTTATTCTATCAAGCTTTGTTGCAAGGAAACTCATTTTTTCATCTCTAATGTTTGTTAAGTAATAACTATGAAAACTACGCCTGCAAGTTCATTCTTGCAAGTACTCTGATAAGTTGATGGGTTATATTTATGCCATAAATTATGGTATCGTTGTGCAATGACGAAAACATGGCCAATCTAATGCAGTTATTAGCGATAAGCGATCTTCACCTCTCTCAAGCTTCGAATAAAGATGCAATATTAAAAATGAGTGATCATGGGGACGATTGGCTGATTATTGGTGGAGACATAAGCGAAAAACCAGAGCTTCACGAATTTTTATATAGAGAACTCAACAAACGTTTTGGAAAAATAATTTGGGTCCCGGGTAACCACGACTTGTGGACGGAGGATACTAGAGATCAACAGGTTGAACGCGGTGTTGATAAATATAATTTATTGGTGGAGTTAGCGAGGTCGTTTGGTGTTATTACCCCGGAGGATCCATTTGTGGAATGGCCAGAGAAGTTACAAGATAGAGAGGGGGCGCTCATTATAGCGCCACTTTTCTTGTTATATGATTATTCATTCCGACCCAAGTCCGTCAGCAGAGAAAATATCAAAGACTGGGTTAGGCAAGTGCACGCTGAGTGTAGTGATGAGCTTCTGTTACACCCGAACCCGTTTGAAAGTCGTGAACAGTGGTGCTGGGCTCGATGCGATTTCTCTTTGGAAAAATTATCTGGTATTCCTTCAACAAGCACAACAGTTTTGATAAACCACTGGCCTCTGCGATTAGATCTTATTAACTTGCCACGTGTGCCTCGCTTCACGCCCTGGTGCGGAACTAGAATAACGCATGAATGGCATAAAAAATTTAGAGCCTCGATTGTCATTAGCGGACATCTGCACACGCGGCGAACCGACGTTATAGATGAATGCAGATTCGAGGAAGTTTCTTTGGGGTATAAACGCCAATGGAACCCCGACTTTGGTATAGATTATTATTTACGACAAATAATGCCCTTGTGAAAACGGACTTTTATCCGTATTGGTCATTAAAAGTATACTTGGAGTGTAGAAAATTGATCTTGATTATTGGAGGAGGTATAGGGGGCTTAACATTAGCTTTAAATCTTCATAAAGCAGGTATTCCATGTCAAATATTTGAAGCCGTGGAGACGATCAAACCCCTAGGGGTGGGAATAAACATTTTGCCACATGCGATGAAGGAATTGTCTGCCCTTGAATTGGAGTCAGATATAGCAGCCAATGCTGTCGAAACACATGAAGTCTGTTTTTACAACCGTTTTGGTCAACATATATACACCGAACGTCGCGGTCGATTTGCTGGTTATAAATGGCCACAATATTCAATTCATAGAGGGACTTTGCATGAAATTCTGGTGAATGCTGTTCGCGAACGCCTAGGCCCTAAAGCATTCTTAACGGGGCACCGGTTTTGTCAGTTGGAACAGGACGCAGAAAAAGTTACAGCATATTTTTATACCGGGACTTCCAAGCAGATTTTAAAACCTTACCGCGGAACTGCATTAGTTGGTTGTGACGGTATAAAGTCAGCTGTAAGAGGGTTGTTTTACGAAAAAGACGATCCCTTAATTTACTCTGGTATTACTATGTGGCGTGGTGTAACGAGGCAACAGCCGTTCTTATCTGGTGCCTCTATGATCTATGCTGGTTGGTTGAAGACTGGGAAAGTTATAGCATACCCAATAGCCAAGTTAGATAATGGCATGCAGATTGTAAATTGGCTGTGTGAATTCTATTGTTCTCCAAGAAGCCCGTCAGGTGACTGGGGACAGGCTGGAAATGTGGACGATTTCCTATGGTCATGCGAAGAAATGAATTTCCCCTGGCTCAATATTCCTCAAATGGTAAAGGATGCCGAATACATACTTGAATATCCAATGGTGGATAAGGAACCATTAACAAAATGGAGTTTCGGTAGGGCCACGTTGTTGGGTGATGCAGCGCATCCAATGTATCCCAGGGGATCAAATGGCGCAGGTCAAGCTATAATTGATGCTAGAATTTTAGCTGACAGCTTATCTGTCGAGTCGGATGAGGTTGTTGCATTCGTAAAATATGAAAAGGAACGTTTGCCAAAAACAACTGCTATAGTTCATGCAAATAGAACTAACCCACCAGATGCTATTTTGAGAGAGGTCTATGAGAGAAGTGGTGATAAACCATTTAAATCAATGAAAAATATTATTACAAAAGATGAACTTTATGAGTTGTCAGATCAGTATAAAAAGATAGCTGGGTTTCAGGTGTCAATGACGTAAAGCATACGAGGCTTCTTAAAGTTATTGGACTTTTAAATTTCAGATTTGTCTATAATTGTAGTATTAAAGTGATATTAATTCTCACCCGAAAAGTATAGTGTTCTGTCAAGAAAGGATTTTTAGGATAACCAATCATGAAAAGATCTAAAGCATTGAAATTATCACTAATGGGAGCGAGCGCTCTGACACTAGTAGCTTGCGATAACAGCCAGGAAGTAGGAGTTTTCGAGACAATAGATCAATGCGTAGATAAAGCAGGATTTACCCGTGATGTATGTGAGAAAAATCAGAAAGTCGCTCAGTCGGAACATATTAAGGTGTCACCAAAATATACTTCTTTGTCAGATTGTGAGACAGACTTTGGCTCCGAAAAATGTGAAGTGGCGCCTCAGAGAACGACCTCGGGGGGATCAGTGTTTATGCCAATGATGATGGGGTATATGATGGGTAACATGTTAAGTGGAGGTTCACGCGTTGCTACTCAACCACTTTACCGATCTCGTGATGACTCCCGAAATTTTAGAACTGGCGATAACCAAAAGGTATCTGGGAAAACTGGAGTTACAAGAGTAGCAGGTCATACAACAAGAGCTCCCTCAACCAAAACAAGAACGATCCGTCGGGGTGGCTTTGGATCGGCTGCTAGGGCCTCTGCAGGAAGATTCCGAAGTTTTCGTGGCTTCGGGGGTTAGTAGTCCAGAAAATGCAGCGTATTGTGGTTGAGGAGCGAGCAGACTGGAAAGCTCAGGCAGAGTCTCTAGGGTTTAACTTTCACACCATGTATGGCACTGCCTATTGGGATGAGACAGCGTGTTATCGTTTCTCAATGAAACAAATAGAGAATGACATTGAGGATCCGACAAATGAGATAGAACAAATGTGCTTTGAATTAGTCTCTCGTGCTGTTAATGACGAGGAAATTTTTACAAGGCTCGCAGTTCCTGAAGCATACTGGGATTATGTGAGGACTAGCTGGTTAAACCAAGAGAAAAATTTATATGGTCGTTTAGACCTTTCTTATAATGGGACATCACCTGCAAAACTTCTTGAGTATAATGCGGATACTCCCACCTCACTTTATGAAAGTTCGGCATTCCAGTGGGTGTGGCTTGAGCAAGCTATGGAACAAGGTCTAATACCAGCTGGTTGCGATCAATTTAACTCGATCCACGAAAATATGGTTAAGGCGTTTGAGAAATTTGGAATAGATGATCAATTGCATTTGACGGCATGCAAAGGAAGTGAGGAAGATGAGGGGACTGTGAGATATATAGAAGAGTGTGCTGTTCAAGCAGGGTTGGAAACCAGCTTTATATTTCTTGAAGATATAGGTATCGATGAAAATGGTTTTTTTACCGACCTTGATGATGAGAGGATAACCGCCCTTTTTAAGCTGTACCCCTGGGAGTGGATTTTTAAGGATGAATTTGGACTTTCATTACAAAAAAATCAGTTAACAATGATCGAACCCCCTTGGAGGATAATTTTGTCTAACAAAGGTATGCTCCCTTTACTTTGGGAAATGTTTGAGGGACACCCAAACTTATTGCCGGCTTATTTTTCCAATGACCATCGAGCGAGTAAAATAGAAAATAATTTTGTAGAAAAACCTTTATTCTCTCGAGAGGGGGCTAATGTCGAAATAACTAAAGCAGATGGAAGTATCATTAGAGAGGATGGGCCGTATGGCGAGGAAGGTACCATTATACAAGCCTTACATCCGCTACCCGTGTTTGATAACAATCATACAGTAATAGGTTCTTGGCTAGTAGCGAGTAACGCTTGTGGAATTGGAATTAGAGAGGATGATACAGCCATCACAAAGGACACTTCACGTTTTTTGCCGCACGTTATTTTGGATTAATACATGTTATGAAAAAAGCCCAGGCATTTAATGCCTGGGCGAGTTTAAACAGGGAGGTTTTCGTCTGGGAGACGAAGGAGCCGAAGCCCCAGATATTTTGGTCACTGATGTTTTATCATCAGAACATAGGTTATAGTATACCGGTTTATATCTGCGCTAGTGACAATTGAGCAAGGCCGCTATGCGTATTTTGCATGACTGAGATTAAAATGAAGTTTTTGCTACTTCTTGAATCAAGAAATCTCTCAGCACGGAAATCCGCTTTGATCTCTTTAACTCTTCTGGGTATACGAAAAATGCAGGGACCGCTGGGCCGTCTATATCAGGTAATATTCTTAATAAACTTGGATCCTCAGAAGCTAAATAATCAGGTAACGCCGCTATCCCAACCCCGCCCTGTACCGCTCGAAAAATCCCATAAACATTATTAACACGGACAATTTTTTGCTGGGACGTTAATGACTCTGACAGTAATCCGAGTAACCAGTTAGCTTCGCTATAAGGCAAGCTAATACTCTCTCCATAAATCACTATTCTATGTTTGGTAAGGTCTCGTATAGACTTTGGGATTCCATAATTTTCAACGTAACGTGGGGACGCATAAAGATGAAATCTAATAGTTTTCAAATGACGCTGAATTAAGTCGGGTTGCTTGGGGGGAGTTAGACGGACAGCGACGTCCGCTTGCCGCATTGATAGGTCCAATTCAAAATCATTTATAAATAGTGTCACGTTAACTTCTGGATACAATTCTATAAAACGTCCGATACGTGACGCTAGCCAGGTAGAGCCAAATGCCACAGTACTTGTGATTCGTAAATTTCCTTTTGGACGCTCTCGTCCCTCACTTATAAGTGCTTCAGTGGTAGCTAATTTTGAAAACATTTCGCGGGCGGTACTAAATAAAACCTCTCCTTGCTCGGTCAGTATTAGTCCTCGAGCGTGTCGGTGGAAGAGTGCTACGTTTAAACTTTGTTCCAAATTACTTATTTGTCGGCTCACAGCAGACTGACTGAGATTGAGGCGTTCCCCGGCGTGAGTGAAACTACCAGCCTCGGCAGCAGCGTGAAATACGCGAAGTTTATCCCAGTCCATTTTGTGCTTTCTTATAACAGCTTATTTTTTGTTATAACACAAATTATGAGGTTATAACTACCTTTCCTGCCGTATTGGAGAATAATTTAATCTCCTAAGCTAGCTATATACTTTTCGCTTTCTAATGCCGACATGCATCCAAGGCCTGCTGCAGTAACGGCCTGTCGATATACTTTATCGACGCAATCTCCTGCAGCGAAAATTCCAGGCACATCTGTTTTTGTGGTGCCTTGCTTAACGATAATATAGCCGTCTTCATCCATTTCTATTTTATTTTTAAATGGCTCTGTAGCTGGTGTATGACCGATTGCTATGAAACATCCTTGGGTTGAAATTTCTGAACTCTTTTTTGTTATCAGATTTAGGATTCGTACACTTTCGACACCTGCCCCCGGTTTGGAGTCCCCACAAATCTCAGTAACTTCGCTATCCCAAATAATATCAATATTTGCGCTTTTGAAAACGCGGTCTTGTAGGATTTTTTCAGCGCGCAATGTGTTTCTTCTATGAATTAGAGTTACCTTAGACGCTATATTAGCTAGATATAAGGCCTCTTCTACCGCCGTATTTCCTCCTCCTACAACTACTACCTCCTGATTTCGGAAGAAAAAACCGTCGCAGGTAGCGCAAGCGGATACTCCCCGACCATTGAAAATAGATTCGCTTTCTAAGCCAAGCCAACGCGCCTGGGCACCTGTAGCCACGATTAGTGAGTCAGCTGAATATGTATCACCCGAGTCTCCTTTTAACAAAAAGGGCCTGTCGGCAATATCGATAGAAGTAATAATATCTTGAACAATCCTTGTTCCAACATGTTTTGCTTGCGCTTCCATTTGTTCCATTAACCAAGGACCTTGGATCACATCTGCGAAACCTGGATAATTCTCAACATCTGTTGTAATCGTCATTTGTCCTCCTGGTTGAAGTCCCGCAATTAAAAGTGGAGACATATTGGCGCGCGCTGTATAGATTGCCGCGGTTAATCCTGCAGCCCCTGATCCAATTATTATTACTTTTTCCTTATTGGTTGGCATGCGTTTAAAATCCCTATATTGATGATTAGTTATGCTAATTACTTTAATTTACTGAACCAAAGGTTATTAACGAAAAATCGCAAAGTTTCAATTGATAAAACTGACTGCCAACCTCTTCCCTTTTAGGTGTTGAGTAAAATAGAGTTTGTTTATTATTAAAGGGCTGTTATGGGTTATGTATCGGCGATTTGAGCTGAAGATGCTGGAAGCCCAAGGGAAGAAAAATTGCTCCAAACTTTTATTGCAACAAATATAGTTACCCTAATTATTCTCTATTTAGTTACTCGGAGAATGTTGAAGCTAAGACGTCAAAAAAATCGTTCATTTAATCTCCGACAATATCCCATTTCAAAAGTAGATTTGAGTTCTGTGGCGCCTTGTTTTTCCATAAATGAGTATGGAATTACGGCTAACTCGGCGGTTTCATTTATTGGGGGTGAGGGGATAGTTGCGTCGCTAACAGACAGGGAAACGTGGGTGCTCGCCGGTTTGTCTAAGTCGGCCAAGAAGATATTTGAATTTGGAACATGCTCCGGAAAGACAACACATGTGATGGCTCTAAATACCAGTGAAGACGCCGAATTATTTACATTGACAATTCACCCAGACGAAGCTGATAAATTATTTTTTGATGCTAAGGATGATAGACGCCACAGGGAAGTAGCAGAGTTAGAGGCTAAGTTTATTAAATTCTATTATGAAGGGCATCCTACGGAGAAAAAAATCACTCAAATTTTTTCCGATAGCAAAAAATTTGATGAAACTGAATTAACAGGGAAAATCGATCTAATTTTCATTGATGGAGCCCATACAAAGTCTTACGTAGAGAATGATACTAAAAAAGCGTTCAGAATGCTGAGCTCCCAAGGTGTCATAGTCTGGCATGATTATAAACCGGATGCCCCCGATGTCTTTAAATACCTTAATGAATTGTCTAAGACGATTGAGTTAATGCACATTAAGGACACCGACCTGGTTCTGTATCGAAAGCATCCTGTATGATCCCTTTTTCTTTTAATTTAGTATTAATTAAATTAGCTACTCGGGCAGTTTCATTCAACGGTTCGTAGTCCCAACTCCGATATTCCCCATTAAAGTACTTTACTACCCCCATCTTTTCCAGAGAACCAATGAACTTTTCTCGTTTCTCAGAATTTTTTCCTAGTGGAAATATATTAACAGGTTTTCCTGTGGAACATGCTTCGGAAATCATGTTAATGGAATCAGAAGTAACAATAATTGCATCAGCTATACCAAGAAATCCTGCGTAAGGGTTTCGACTTCCGCCTGTCCATAAAATGATATTGGGGTTTTCCGTAAGGTGGGTTAGCGCTTTTTTGAGTGGTTCGCTTGTACGATTCGTCGTTGTGATCATCAGACTACACTTATTATCTGCAGAGAATTGGTTTAGTGATAAGATCAATTTCTTAATAGTTTCATCATCAACCTTATTATCTTTTGTATCTCCTCCGATATTTACAGCGACCTTCTTTCCAACAAGACTTTTAACTTCTTGCTTGATTAATTGGGCTTCCTTATCGAGTATCGATTGTGTTATTCGCGTCAAAGAGCCGTTCGAAAGGATTATATTAGGTGCTCGCGGCCTGTCGTGTTCGGGTACTATCAATAAATCAAAATGTTTAGGATTTATCTTGGGGTCTTGGATGTGAATGGTGTAGGTCGTGCCCTTCGACAGTCTTTTTAGAGCGATCGAAGCTCCGGAATGTCTTCGTCCACAGGTGATTAATATGTCAGGGGCTGATTGAGACGTCACCTGTTTAAAATTTGTTGATAAGGGAATTCCAGGCAATTTTGCCAAGCGTGGAAAAATTCGGTTTAACCAATATGGTTTTATATGCTTTTTGTCATATTCAAATCCGAGTGCTTCCGCCAGAGCTATGCACTGTACTTCCATACCGATAGTTCCATCAGAAAGTATCCAACATGATGGCTGTTCTACTATCACCATAAAATCGTCCAGACCCACCAAAACTTCTTAAAGATGTTATTTTTAAACAATAAAACTTTTGCTGATAGAAATACCGCGCAAGAATCTTGCGTCTGATCTTTTTTTAAGCGTAGTATAGTGAATAAGAGAAAATTATTAAAGCTTTGTTCGGGACTATATAGACGAGGGGATATATATTTATGCAGCGTGTGAAACTCGATCCGATAGATAGGCGAATTTTACGTGATCTTCAAGAAGACGGTAGAATGACAAATGTAGAGTTAGCGGAACGCGCTGGAATATCTGCTCCGCCGTGCCTCCGAAGAGTTAAAGCTCTCGAACGAGCCGGCTTCATTCGTGGATACCATGCAGATGTTAATTCGGAGAAATTGGGGTTCTCTGTTATAATTTTCGCGTTTGTTGGACTTTCCAGTCAATCTGAAACGGACTTGCTGGCATTCGAGGAGATGATAGAAGACTGGGAAGAGGTTAGAGAGTGTCACATGTTATCAGGAGAAACCGACTTTTTATTGAAAATAGTGGCGAGAGATTGGGACGAGTTTCAGAAATTTTTAACTGGAAAGTTAACGCCAGCGTCCAATGTCTCTAATGTTAAAACTGCTCTCGCTTTCAGAACAAAAAAGCAAAAACCAGGTGTCCCTATTGACGACAACGTTATAACTGGAACCACGGACGACTAGGCGTCTCCTCGAACTTCTGGTCATGAAACTTCAATGTTAAGTATTTCATAACTTTTAGACCCTCGGGGTGTATTAACTTCAGCACTGTCTCCAACCTTCTTGCCGATTAAAGCTTTAGCTATTGGCGACGATGTGGATATCAAGCCCTTAGAAATATCGGCCTCGTACGGCCCTACAATTGTGTAGGTGTTCTCTTCGTCCGTGTCTTCGTCTGCAAGAATAATGGTGGTTCCGAATGTGACTGTACTTCCATCAATCATTGAGGAATCGATTACTTCCGCACGACTGATTACGTCCTCTAACTCGCCGACGCGACCCTCTATAAAACTTTGCCGGTCTCTCGCGGCGTGATATTCCGCATTTTCTGATAAATCACCATGTTCTCTTGCCTCCGCTATAGCGCGGATAACATCTGGCCGTTCAACTGATTTGAGTTGCTTTAACTCTTCTTGCAAACGCTCAAGGCCGTCGCGTTTGATTGGAATCTTTTGCATCTTTTCTTATCCAAACTTCCCCATAACCTTGTTACAAAATCAATTCCCTTAAAGATAAGACTGCAACGACACAACTTCAAGAGGCCCCTCTCTAATTGCAGTAATGGCTTGAACTGCCGCTTTGGCACCTTCAACCGTTGTATAGTAGGGGATCCCATGCGTTAACGCAGATCTACGTAAACTAAAACTATCTTGAATTGCCTGAGCCCCATCCGTAGTATTTATTACCAAATCTATATGCCCAGAAATCATATTGTCAACGACATGTGGCCTTCCTTCAAGAACCTTTTTAATTCGCTTAACCGGCAAATTAGCGTTTTTTAATGCTTCAGCGGTTCCTGATGTGGCCAACAAAAGAAAGCCTTTTTCATGTAGTATCCGCGCGGGCTCTAATATTGAATCTTTGTGATCATCACGGACAGATATGAAAACACTGCCGGCTTGTGGTAACAGCGTGCCCGCTGCTATCTGGCTCTTGGCGAAAGCAGATGAGAAATTGATATCTATTCCCATTACTTCTCCCGTCGATTTCATCTCTGGCCCCAAAATACTATCAACGCCGGGAAATCGGGCAAATGGGAAAACAGCTTCTTTTACGGCTACATGTGTGGGACGGGTTTCCTTGAGATTAAAAGAAGCTAGTGGCTCTCCAGCCATGACCAGGGCAGCTATTTTAGCAATCGGCACTCCAGTAGCTTTTGCAACAAAAGGGACAGTTCGACTAGCTCTAGGATTAACCTCTAGAAGGAAAACTTCGCTATCTTTCACTGCAAATTGAATATTCATTAACCCACAGACTTTTAATCCTTTAGCCAGCTGTCTCGTCTGTTCCTTAATTTTATCTATGATTGGTTCTGGCAAAGATTGTGGTGGTAGAGAGCAAGCGCTATCTCCCGAGTGAATACCCGCTTCCTCAATATGTTCCATTACGCCTGCGATATAGGTTGTTGTGCCATCCGCTAAACAATCAACATCAATTTCTATTGCACTTGACAGAAATCGATCTATTAAAATTGGATTTTCACCTGATGCAGTTATTGCATTTTGCATATACCGCTTTAAAGAAATTGTATCATGAACTATTTCCATAGCTCTTCCACCAAGAACATAAGATGGCCTAATGACGATGGGGAATCCAATTTTATTTGCAGCATCCTCGGCCTCATCGAGTGTAGATACGATCTCATTGGCGGGTTGTTTTAATTTTAATTCATCTAATAACGCTTTAAACCGTTCTCGATCTTCTGCTAAATCGATTGAGTTAGTGGGCGTGCCTAAAATAGGAATATTTGCTGCTTCAAGGGCATGACAAAGTTTAAGAGGAGTTTGACCCCCAAGTTGAACGATGACCCCCTTCACCGACCCTTTTTTTTGCTCTGTTCGTATCAACTCAATGACATTCTCAGCTGTTAACGGTTCAAAGTATAATCGATCCGAAGTATCATAATCGGTTGATACGGTCTCAGGATTGCAATTGACCATTATAGTTTCATAACCCGCTTCCGTTAGGGAATACGCAGCATGAACACAACAATAATCGAACTCTATACCTTGCCCAATTCGATTTGGCCCGCCGCCAAGAATTATTATTTTTTCACTATTTGTAGGCTCGGATTCACATTCTGTTAAGTTATGTCCATCCCCTTCGTAGGTCGAGTACATATATGGTGTTTTGGCTTCGAATTCAGCGGCACAGGTATCTATGCGCTTAAAAACGGGATGAATAGTGAGTTGTTCCCGGCGTTTAGTTACCTCAGACTCTTTTATATTAAGCAGTTTTGCTATGCGAGCATCGGAGAATCCATCCTGCTTCAACTTAAATAGACTTGGTCTATCATTGGGTAGGCCATTGATCTTTAGTGCAGACTCTTTTTTCACAATAGATTCGATGTGCCGAAGAAACCATTTGTCTATAGAACAGGCATTATAGATGTCGTCGATAGAAAGACCGGACCTAAAAGCTTGTGCCACCCGTAGGAGTCGATCGGGTACTGGCTCTGAAAGGGCCGCAATAATAGCACTTTTATCTACAGCGCCTGCGATATTAGTTCCTAGCAGTTCTATATCATCGAGGCCGCTTAGGCCGGTTTCCATTGAATTGATAGCTTTTTGAAGGGATTCAGAAAAATTGCGACCGATTGCCATAGCTTCTCCAACGGACTTCATGGAGGTGCTCAACGTGGCTTCTGCTCCAGCAAATTTTTCAAATGTAAACCGTGGAATTTTAGTGACAACATAATCTATGGTTGGTTCAAAACTCGCTGGTGTTGCACCAGTGACATCATTATCTAACTCATCAAGCGTGAAACCAACAGCTAATTTAGCTGCTATTTTAGCAATTGGAAATCCCGTAGCTTTAGATGCAAGTGCTGATGATCTGGAAACTCGTGGATTCATTTCAATCACAACAAGTCTTCCGTTTTCAGGATTAACAGCGAATTGAACGTTAGAGCCACCTGTATCTACACCTATCTCCCTCAGCACCTCTATTGAGGCGTTGCGCATCCTTTGGTATTCTTTATCAGTAAGTGTAAGCGCCGGGGCAACTGTTATAGAGTCGCCTGTGTGTATGCCCATAGGATCTACATTTTCTATAGAACAAATGATAATGCAGTTGTCCGCGCAGTCACGGACAACTTCCATTTCAAACTCTTTCCAGCCTAGAACAGATTCCTCGATTAAAACTGTACTAACCGGTGATAGTCGGAGCCCTGTTCTTAAAATCTCATCAAATTCATCCAAGTTATACGCGATGCCGCCGCCGGTACCTGCTAGGGTAAAGGAGGGTCGTAGTATTGCTGGCAAGCCGACCTCCGCTAATGCTCTTCGGCCATCTTCCTCTTTTTCTACAAGACGAGAGCGCGGTGATTCGAGGCCAATCTTGTCCATCGCGTCTCTAAAAAGGAGCCTATCTTCTGCTTTTTCTATGGCTTCAAGATTAGCGCCAATTAGCTCCACATTAAGTCGTTCCAGCGTGCCATCCTTAGCAAGAGTTAAGGCTGTATTGAGAGCAGTCTGACCACCCATAGTTGGAAGTAAAGCATCGGGCTTTTCTTTTTCAATGATCCGAGCAACCGTATCGCTTGTTATTGGTTCGACATAAGTTGCATCAGCAAGGCCCGGATCTGTCATAATTGTCGCTGGGTTGGAATTCACCAATATGATTCGGTAGCCTTCCTCTTTCAGTGCCTTGCAGGCTTGGGTTCCGGAATAGTCAAATTCACATGCTTGACCTATTACGATTGGCCCCGCTCCTATAATCAAAATACTAGATATATCGGTGCGCTTAGGCATGGTTAGATATCATGCCCTCCTGGACTAAAGTTATAAATTTTGTGAAAAGATAATCACTTTCAGTTGGTCCCGGTGATGCCTCCGGATGATATTGTACAGAGAAAATTGCCTTGTCTTTATATTTTAGACCTTCAATTGAATTATCGAATAATGATCTATGGGTAATTTCCACATTTTCAGGCAAACTTTTTTCTGAAAGTACGAACCCATGATTCTGACTTGTAATCTCAATTTTTCCCGTCAATAAGTCTTTTACTGGATGGTTAGCTCCACGGTGTCCAACTTTCATTTTTTCGGTTCTTGCCCCCAATGCTAAGCCAAGGAGCTGGTGTCCAAGGCAAATACCGAATATTGGTGTGTTACTATCTATCAAGGTCTTTATTATTGGGACAGCATACCCCCCTGTTGCGGCGGGATCTCCCGGACCATTTGATAAAAAAATACCATCCGGGTCTAGAGCCAATATAGTTTTGGCTGGAGTTGTTGCCGGCACAACAGTTACCCTACAACCAATTTTCACTAAATTTCGTAGTATGTTTTTTTTCACACCATAGTCTATCGCAACAATATGAAAGGTTGTAGGGGAAACTGTTTGAAAGGCTTCGGAGCTATCATCATTTCCAAATTTCCATGTCCCTTCAGCCCAAGAATAAATATCATTACAGGTGACAGCGCTTGCCAGATCTTTTCCTTCCAAGCCCTCGTAATTTTTTGCCTGTTCAACTAATTTCGCAATATTGAAAACCTTATTTTTAGAGTGGCATATCACGCCATTTAGAGCCCCAAAAGTACGTATCTTTTTTGTTAGCTCTCTTGTGTCTATTCCATAAATACCTATCAATCCAAGCGCATTTAACCATTCTCTGAAATGACTAGATGCCCTGTAGTTTGATGGATCAGTTACATCTGCCCTAACAACAATACCCTTTGCAAATGATCGCGAATGCTCCAGGTCATTATCATTGACGCCGATATTCCCTATATGAGGAAACGTAAAGGTGATAATTTGATCAGCGTAAGACGGATCTGTAATAATCTCTTGATAACCAGTCATCGATGTATTGAAACATATTTCGCCGGAGGTACAACCTTCTGCCCCAAGCCCGTCACCCCAATACACTGATCCATCGGCAAGCACTAAGGCACCTGTCGCGGAATGAGGTTGCTCATTCACATTCAGCAAGTGAGCTTCGGTCGCGGTAGCGATCGCCATTAGCAATTTTTCCTTGGACAAAATTCGCGATTTTGGATACGCGATGTAATCATTTTGGTCAACCTTTATGTTGTCATTTCCGCTATATTTTTGACTTCCATTAACAAAAAGCTTGCGTTTTTCTGCGATTAACTGATTACTAGCGGTTACTTGTTAAAACGTTCGTTGAGAGAGGGGCAGTTGTGTTGCGCGACAATTTAAATGACGCTCTCAAAGTTGCTTTGAAAACTAAGGACAAGGCGTCTTTAGGAACGATTCGTTTGATCTTAGCCTCAATAAAGGATCACGATATATCGGTTCGGGTAGATGGTAATTCGGAGGGCGTCTCTGACGCTCAGATATTATCATTGCTCCAAACGATGGTGAAGCAAAGAAACGAATCAATAAGATTGTATGAAGATGGCGGTCGGCATGATCTTGCTGATCAAGAAAAAAATGAAATAACAGTAATCCAAAGGTTTATGCCTAAACAACTGGGCGATGAGGAAGTCGTATCAGCCATAAAAGATGCTATTCAAAAAATTGACGCGAAAAGTCTTAAAGATATGGGGAAGGCGATGGGTTATTTGAAGGAGCGATATCCCGGCCAGATAGATTTTTCAAAAGCTAGTATTGTCGTGCGGAATATTTTAGAAAATTGATAAAAATATTAAAAAATGGCTTAGATAATTTCAAAATAACGGTTCAGTTGCCAGTCTGTTACTTGTCTTCGATATTCCGCAATCTCCCACTCTCGTGTCGCTGAATAATGGTCTACAAAATCGCTTCCTAAGTAGAAACGTGCGGGGCTCGATTTCTTTAAAGTTGTGACAGAATCCTGAAGTGTTTGAGGTAGATCCTCGAGGCCGTTAGTTTCATTCTGATAACTATTCCCATGCAAAGGTGGGCCCGGTTCAACGTTATTCTCAATTCCCCATAGACCAGAGGCTAATGCGGCTGCCATGCTTAGATATGGATTGCTGTCTGCTGATCCAAGCCTGTATTCCACTCGTTGGCTGCTCGGTGACCCTGAAATGACCCGTAGAGAGCATGTTCTGTTATCAATGCCCCAGCTATTGTTTGTTGGAGCCCATAAACCAGGCACAAGTCGTGTGTATGAATTAATTGTAGGAGCGACTAAAGCCATAAAATCCGGTAATAGCCTCTGTTGCCCGCCAATAAACCATCTCATGGTGTCACTGATGCCATTCTGTTTCTGGGAGTCATGAAACATAGATTCCCCTTTGCTGTCAGTAAGTGAAATATGAATATGCCCCGATTGCCCTGGATGGTCCATTGACCATTTAGCCATGAATGTCGCCATGAGATTATTTTTTTGCGCTAAGACCTTTGTAAAGGTTTTGAATAAAACGGCTTTATCTGCGGCAGCTAAGATTTCATCTACTTTTAGCGCTGCCTCTATAACTCCCGGACCAGTTTCTGTGTGGTATCCTTCAATTGGAAACCCCATATTCTCGCTCATTTCCAACAAGTCATTATGAAAGTCAGAATTCACTGTGTTTCTTATCACAGAGTAACCAAAATTCCCGGGCGTATATGGGGTTAAATTATGGAATTTTTTTTCCCGAACAGTTTCTGGGGTTTCGTCAAACAAAAAAAATTCATACTCCGCGGCTGCTAGAGCGAAGCAACCCATGGATTTAGCTTTTGAAATTACTTTTTTAAGAATATTTCTGGGGCAGATAGTTTGGGCTGCACCAATAAATTCGGCAAGAAAAAAAAGTGTCCCATTTTCCCACAGTATCGAACGACATGTTTGCGGGATTGGTTTTACTAGCGCGTCTGGAAATCCTGTGTGCCAGCCAGTATGTCCACTATTGTTATAAAGTTGATCATTACAATCCCACCCCAAAATGACATCGCAAAAACCAAATCCATTTTCCATCGCATCGGTAAGTTTTTCTTTTGAGATATATTTTCCGCGAAGGATACCATCGATGTCTGTGACCGCAACTTTTGCATGAGACAGGTTTTGTTCACTGATTAGTTTTTTTGCTTCTGCTAATGTTTTGACATTTGGTTGTTGCATTACCGAGCTTCTTTATTACATTCCTCGAATAGACTAATAACAATATATGTTGTTTCTTTATCACTTAAAACTAATATATTCGCCCTATAAGTCGACGGATTTGGAAAAATGCTACAGCCTCAACTAAGTGGACCATGGTCAATATCTCAAATTGAATCCTATCTTAATGCGAAGGCTGTGCCTCTTAAACTCTCAGTCATATCTTCTGGTGGATGGCCAATTATTGTGTCTTTGTGGTTTGTTTTTGATGAAAATAGAATAATCTGCGCCAGTCGTAAGAATTCAAAAATAATCACATTTTTAAAAAGTAACCCGAGATGTGCTTTTGAAGTATCTGGCGAGTCTCCACCTTATTCTGGTGTTCGCGGGCAGGGAATTGCTAAACTTACAGAAAAGGATCGTGATGGAATCCTTGAAAGGTTGCATGACCGTTTTTTGGGAAAGCAAGATACTCCATTTAAGCAATGGTTGTTAAGAAATTCTGAAAATGAAACTATCATATCTATAGAGCCCAAACGACTAATGACTTGGGATTATAGTGCGCGGATGACGAAGAGTGGTTAACTGAACCCCATGTATCGTATTATGTGACCGGAAAAATCGACAAACGATCATCATTCGCAGATATTGAAATTGTATCCCCTTCTGAGATATGTCCTTCTAAAATATATTTAGCTATGGGGTTTTGGAGATGATTTTGGATTACTCTTTTTAATGGACGCGCTCCATACTTAGGATCATAAGCAGCCCTCGCTAGCCAAGTTTTGACAGAAGCATCCAGAGAAATATCAATATCCTTAGTTTTTAATCGCGCTCGGAGCTGGTCAACTTGAAGGTCTGCGATTTGTTCCATATCGGATATTGATAATTTTGAAAAAAGAATAATGTCATCTAATCTATTCAGAAATTCTGGACGCATCAATTGTCGCACCTCTTCCATAACACGCTCTCGAATAGAGTCGAACTCTTCGCTTTTGGAGGATAAGAAATGATTTGCTCCAATATTTGAAGTCATGATTATTATCGTGTTTCGGAAATTTACCGTTCTGCCTTGCCCGTCGGTAAGCCGTCCATCATCTAATACCTGCAACAGTATGTTTAAAACCTCAGAGTGCGCCTTTTCAATTTCATCAAAAAGTAGAACTTGGTACGGTCTCCTGCGGACAGCCTCAGTTAGCATTCCACCTTCCTCATATCCGACATATCCCGGTGGAGCGCCAATCATACGTGCAACAGAGTGCGATTCCATGAATTCAGACATATCAAATCGGGTGATAGATTCTCTATTGTCAAATAAAAATGTTGCTAGAACTTTACTCAATTCTGTTTTCCCAACACCAGTTGGTCCTAAAAACAAAAAAGAACCGATTGGTTGTGATGGGTCTTGTAACCCAGTGCGAGCTCTTTGGACAGCATTCACTACTTCTTGGATAGCATATGATTGTCCTATTACTTGATTGCTGATGAAGCTTTCCATCGTTAATAGTTTTTCTTGTTCTGTAGAAACCATCTTAGTCAATGGAATGCCGGTCCAACGCGATATTATTGAAGCTATGTCGTCTGAGGTTACTTCTTCCTTAACTAATGTTTTTGATGATTTGCTCTTCATGGAATGTAGCTTATTTTCTAGGTTGGGTATCTCACTATAAAGTAATCTTCCCGCGACCTCATATTCACTAGATCTCTGGGCTTCAAGCAATTCTTGTCTAGTTTTTTCGAGAGTTTCCTGAAGGCTCTGAATTTGGCTTAAAATAGCTTTTTCATCATTCCAATGCTTGGTTAGCGTTTCAGAGCGTTCTTGTAATATTGATAATTCAACCTCTAACTGATGTAAACGATCTTCGTTGCTGTTCTCTTGTTCTTTCTTCACAGCCTCTTGTTCTATTTTCAATGCTATAATTTTTCTATCCAGGGCATCAATTTCCTCAGGCTTTGAGTCTATTTCTATCCGCCGGCTCGAAGCAGCCTCATCTATAAGATCAATTGCTTTATCTGGAAGGAATCGCTCACTTATGTAGCGATCAGATAATTTTACGGCAGAAACAATTGCTTTATCCATGACCTGGACCCCATGATGCAATTCATACTTTTCTTTTAGGCCACGGAGTATATTGATCGTTTCGGATATACTTGGTTCTTTAACAAATATAGGTTGGAATCGGCGAGCCAATGCTGCGTCTTTCTCGATATATTTCCGGTATTCATCAAGTGTAGTAGCTCCTACACAATGGAGTACTCCTCGTGCCAAAGCAGGTTTTAACATATTAGATGCATCCAACGATCCTTCTGCAGCCCCAGTACCTACCAACGTGTGCAATTCATCTATAAAAAGTATTATTTCTCCTGATGCTCTAGTGATTTCGTTAAGTAGTGATGTGAGTCGTTCCTCGAACTCTCCTCTAAATTTCGCTCCTGCAACTATGGAACCTAGATCTAAACTGAGTAATTTTTTATTTTTAAGTGTTTCAGGGACATCACCATCGATAATACGCAACGCTAATCCCTCTGCTATTGCTGTTTTACCTACTCCTGGATCACCAATAAGGACAGGATTATTTTTTGTCCTTCTTGCTATTACCTGTATCGTACGCCGGATTTCGTCATCTCTACCTATTACAGGATCTAAGCTACCATTTTTAGCCATTTCAGTAAGGTCGCGAGTATACTTTTCCAAGGCTTTATAAGCGTGACTAGATTGATTTTGTTTGTTTCGTTTATCGTTTGCCATACTAGTTTAACCTTGGTTCTAAAGACTATTAAAGTAATAAAGCTCCTCGTATATCTTCGAAGGGGCGCCCATTTTTTAATCAAATTTTCTAATAGCTGCGAATACTTTTCAGGCTCAGATAGGGTTATTTAGGAGCTAAAAAAGAAGGTGACATGCTATTCCCCTTGGCCTTTTTGATTAGGCGCTTGTGTACCGCGATCCTTTTACAGTTACCAATGTGATATGGGGATTAATGGATTTTCTACAAGTATAGATAAATCATTCTACGGTCGTTACCAAATCAATAACCTTTTCTCAGCTAGCTTAGTCAATCTTTATTGCGGAAAAGGACAGTTTCTAATAGCTATATAGCTTAATGATGTTCGCTATTTTTAATCGGAACTAAAGGAAGTTTGATCTTTGGTCTCAGCTGATTCTTCTCTATCGCCAGCGGCATTATTTTTTATTCGCCGACGAGATCTGGAATATCGTTGATTCCTTGAGCGTTCATCATTGGTTTCTTCATCCAACCTGCTGTCGGGTTCGATGTTTGTGTCGACCCTTTGGTCGCTTCGTAATGCGATTGTCGGCTTATCGCCGACGTTTGCACCCTCGATATTTATTTCACGTTCATCAATTGTTTCAACCCCATCAGCTGATACCTCTCTATTGTGTTCCTGTTGTTTTTCAGACTCTGTTGGTTCTGCCATCATAGAGGATGTGTTTGTTTGCGCGGCGTTTTGCCCATTGCCTGAATGGTTACTCCCATTATTTTGATTTTTATTCTTATTTGTCTCTGAATTATTATCATCTGTAAAAGCGCTTAATATTCGGTAATAATGTTCTGCGTGTTGAAAATAGCTTTCAGCTAGCACAACCTCCCCATTTGTTGATGCCTCACGAGCTAAATTCATATATTTTTCATGAACTTGATGCGCATTGCCACGTATTCTTATATCGGGACCATTGCTATCAAAAGTATGATTACGACCAGGAGGACCTGAGGAACGGCGGTTTCCACCTCTACCTCGGCCACGTTTAGAATGGGAGCCTTGTCTCATTATTTACCATTTCTGTGGTGTTGGTTGACGAAGTTTGTCTCTCCGCCTTTTCAAATGCAAACACATAAAAAATGCACCTTTGCTTTGGGTGAACTATCTTTTATACCTGATTTATAGCCAAAAAAGGATCTTCCCAGAAGATGCTTTCCTCAATGCTACCTGTATACTAGTAGGGTTCTTCACCCAATCCAAGTATAAATTGATAATTACTTTAATATTGATGGCGATGAGCCAAAACTAGGCACCGATCGCGGTTTCCAAGGTCTTGATTTATATGAAGGCACTTGAGTCCACTGTACTCCATTATATCAGAGACGCTTTTCCTTTGATTATAGCCTATTTCCAGAAAAACGAGGCCTCCTTTTTTTAGAACTTCCACAAATTGGGGAGCTAGTTTTCTATAACAGGATAAACCATCCTGACCACCATTTAATGCTATATGTGGATCAAAATTTTTGACTTCTGGGTCAAGGGTTGGAATGGTGTTAGACTGAATGTAAGGCGGGTTAGCTATAATTATATCGAATTTACCGGTTACTTCCCCGCCCCAGTCACTTTCTATAAAGACCGCTCTTTGGCTAAGCCCGTTTAAAGCGGCATTCTCTTGGGCTAATTGTATACATTTTTTGGAAATATCGACACCGACACCACTTGAATTGGGGAATTCGTTTAAAGCCGATAAAAGCAAGCATCCTGTCCCAGTTCCAAAATCAATAAATTTTAAATTGGCGGCTTTATCTGGAAAGGTCTTAAGGATAGACTCGATTAATATTTCACTGTCAGGCCTTGGATCAAGAGACGATAGATTTATTCTCAATGTGAGATTCCAAAAACCACGGGTTCCTATAATCCTGGATACAGGTTCTCTTTTGCAACGACGCTCTATAAGTTTTGTATAATTATATGCTTGGCTTTTCGTTAAAGTTTCATCTTCTGATCCGTAAAAACGCTCCCGAGGGATGCCGAGAGCAAAACCAAGAAGAAGTCTGGCATCTAGAATAGGGCTTTCTATTTGAGCTCCCAAAAGTTTTTCTTTGGCCCACTCTAAAATTACTTTAACCGAAGTTGTTTCTTTAGCTGGTTTTGGATACATTTATTTATTTGTCTCAGGTCGTTAGGGCTAAACGAGCTGCCTCATCTTCGGCTGTGAGTCCGTTAATTATTTCCTCTAGGCCTTCTCCAATGATTATCTTATCTATTTTATAGAGTGTCATATTAA
Organism: Rhodospirillaceae bacterium; assembly: GCA_002709155.1. GTDB lineage: Bacteria > Pseudomonadota > Alphaproteobacteria > Thalassobaculales > Thalassobaculaceae > UBA7326. The sequence goes on from PAQA01000033.1 coordinate 38,761, forward strand.
TGCGGTGATCGGTAACTCTGCCCTGTGGAAAATTATATGTTCGTATCCTTTCTGAGCGGTCACCACTTCCAATCTGACCTCTCCGATCGGCTGCCCGCTCTTCGTGGATCCTATTGCGTTCAAGATCAAAAATCCTAGCCCGCAATATTTTCATCCCCTTTGCCTTATTTTTATGCTGCGATTTCTCATCTTGCTGAGATACTACTATGCCTGTTGGAATATGGGTTATTCTGACTGCACTGTCGGTTGTGTTGACCGACTGGCCACCTGGACCACTCGCGCGAAATATGTCTATTCTAAGGTCTTTATCATCAATATTTATATCGACATCCTCTGCCTCGGGAAGGACGGCTACCGTAGCAGCAGACGTGTGTATGCGGCCGCCAGACTCTGTCGTCGGGATTCTTTGAACTCTATGAACACCAGATTCAAATTTTAATTTAGCGAAAACGGACCGTCCAGTGATTGACGCTATTGCTTCCTTATAGCCACCTATAGCCGTTTCGGAAACCTCCAATATCTCAAATCTCCAACCCATAATGACAGAGTATTTCTGATACATCGAAAAAAGACTAGAGGCGAATAATGCCGCTTCATCTCCCCCTGTTCCGGCTCGTACCTCTAAAATCGCATTTTTTTCATCGGCTTCGTCCCTTGGCAAAAGTAGACGTTGCAACTCGTTTTTCAATATGGGTAATCTATTTGATAAATCGTGGATCTCGTTTTTTATTAATACCTCTAACTCATCATCGGTATTGTCACTCAACATGTTTTTGGCGTCGTTGAGCTCGTTTTCCATTGATCGCAATTCCAAAACTTTCTCCGCAATGGGGGTTAGTTCAGATAATTCTTTGGATATTTTGGTGATTTCTTCCGCGTTTAGTGCTTTGGAGGATGAGAGCATGCGTTCAAGTTCGCGATGTCGGGACTCGACCCGCTCCAAATTGGCCTCAAAACTCACCCGTATCTCCTTTCCACTTAGCCGTTGATGTAAAAAGTTTTCTTATTAACAATTCAGTTCTCTCATCTAATTCTTCATCAGTATATAATTCTTTTATAGTAGTTATGGGAATATGTAATAATCGGTTTACTAAAAGTTGGCTTACTGCTTCGGAGCTTAGATTTGGCTTTTGTTTAAGGACTTCAAGCCGTTCCTGGTTCATAGAATTTATTATTTCTCTCAAAAGTGGCTCAATATTTTTACCGTTTATTCTTTTGGTGAAACGCTCTAATTCCTCATCTATGATTTGTTCTGCCTCTGCTAATGCAGACCCACGCTGGTTCTTTCCTTTGAGGGCTATTCGCTCAAGATCGTCTAGATTATACAAAAAAACTTCATCAATATCCTCAATTGCCGGGTCAATTACGCTCGGGACTCCAACATCTAAAATAAAAAGGGGCTTGTATTGGCGTTTTTTTATGACTGATTTAATCATTTCCTTGGTGATGACATAGTTGAGACTATTGGTGCTAATTATTGCTATGTCGACTAGCATCAGAATTTTAGCTGTTTCATCGTAATTGGCAATTTCCCCAACAAAATTTGTTGGGCTTTGGTCACTATTATCCGTATTTTCACTAATAAAAATAAAATTGCGTAAATTTGCGGCTTTGAAGTGTTCGGAGAGAAAAATAGTTGCCTCTTCATTACCAAAAATAGCCGCTTTACAATGTGACAAATCTCCGTTGATATCCCGAGCAACACGAATAGCCGCGGCTGCTATAGTAACAGGTCCTTGCCCGATATTCGTCTCTTTTCTTACGCGTTTAGCGGCAAAATAAGCATGCTCGAGGATATTATTTAGTTGAGAACGGATTGCCCCTGTTTCTTTCCCTATTCTGTGGCTCGATCTAATTTGACCGAAAATTTGTGGTTCACCTATAATGTGACTGTCTAAGGCAGCTGCAACTCTAAATAAGTGCTGTAAAGCAGAGTGTTTTGAATACTTATAGGATGCGGCCAAAATTTTTCTAAAAACCTGTTCATCACCAAGGGATAATTTTCTGAAAATAACTTGAGTAACCATCTCTATATTATTTTCTAGAAAGTAAAATTCCACTCTGTCACATGTGGAAACTACTAGAACCTCACATTTGATGGATTGGTATAAAGATTTCGAGAAATCCTGTATTTCATGCTCATTGATAAATAACTTTTCCCTCAACGAACTTGAGCAAGCTCCATATTTTAGCCCGATAACATGAAAAATATCTATACAATTTTGGCTGGAGACTATCGTCATCTGGCTGTAGATGAAATTTCTAGCTTTTTATCTTTTTCAACAACAAGCTCTGCTTCAATTTCGCGGGCTTTGTTTTCTACTAACCCTACGATATGCGCAATAATCCCCTCATCTTTCAATCGATGATTAGGAAGGCCTCCCAAGTAAATTTGATGTGTACCTTTTCCCCCTCCTGTCAATCCAATATCTGTTTCACGCGCCTCTCCAGGACCGTTGACAACACAACCAATTATTGAGAGCGTGATAGGGGTTGTTATATGCGAAAGTCGTTCCTCAAGTATTTTGACGGTATTGATAACATCGAATTGCTGTCTAGCACATGATGGGCAAGAAATTACATTGACGCCACGGTGTCTTAGCCCAAGAGACTTTAGAATGTCGAAGCCCACTTTTACTTCGTTTACTGGATCATCAGATAAGGAAACTCTTATAGTATCGCCGATGCCGCCCCACAAAAGCATTCCCATTCCTATAGAGGATTTTACTGTTCCTGCCCTAAATCCTCCGGCTTCTGTGATGCCAACGTGTAGTGGGGTGTCTGTTAAATCTGAAAGTTTTTGGTAGGCTGCTACAGCGAGAAAAATATCAGATGCCTTAACACTAATTTTGAAATCTAAGAAGCCTTTGTCTTCTAATATTTTCGAATGCTCGAGAGCACTTTCTACCATTGCTTCTGGACAGGGTTCACCAAATTTTTCAAGAATAGGCCTCTCAAGGCTCCCAGCGTTCACACCAATACGCATTGAGCAACCATTATCTTTAGCAGCTTTAATAACGTCCATGACTTTTTGAGGGCTTCCAATATTTCCCGGGTTAATTCGCAAACATGCAGCGCCCGCTTCTGCGGCCTCAATGGCTCTTTTATAATGAAAATGAATATCTGCGATTATTGGAATCGGAGAGGCCTTTACTATCGATCTCAAGCTATCTGTTGATTCAATGTCAGGACATGAGACTCTTATTAAGTCTGCCCCGGCAGCTGCGCATTCTTGTATCTGTGCTATTGTAGATTTCGCATCAGTAGTGAGTGTATTAGTCATTGTTTGTACCGATATA
>PAQA01000001.1 GCA_002709155.1 Rhodospirillaceae bacterium
GGGTTTATCTGGATCGCTTGGTTTTACTGATCGGAGGGTCTCTATCACGACCTCGATATCATTTTCATACTCTTCCTTTGTTCTGAAACTTTCAGGATTAATTGCTTGAAAGTAATGTCCTAAATCATCCGGTGTATCAGCATTACTATTCTTTACCCGTACGGGGGAGAATGACGCCCCAGGCATGGCTCCACTGAGGATGTGAGAAAATACCGCGAGCCCGTAGCCTTTATGTCCGCCCAAAGTCTCTCCAATTCCTCCAACTGGATTAAGCCCTCCAAAACTTTTATTGTCAAAAATTTGTATGGCCTCATTTGGGTCAATGATGGCGCGGCCATCGCCGTCATTGACCCAGCCGTCGGGCAATTGTAATTCTCTTAGTTTACGCACTTTTACCTTATTAACAGCAGCCACCGTCGTGGCAAAGTCTAACACTAACGGATCGTATTTCCCGGCTGGTGCTGCAAAAGCGAATGGATTGGTACCCAATACAGGTTGTGTTCCCCGAGTTGGAACCATTGAAATACCGCGAGTTGATGTTGTTACTATTCCAATGAAACCCTGGCTCGCGGCTATTTCGGCATAGTACCCGGCTGCACCAAAATGATGCGAATTTCTGACGCAAACTATACCTACATCATAACTTTTTGCTTTTTTTATGGCCATTTCCATTGCCTGAACCGAAACGGGATGGCCTAACCCTCTGTCAGCATCGAGTAACGCCGTAGTCGATCGATCGCGAATGATTTTCGTTTGGGCTTTAACATTTAATGCTCCGCGTTTAAACGTTTCTTCATATTGGCGAAGCATATTAATGCCATGAGAATCTACACCACGTAAGTCAGTCTCTATCATCACTGTTGACGCGATATCGGCTTCTTTCAAAGCCATGCCCCAGGCAGTTAATATTGAACTAACTTGCTTTTTTAAAAGTTGGGCCTTAAACCGCGGCGGGTTTAGAAGATCTTCATCATTCATTCTAGAGTGTCCGAACGTTCATATTTCCTCCATGCGCTCATTTGAATAGCTGAAGTATGGCAGTGAACTACCACAGGTTTCACGCGTATTCTAAAAGCTTTCTCGATGGCTGCAGATACATCAGCTTCAGTTTGGATAGTTATTCCTTCGGCTCCAAAAGACCTTGCCCAGGCAGCAAAATCTGGATTAGTAAGTTTAGTTCCTTCCATAAACGGTTTGTCAGGATACCTAACATAAGAATGCATTCCTATAGTTCCATACATTGAATTATCAGCTATAATGATAATTGGGTTCACGCCATATTGGACAGCAGTTGCTATTTCATTTCCCATCATCAAAACACCACCGTCTCCAATAAAACAAACGGTCTGTTTTCCGGGTCGACGCAACCCAGCCGCGACGGCCATCGGCATTCCCGATCCCATAGCGCCAACAACTGATGATAAAAAAACATGTTTTTGCCCAAAACCAATATAACGATGAATAAAACTTCCGAAGTTGCCCGCATCAGAAGTAATTGATGCATCTTTCTCTAGGTATTTATCAACTTCACATACTACAGCTGCGAAATTTACGCCATCACTTGTCTTGTTCCACTGTTTGGATAATAATTTATTGTGCTCTTCATTTAGCGTTTCAACCCAGTTTTTTCTTTTGTCGATATCGTTTGGAATGCTTTTGCGGAGTAACCCTTTTATTACTTCATGTGGACTAGCTGGAATACCTAGATTTGGATGCCATACCCGACCAATTTCATCAGCATCAGGCCAAACATGGGCCATAAAGAATTGAGCTTTGGGAGCCGAAGGAAATTTATAGGATTGGCTGACTGTATCTGTCAGACGCTCCCCCAAAACTACCATTAGATCCGTTTTTTTCATATGGTCAAGTAAAGAGGATGGGACTCTAATGCCCATATATCCACCGTAGTTAGGGTGATTTGAGTCAAAGAGTTGAGGTCGACGGTGTGTTGGGCTGACAGGTAATACCCACCTTTCTGACAGCGTGTTGAGGTCTCTTAAAACATCTGCATCGTCCAATGACTCCGCCAGCAGAGCACCGCCAACCAAAATCAAAGGGCGTTCGGCTCGAGAAATCATCTCTGCTAGTTTATCAAGGTCCTCTTGTCTTGGAGACGATGATAATTTGGACGCCGGCATAACCACAGGAGCATGCGTTTCTTCATCAAAGAGATCTTCTGGAATAACTACCGCCACAGGTCCCTGTGTACTGCTTTCCGCTATATGAAATGCTCTAGCAATGGCTTCTGAGGCCATTTCAGGTTGGTTCACTTCTATGACGGATTTAGTGATGTCTGCCAAAAGTAAAGAATAATTCTGTTCTTGCAGTGCAAGCCTTCCAAAATCGGCCCTCTCTACCTGTCCTATAATGACAACTAATGGTGTCGCGTCATGATATGCGGAGTGTATCGCGACCAAACCATTTGCTAACCCGGGGCCCCTGCTAACTAAAACGACGCCAGCCCTATTCTGAAGTCTTCCATCTGCTGTTGCCATGAACGTAGCACCAGCTTCGTGGCGACACACAATGATGCGGACTTTTCCGCTCTCAACCAAAGCACTAGTTAGCCCAATATAACTTTCTCCAGGAACACAAAAGACCTGATCTATCCTGTGTGCTTCCAGACTATCCGTTAAAAGTTGAGCCACTGAACTCATTATAATTGGTGCCCTAAAATAGAAACTAAAAAGTTTTCTTTGAGGACTGTGAATTCATAGAAATACATCTTATTTCTCAAAATTAGTCATTGGTTGCCAAGTCTTCTTGGGCGTTTGCGTTGTAATTTTTGTCGTACCACCAACTAATATAATCATTATATGATATCGGCGGATATTGAGGTGGATTCTGGGCGGAGTGACAAGACCGCAAACACTCAATGTTTGTGTCCAGGTGAGGCCCAAAGAAAAAAGGTATGGCGTATCTTGCTTCCTTTTGGGGTGGCATTGCTCGGTGCGGTGTAGATTTATAATATCCGTTGGTCCAACGGTGTAGCATGTCTCCGCTATTGACGACAAATGATCGAGGCACAAAAGGCACGTCTATCCATTTGTTGTTTATTGCTTGTATCTGTAACCCAGGAATACTCGTCTGCGCTAGGAATGTTAAAAAATTTGAGTCAGTGTGGGGCGCTATACCATATTGTTTGGACGCAAACTTTGAGACTTTTGGATAGTGAGAGAGACGAAATGAAAATTGACTTTCAGAAAATGCTTCCGTGAAGGTGTCGGCTGGCATGTCTAGAGAGATTGCGAGAGGTCCAAGTAAGGCTTGAGCCATCTGATCCACAGCTTTGGTATATTGAAGAAGATTGTCCTTAAAGCCAGGTAAATCTTTTGGCCACTCATTAGGACCCGCGAATCTTCGTCCCTCCAGCACCAGCGGATCATCTGGTTTTCTTTCTCTTTTTATGAAAAATGCCTCATTAAGGTCTGGTTCTGCGCCATCCTCGCTTGCCCTAGAGGTTGTTATCTTATAACGGCCCATTGCCATGTAGCCATTATTGTGTTCATTCATTAATACCGCTTTTTTAGCCTCCATTGACTGGTCATGAAAACGTTTAGCCTCTAAAAAAGTTTGATCGATAAGCTCCTGAGGAATACCGTGGTTAATAATTATAAAGAAACCACTTTTACGAAGAGCCTGTCGCAAATCGTTTGCGATCAGTTTTTGGCTAGAGGGATTGGAATCTCCTAAAGTGGAGAGGTTTATGATAGGTATATCGGTCATGTTCTGACTTTGCCTGATTGTAGATGGTGCTCTATTAATTTTTACTCTTTTTCTTTATATCAATATTCTCCTAATAGCGATCGGTATACCGTTTTCTCGAACGCCATATATAAGGGGAAAGCTTTTTTATCGATAAACGGTAAAATCTGAGTGCCAAAAACCCCTGCTATTTTATTTTTTGGATCCAACCAGAAGTAACAGTTGGGCAATCCCGCCCATCCAATGGAATTGGCGGGCCTTCCGGTTTCCGCTTTCTCCTGATTGATCATAAAAGATAACCCCCAGGATTTTGGTGTCCCGGGGAAAAAGTTTACGTCTCTAGATATTGCTTTATTCGTAGAGTACATTTTCATATCAACATTGTTTCCGATATGATTAGTAAACATCACTTTTATAGTTTCAGGGCGCAGAATTTGTAAGGTGCCGGCTCTCCCATCATTCAATAACATCCTTAAAAACAGGATGTAGTCATTCAATGTGGAGTATAGTCCACCACCACCTGCCTCCACTTCAGGGTTTTGTTTCATTTTAAATTTGAGATCTGGTCTTAAGGTATTATTTTCCCGCCTATACATGGTTGCTAGAGAATTGCTCATTTTGTTGTCGATGAAGAAACCCGTCGATTTCATCCCTAGGGGTTCAAAAATATTAGTTTTTAGAAATTCCCCAAGTTTTTGTTTTGTGGCCTCTTCTATCATTAAACCCACCCAATCAATAGAAATGCTATAGGCCCAGTCGGTGCCTGGATCAAACATTAAAGGTGTCATCAGTGCCGCGCGCGAACCAGAAGATCGTGAGATAATATTCTTTGATTTAACGAAGTCTTTTATTTGTTGATGCCATACATCATATCCAAAGCCAGCAGTATGCGTCATCAAGTTCCTCAGTGTAATATTATATTTAGGAGGGCGTAGCTTGGGATCCCCGGTTTCATCAAATCCCTGCAATACCTGAATATTCCTAAGTTCAGGTAGCAAAGTAAACGCAGGTTCATCTAGCTTAATAAGCCCGCGTTCTACAAGTTGCATGGCAGCCACTGCGGTAACAGCTTTTGTCATGGAAGCGACCCATAATACTGTATCAGTAGTCATGGTTTGAGATTTTTTGGGACCGCTTATTCCAAAACCTGCTGCGTAGAGATGTTTGTTTTCATTTGAAATTATAGCAGCAACGCCCTGCAGATCGCCTTTTTCAACCGAGGATTTAAGTAACTTATCTAAGAGGTGCGTTTTCATACAAAGCACCATAACCACTTTCGGTATGCAAATCACCAAAATCCGGTGCTGAAATACAAACATAAAGATGCTGGACGCTGTTATTTTAATATCTGCTGGATGGACATGTTGGCAAGTGTCTTGTCTAATACGATATAAGTTAAAAATGGTTAATGGATAAGTGGGTTTTGGCATGGATATAGGTGTTTTCATTTTCGATACAGATTATAGCATTAATATAAGCGAACTAGCTTGGGAGCTCGAGGAACGTGGTTATGAGTCACTCTTTGTGCCAGAACATACTCATATTCCTACAAGCAGACGCTCGCCATTTCCCGGTGGAGGCGAATTGCCGAAGCAATACTCTCATACGCTTGACCCATTTGTTTCGCTTGGTTTTGCTGCTGCAAGTACAAAAAATTTAAAAATAGGAACCGGTATATGTTTGCTGCCACAGCGTGATCCTATTGTGACGGCTAAATCAATTGCGAGCCTGGATTTAATGTCCAAAGGCCGTTTTGTTTTGGGTCTGGGTGGTGGCTGGAACGTGGATGAGATGGAAAACCATGGAGTTACTTATAAAACGCGATTTGCAATGATGAAAGAACATGTTCTAGCTATGAAATCTCTCTGGGTCGATGAGGAAGCAGAATTTCATGGGGAGTATATAAATTTTGATAAAAGTTGGGCATATCCTAAGCCGGTTCAGAAACCATATCCCCCGATATTGATGGGAGGAGAAACGGATTACACTTTAAAACGGGTCGTAGATTATTGCGATGGATGGTTCCCAAGGGGAAGAGGTGGGTTCGACGCAGCTGAGAGCATGCAAAGGCTTAAAAATATGGCAGCCGAAAGCGGCAGAGACATGAACACCCTCTCTGTAAGTGTTTTTGGTGCCCCGCCAAATGAGGAAACGATTAATTCTTACAAAAAAGCAGGAATTGACAGGGCTCTGTTTGCGTTGCCATCCGAAAACAGAGATCATATTCTTAAGCTGTTGGATTCTTATCAATATCTATTAAAGTAGAGATTATGCTTTGAAAACGACCAAAACAAGCGGTATTTTGGATTTTTCTCTATCTTGTAATAAATTGGTATCAAGGTAATGGCATAGAGATATCAACAAGCGTGATCTTATAACGTATTAATGACAGGTAAACGAATGCGTAGGTATCGAAACACAAAAATTGTTGCAACGCTCGGTCCTTCTTCGCGGACAAAGCGACAAATACGTTCCATGATTAAAGCTGGAGTGGATGTGTTCCGGTTAAATTTCAGTCATGGAAGTCACGAAGACCATAGATCGCGATTCAATGCTATAAGACAATTAGAAAAAGAATTAGATTGGCCTGTGGCCATCATGGCGGATTTGCAGGGGCCAAAACTTCGAATAGGCGTGTTTGAAAAGGATGAGGTAGAACTCATCGTAGGGTCCTCGTTCGTTTTGGATCTAAAGGAGGCAGCTGGATCGGGTCGACGTGTACAACTACCGCATCAGGAAATCTTTGATGCGGCTGTGGTTGGTATGGACCTTCTTCTTGACGATGGAAAAATAAGGCTCCGTGTACAAAATGCGACAGAAAATTCGATAGAAACAAAGGTTATAACCGGAGGCACTCTATCAAACCGAAAAGGAGTGAATGTTCCGGGCGTTACATTGGGTCTTTCTTCACTTAGTGAAAAGGACAGAGAGGATTTAGAATTTGCCCTCAGCCTCGGGTTCGATTGGATAGCTTTATCATTTGTGCAGCGACCTAGGGATGTTGCTGAGGCAAGAGAATTAATTAGTGGGCGTGCATCCGTCTTGATAAAACTGGAAAAGCCTGCAGCAATTGAGCATTTGGATGAATTAGTAAAAATGTCGGATGCTGTTATGGTGGCTCGGGGAGACCTTGGTGTAGAACTTCCTCCAGAAAAAGTTCCGGGCATACAAAAAAGAATTGTTAAATTATGCAGGCATTGGGGTAAGCCTGTTGTCGTAGCGACTCAAATGTTGGATTCAATGGTCCATGCCCCGGCACCAACTCGAGCCGAGGCCTCCGATGTAGCTACTGCCGTCTATGATTCAGCCGATGCCGTAATGCTATCGGCGGAAACAGCGGCTGGAGAATTTCCTCTCGAATCTGTTGATATGATGAACCGTATTATTTTAGAGGTGGAAGGAGATGAAGCTCATCAGGATTTGATTGAGGAAAGTCACGAAACACCCGAGCCAACGGTTTCAGATGCGATAACACTTGCGGCCCGTCAGGTTGCCCAAACTGTAAGCGCTTCTTGTATTATTACTTACACTACTTCTGGCTCTACAACACTTAGAGCAGCTCGAGAAAGGCCTTCAGTTCCGATATTATGTGTCACATCTAGCATAGCGACCGCCCGAAGGTTAGGTATGGCTTGGGGGGTGCATTCCGTGCATATAGAGGAAGAGGAAAGATTTTCGGCGGTTGTTAAGCGGGCATTAGATGTATCAAAATCACAAGGATTTGCGGAACAAGGGGATCAGATCGTGATCACAGCAGGAGTGCCGATGGGGAAGCCAGGATCAACAAATGTATTGCGAATAGAGAGAGTTCCCTGACATAATTTATATTTTCTGGATCATTGCGCCGATCTGCACGGCTCACAATAAATATAAAAGCTAGAACTACTGTTGATAAATAGGTGTATTGTCGCATGGCCGGGTCGTACAAAAAAACTAAATCGAGCGATATGCAATTAACAGAACCTAGTAAACAGGTCGAAAGAATAGCAGATTTGGAGTCACGTATACCGATCAAGGACTTTGAGATGCGCATAGCAAAAGATGGTGTGTGGTATCATCAGGGGAAACCTATCAAGCGCCTTCCGCTAGTAAAGTTGTTCGCCAGTGTATTACGCAAAGAAGAAGATGAGAGCTACTGGTTGGTTACTCCCGTAGAAAAGGGTACGATTGAAGTTGAAGATGCGCCATTTTTAGCGGTTGAGGTGCAACGTGTTATTTCGAACGAGAATAAGCCCTTTAATACTGATTTTTCATTTAGAACGAACTTAGATGAAGTTGTCACATGCGGTTTGGAACATCCACTCAGAGTTGATGTAGACCCTGAGACGGAAGAACCCAATCCGTATATTGTTGTCAGAGATGGGCTGGAGGCTAAAATCACACGGTCAGTATTTTACGAATTAATTGATGCAGCGAATGAACGTATTATAGACGGCAAAAGGTTTTTGGGGATATGGAGCAAGGGAATATTCTTCCAGTTGGGTCAAATAGATACGGATTAACTACGTTATCCGATTTTAAAGACTTATTTGTTGAGGCTAAGAGAAAATCTAACCGTCTCAAAGTGAGTCAAGATAATGGTGACCATAGCTTGAATCCTGGAATGGATGCCCCTATCCGACAAAAACCGGCTTCGGTACTGGTTCCGGTGATTGGCCGTCCTGGGCATCCGACGGTTCTACTGACTAGACGTTCTGATGCCCTCTCTCATCATGCAGGTCAGGTTAGCTTTCCGGGAGGACGAGTGGAAGAGACTGACATTGATATTGTTGATACTGCTTTAAGGGAGACAGAAGAAGAAATTGGTCTCAATAGGCGGCACGTTGAGATAATAGGTAAGTTAGATGATTATGTAACCCGAACAGGTTTTTCCGTAACGCCAGTGGTTGGGCTGGTAACCCCGCCATTTGATTTAAATATAAATTCTGTCGAAGTAGCCGATATATTTGAGGTTCCAATGTCGTTCGTATTGGACCGAAGAAACCATGAGCGCCAAAGTAAAGAATGGCAGAATAGGATGAGACATTTTTATGTGCTTCCACATCCTGATTTTTATATCTGGGGCGCTACAGCAGGCATGCTTGTGCATTTTGCAAACATGATGTTGGACGTTCTGGAATCTCAATGAAGGTAGCATCAAATCGTGATTGGCTAAATAAAGCCTCGGTCAAGTCTCTCATAGAGATTATTGATGCTGATAATAATCAATCTCGGTTTGTTGGTGGCTGCGTAAGGGACTCTATTCTAGGCCATCCTGTTTCAGATATTGACATTGCAACTCGCCATAGCCCGGACAAGATCATGCAGCTTCTATCGTCCTCAAATATCACTGTCCGTCCCACAGGGATCAAACATGGCACAGTATCCGCATTTTTGGACGATGAGGTTTTTGAAATAACAAGTTTAAGACGTGATTTAAAAACCGATGGGCGCCACGCTGAAATTTCATTCACCGATAGTTGGGCTGAGGATGCCGCTCGGCGTGACTTTACGATGAATGCTTTATTTATGGATAAACATGGTAATATTTTCGATCCTGTTGGTGGTTATAAGGATGTGATTAGAGGGCGGGTTCGTTTTGTTGGTGACGCGTCGCGCCGTATTCAAGAAGATTTTCTAAGGATTCTAAGATTTTTCAGGTTCTATGCATATTTTGGACAAGAACAAATTGATCGTGATGGCTTAGCGGCATGTAAGGAATTTGCAGGTGAACTTAATGCCTTATCGGGCGAACGTATACAGAGCGAGCTATTTAAAATAATTCTTTCGACTAATGCTTTCACTGCACTCAGTAAAATGTCAGAAAATAAAATAATGAGTAAAATTTTTCCAGGAAGGCTAAGAATAACCGAGTTTAATCGTCTTGTATTTCTAGAAGGCGCAGCTTCAGATCCAATTAGAAGGCTCGCTATTTTACTTACTACACCTACAGAAAAAGTGATTGAGACATTGAAGTTATCAAATAGGATGGCAGATTACCTGACCTTCTATTGTGAAAAAGAAATAGACGTCTCAGAGGAACCAAAAGAAATAAAAAGGCTTTTTTACGAAATGCGAAAAATGGATCTTTTAGGTCTACTTCTAATTAAAACTGCCTTAAATCCAAAATATAAAAAGATGCGAGACGTGGCGAACACGATAGCACAGACCTGGTCGGTTCCAACATTTCCGTTAAGAGGATTAGACCTTTTGAAATTAGGTATGAAGCCGGGTGTTGAACTAGGTAACCTTCTAAAGAAAGTGGAGAGTTGGTGGATACTAAGTGGGTTCAAATATAATAAGGAAGACTGTTTGAATTGGGTCAGAGATCATTATGTAAATGAAAGGTAGGAGCCTATGGAAAAAGTAAAATTAGCCGCTGAGGCGCTCATTAAGGCAAGAGAGACAAATCAACCCTTAACTAATTTTCCTGACGATTCTGCACCAAAGAGTATCGCAGAAGCTTTCGCTATTCAGGATGAAATATTGACATCAAGGGGTGGAGTAATTGTGGCTTGGAAAGTGGGCCCAAGTTCAAAAGAATTTCCACCAACATGTGCCGCTATAACCAGAGAAAATCTATATACATCGCCAACACAGTTATCAAAATCATTAAGGTTAAAAGCTGTGGAGTGTGAAGTAGCTTTTCGTTTAGCGTTAGATTTACCAGCAGATGAAGGGCCTTACAAGTCATCTGAGGTGAAAGCTGCAATTGGCACTGCAATGGTTGCTATAGAAGCCGTCGAAACACGGTATCAGGAATGGCCTGTGAAAGATCCCATCTGGGCTCTTGCGGATAGTCAATCTAACGAAGCATTGATTGTTGGTGATGAGATTGGATTGGATGAGCTTGTACACTTTCCAGATTTCCATGCAAGTTTAACAATAGGAAAAAAGGTAAAGGCGGCAGATAAAGGTTTTCCTGGAGGTGACCCTTTTGCGTTAATCGCGTGGCTAGCTGGTCACCTTAGTGAGAGGTATCCATTACTTTCGAAGAGAGGTCTTAAGAGAGGAGATATCATTACAACTGGATCATGGAATGGTGTTGACTTTGCGAATAGCCAAGAAAAAATCAGCGCAGCGTTTGAAGGACTGGGACAAGCTGAATTAGAATACAACTAATCCAAAAAAGGAAAGTTTCAATACTGCCGATAAGGCTTGTTAAAAAAATGAAATGATTATACTTTTTTCACGGGTAGAGCATCATTAGGCCATTTATAGTGACGGAGCGGGCCAGGCAACCTGGGGTGGTAAGCTCATTAAAATTGCCTCAACATTACCACCCGTCTTGAGCCCAAAAAGTGTGCCGCGATCATGTAGTAAATTAAATTCCACGTAGCGCCCTCTTTTTATTAATTGCATTTCTCTTTGTTTCTCTGTCCATGTATCATCCATATGGCGCTGTACAATTTCAGGGAAGATTGTGTTAAATGTTGACCCTATATCTTTGGTAAAAAGAAAGTCAGACTCGAAGTTTTTATCTAATTGATCATAGAAGATACCGCCGATGCCTCTGGGTTCATTTCGATGTGCAAGGTAAAAATATTCATCACACCACTTCTTAAATTTAGGATAATATGTCAGGTCATATTTATTACAGGTGGCCTCAAATGCGCTATGGAATATTTCTTTATCATCATCATTGCGAACCATAGGCGTTAAATCACTCCCCCCGCCAAACCATGATTTTGTGGTTGTGATATGCCTCGTATTCATGTGTACGGCGGGGACATGAGGGGACCACATATGTGCAACAACAGAAATTCCGGAGGCCCAAAATCTTGGATCGTCTTGTGCTCCGGTGATCTCTTTACTAAATTCTTGGGAAAATGTACCCATAACCGTTGATACATTCACTCCTACCTTTTCAAATAAACGTCCTTCCATTATTGACATCACGCCCCCGCCACCGCCATTTCTATCCCAGTGCTTGCGAGTGAATTTTCCCGGCGCCATCGATTTTTTGGGGCCATTATAATCCTCCTCCAGCTTCTCGAAAGCTGAACATATTTGATCCCTTAAAGAGATAAACCATTCGGTTGCCTCTTTTTTCTGATCGCTGGTGGAAAGGTACATTATATGCTCCAAAATCTTTTTTCAGATGGCAGTTATTATCACATTTATATAGGTTGACTGTAGTTTTTTAATGACCACTGGTTAAAATAACCTTTAAAAATAAATATAGAATTCTGTCGATTTTGATGAACTAGTTTGTCGGTTATATTAAATTTAAATTAAATTGAGAGTTAAATTACACATAATAATATCGTGATGACATTCTGATCATTTAATTTTAAGTTCAATATTGATGGTTTGCGAGTTGAAATGAAAAAAACAAAGTTTTTATTTTGCCTTTTTGATGGATTGCGCCGAGACTTTGTTCAATCAAATATAATGCCTAATCTTAACGAATTTCGAAATGAATGGATTGATTATCCTAATAGTTCGTCGACCTTTCCATCAGAGACGCGGGTTCAAGTCTCAAGTTTTGTAACGGGAGCCTATTGCGGAGGTTCGATATCTGACGCATCAAAGGAAGGAAATTTTGGCCACGGTATTATGGCGAATAGTTTTTATGACCCAATACTTGGTTTTGATGGTCCACTCGATACTTCCGATATGGCAAAGATGGAGGAAGCGAAACGAATTTATGGAAGCCTCCAGAAAACTTCATCACTTGGAGAACTATTAGCAAAAGAAAACAAGAATTATTCCGTTATTACCACAGGAAAAATTGGTAATGCTCGATTGCTTAATTTAAAAGCTGATGAGCTCAAACAGAGATTATTCTCTATTTGGGGAGCCGATATCTCGAGTGAACTCGCTGACTATCGATGGTATCATAGAAAAATTTGGANNAGTTCCAAAACANAGATTTCCCGAACAATAAAGTTAGTCNATATGCAACGCAAATTNTATTAGACCATTTTCTATTGGATCGATCAGTNGATGTTCAAGTAATCTGGTACAATGAACCGGACTTGTCATTTCACTATGANGGNATTGGTTCCAANGCTAGTCTATCTAGNCTTGAGTGTTTAGATCAATGCTTTGGAAAAATCATGAAATGGTGGAATGCCGAAGGACGGTCGGACGGTTGGAACGTGATCGTATGCTCAGACCACGCCCAAATTTCCAAACAAAAACAGGTCAGTGTTATCGATGAGTTAAAGTGCGCAGGATTTAAAACAGGAGTATCGATTATCGATGATATTGAAGTTGCGGTAAAAGCCAGTTACAGCGGCCAAATTACAGCAAGAGATCGTGATCCAAAGTTAATGAAAAAAATAATCGAGTTTTTGCATGCACAGGACTGGTGCGGCCTTACCTTTACACGTGATGGAAGCTACGGGACATTTTCTATGGCTGAAATCAATGCGCTAAGTGAAAGATCACCAGATATCAATTATATGTTACGGACAACAGAAAAAGTTAATCAATACGGTTATGCTGGATCATGTTTTGCGGATAATCCCGATATTCCAAACGGTGGCGGAATTCATGGTGGATTAAGTAGGATTGAAATAAATAACTTTATGACCTTGGGTGGAGATCAAATGAACCGACAGAAGATATTTGATATCCCAACGGGGATTGTGGATATCTTGCCAACTATTTTTTATGGATTAGGCATTAAAATACCAAAAACTGCTATGGGCCGCCCACTCAAAGAAGCATTTTTAAATGGTGAATGTGAACCAAATTGGAGCGAAACTAATTTGATAGCGAGTTCAGGTCAGTATAGTCAGGAGATGTGCATTGCAAATGTGGAGGGCGTGAAGGCCCCTTACTTAAGGGGCGGAAGACGAGTTAGTTAAAAAATAGAAGAGAAAGATCTTTAAAGACTCAGTCATTTAAGTTTTTTATTGGATAAAAAGGCTTTATTAGATCGGAAGGTTGTTTCGCACTTTCCTCATAAATTCTCTGTCGGATTCGATTAAGAAATTTTGCAAAATATTTTAGATCATCATCAAGCATTTCTTGACTCCGGCTCTCCATTTCCTTCCAGGTGTTGTGAATTTTTTTAACGGCTGTTGGAGACACGGATAGAGATTGAAGCTCTTTCTTGGTCTTTTCCATCCACTTGATGGTATTATCTCTCGTTTCTTTAGCTTCTGATATTTTTTGTTTTAATTTATCAAAAACCATAGCCGCTATTTCCTCTGAAGACCCATCACAGTTTGGCTTAAGCGCCTTCAAGTCGTTGAAGTCTTGGTCGGTTAAATTAAACAAAAATTTACCAAAATATTTGAATTCTAGGTTCCTTACAGACATTGCCCCGTCTAATCGCGATAGTTTTTCGATTGTGGGGCCTCCTTCAGTGATTGTCCCACATTTATCGGTATCGTTATTTTGTTCTGTTCCACTTTTTGTCGACGGGGCTGCCTTTGTATTTTGTCCCTGAGCTGTCATAGGAAAAAGTACTATAAGCGTTAATATGATATAAATAGTCTTCTTCATAAACTGTATTAATATCCCTATTACAGTAGTCTGCGCTTAGTCTAACAAGATAAAGTGGGAAACCGATATAATAAAGAGTTTATATATTTAAAAGAAAGGCCACGATAGAATGCAAGAGATGTCATACCCCTATGAGACATGGACAGTATGCAAGCCAAAAGTAAGCGGTTCGAAGGGAGTTGTTGTTGCTCAAGAGATTGAAGCGGCTTCGATAGGAGCTAGGGTAATTGAAAGTGGAGGGAATGCTATCGATGGTGCAATTGCAACAGCATTTGCACTTTCAGTAACTGAGCCGTGGATGAGTGGTCTAGGTGGAGGCGGTTTTATGATTCTCTATCTTGCAAATGAAAAGAGGGTTCGTGTAATTGACTTCGGAATGATATCTCCAAAAATGACTGATTTGGCTGACTACTCACTAAGTGGAGACATTGGTGCAGATCTCTTTGGTTGGCCTGCGGTCGTGGGGGACACAAATCTTCATGGACCTAAATCGGTAGCTGTTCCTGGATCTGTCGCAGGTTATGGCCTAGCAGTGGAGCAATACGGAACAAAAAGCTGGAGTGAAGTTATTACTCCTGCCTTAGAATTAGCAAAAAGGGGACACCGTAAGACTTGGTGGACGACATTGAATGTAGCGGCGGAAGCAAAGCTATTAAATCTATATAGTCAGTCGAGAGATGATTGGTTGCCGGACGGCTTTGTTCCTATTGTGTCAGCTAACAACGAATACACATATTTAAAATTGGAAAAGCTGGCGCACACATTAAAGATACTTAAAGAAAATGGTCCCGAATATTTTTATCAAGGTGAACTCGCAGAAAGTTTAGTCGAGGATGTACAAAATGCGGGTGGTAAATTATCAAAGCAAGATTTGAAAGATTATTCAGCTCAGGTAGTTGATCCAATCACGGCAATTAGAGGAAGTCTCGTCTATAATTTATTACCTGGTATGTCAGCAGGACCCACGTTTGTAGACGCCCTAGAAAAAATTCCGGAATTCGATATGGAGAAACCATCTCCTGATAGTCATGCATTCACTGCTAAAGCTTTGATCGAGGCGTATGGGAAAAGATTTGAAACAATGGGACATTCTGGCGATGTGGGAGATCGAAGCTGTACGACTAATATCAGTGCAGTCGATCATCATGGTAATATGGTGATAATGACTACAACCCTTTTATCTAGGTTCGGCTCGAGGTACGTAGCTCCAACGAGTGGAATACTTTTAAATAATGGAATTAATTGGTTTGATCCCAGGCCGGATAGACCTAATTCTATTGCAGCTAGTAAAAAACCCCTTTCTAACATGTGCCCGATGATTGCAACAAAACAAGGACTACCGGTTTTTGGTTTGGGTGCCTCGGGCGGAAGGAAAATTCTTCCAGCTGTATTTCAACTTGCCTCGTACATTAACGATTTCAATATGAACCTAGATACAGCGCTAGATGAGCCAAGATTCGATGTAAGCGGGATAAACAAAATTATTTTTGACCCCCGCTTTGATACAAAGGTGCAAAAATCACTAGAAAGGGTATCCTCAGCAGAGCCTTGGGTCCCTAGTGCGTTTCCATCCATGTATGCTGTACCTTCCGGAGTTCAGATCCTTGAAAAGGATGCTCTCATTGGCGGAGCTCATACCCATTCCCCGCTATCAGGAGCGGTTGGGGTTGGATAGGTTCTATTCGGGTATATGAGGATGGAGAAACGAATTTCCAACCGTATTAAGTTACTCGTTGAGAGGGTTATTATGAGTGACTATAGTAGCTGTCTATGGGCAAAATGACGGTAATATCATCTTATCAGAAATCGGTGCAACGACCCTTGTGTTCCCAATCGCCGAAACGTGTAGGCTCGGGGCCATCGTATCCTCCGAATTCCTTTTCAACATTGCTTGAGTTAGCCTTAGGACTGAGATCGGCAGGCTTCTCTACTTTAATAGGGTGACTAGTTTTCTGAGACTCAGGGGTCACTTTTTCAGTGAATGTTCGTGTCGTCGGTGTCATAACAACAATGTAGTTAAATGATAGATAAATTCAAGATCAATTGTGGACCAACCTAAGCTATGGATGGCATAATTTAAACCGATGGTTAATCGATGAGAATAAAACCAGAAATTTCAGCGTCACGAAGTGTTGCATTTGACCTTCTGAGGTCGGTTACGTCGAAAAACAAGTCTTTTGATGACGCTATGATCCTTCATGATGGATTTCAAAAATTATCTGGCCGGGACAGAAGATTTGTAAGAAAAATTGTAACAACAGCCCTTCGTCGATTAGGGCAAATCGATCTACTTTTAAATAGGTTTTTGAAAAAGCCATTGCCAAAAAATGCTTCGGTTGTTCACGATATTTTAAGGGTAGCAGCCACCGAAATTCTGTTTTTAAAGTTCCCGCCTCATGCGGCGGTTGATAGCGCTGTAACATTGGTTGGATCTAGGCGGTTCCCAAAGTTAAAGGGTTTAACTAACGCTATTTTACGGAAAATTGTTACTGAAGGAGAGAGGGAACTGGAGCAAATCCCGGAAAAAAATAACGTGCCAACCTGGATGATACAGAGTTGGCACGATGCATATGGGCAACTTGCAACAGAAAAGATAATAGAGGCAATCTTACAGGAACCGATGCTAGATATCACAATCAAAGGTAATCACCAGAAATGGGCATCTAAATTGGATGCCAGCGTTCTTTCTATGGGATCCTTGCGCCGAAGGTTTGAGGGTCGTGTCGAAGAAATGGCAGGGTTTTTGGAAGGAGAGTGGTGGGTTCAAGATGCAGCAGCAGCTATCCCGGTTTCCCTTCTGGGAGATGTAGCTGGTTTGCAAGTGGCAGATATCTGCGCTGCACCAGGCGGGAAGACTGCTCAGCTAGCCAATGCGGGTGCTGATGTAATAGCTGTTGATCGCTCCGCCAGCAGAATGAAGCGCCTTGAACAAAATCTCAATCGGCTCGATTTGAAAGCCGATATAGTAATCGCCGATGCTACAGAGTGGGAACCGAGTAAAAAGTTTGATGCTGTACTTATAGACTCGCCTTGCTCTGCTACGGGAACAATTCGAAGGCATCCGGATATCTTGTACTCGAAGACTACTAATGATTTAGCAAAATTATTGAAATTACAATGGAAGCTTTTATTAACCGGTGCTCAACTGCTGAAACCGGGCGGCAAACTTATTTTCTGTACATGTTCTATGCAAACTGAGGAAGGTGAGCAACAAATCGAAAAATTTTTAAAACTCAATCGGTCATTTGAGCGCCAACCTATCAGTAAAGAGGAAGTGGGCGGGTATAGTTGTTTTATTAATGAAAAGGGAGATCTAAGAATATTGCCGTTTTTTCTCAAAGAATTAGGTGGAATCGATGGATTTTTTGCGTCTCGTTTAATATGTAAATGATTTTTCTTAAACCTAACATCGCACTATTGCGAATTATCCTGCAACCTGTTACCTCATAAACCTATGGTAGAGACACCTCGTATAGCGCCCTCACTTTTAGCTGCCGATTTTTCGAAGTTGGGTGAGGAGGTTGTAGCGGTTTCGGAAATGGGTGCAGATCTTATTCATCTTGATGTGATGGATGGTCATTTCGTTCCAAATATCTCATTCGGTCCAGATATTATTGCTTCGATACGAAAATTTAGCTCCTTACCATTTGATGTGCATCTAATGATAGAGCCGGTTGATAGTTACATAGAGGCTTTCGTTGCAGCTGGGTCTGATATGTTGACGGTTCATGTTGAAGCTGGTCCCCATATTCATAATACTCTCCAAAAAATCCAAGGTTTTGGTCTCAAAGCTGGCGTTGCATTGAACCCGGGCACGCCAATAGAGACGCTTGATAATTTGTGGGATGTGCTCGATTTGGTTCTTGTTATGACTGTAAACCCTGGATTTGGGGGGCAAAGATTTTTAGAAAGCCAGTTGAGTAAGATTGCATCCATTCGGGATAAAATTGATCAACTTGAGCGTCCTATCGGTCTATCTGTTGACGGAGGCATTAACGGGGAAACTGGTAAGATGTCGATAGAGGCTGGCGCGGATATATTAGTAGCTGGGTCTTCTGTTTTTCGATTGGAAGGAGTGCCTTACTCCAAGGCTATCGAACAACTAAGAAATCGGTAGGCCTGATAATGTCAAAATCACTTAGACCCTTGAGGGAATTTTACTTTAACACTCCATTTTACAATTGGCGGTTACGGAAATTCGCTTCAAGAGAAATTAACATTACCATCAGTGATCTATGGCCCGGCGAGCCTGAAGTGGGTCGCGAAATTATTGATGGAAAAATTGTAGGCCTTGTTGCTAGCTCGCACAAACAGCTTTGGAAAAAAATACCAGATGATCCTCTAAGTTTAGAGTCTCTTCATGGGTTTTCGTGGCTTCGTCACTTGCGCGCACAAGGCGGGGAAGCTGCTAGGTTAACTGCACGACAAATGGTGGGGAGTTGGTTAGATGAGTGTCAAAAATGGCATTCGTTATATTGGAGGGGTGATGTCTTAGGAGAACGTATATCAGCTTGGATTGGTATGTATGATTTTTTTTGTGGGTCTGCGAATGACGAATTTCGTTCTAGGGTTTTGGAAAGTGTCCATCGTCAATTAGAACATGGAATATCCGATTTTCATTACACAGATATTGGCATAAAACGTATACGAGCGATAAAAGGTCTGATTACGGCGCTTGTTGCTTTTAATCTGAGCCTTGATCGTATCTCCTTATTAGAACGCTGGTTGTTAAAAGAACTAATTGCTCAAATCAATTCTGATGGTGGGCATGTATCTCGTTCTCCTGCCATACAAATTGAGTTTGTTATGGCATTAATAGATATCCGAAATTGTTTGAGAGCATGTAACCGCAATATACCAAATGAATTAACACAAAACATCGCCAGTATGACGGCGATGTTGCGATTGTGGAGACATGGGGATGGTAAAATGGCACTGTTCCATGGCTCCAAGGAAGGCGGGGTTTCTTTATTCGAAGCTGTGATAGCGTTATCGGAGTCCCGGAGGAAAACAGTAACGGAGGCGCCGGCTACCGGTTTTCAAAGACTTAGCGCCGGGAAGTCTACCTTAATAGTTGACACTGGGACAACCGAAGATAAAGGCCTCAGTTCCCATGCGAGTCCCCTTTCGTTCGAACTCAGCATTGGAAAACAGAGGCTCGTGGTAAATTGTGGCACTAGCCCGGGAGACACAGCGTTAAAAGAACCTTTGAAGTCGTCTGTAGCTCACTCCATGCTTACGATTGATAATATCAATGCCTCTCATATTGCCAAAACGACCGCTAGAGTTCCCCAGGCTATTACCGTTTCATTCAATAGAGAAACAGTCGATGGTGATATATTACTGGATGGAAGCCATAATGGGTATCTGCCAAATATGGGAATTATGCATCATAGAAGTTTCTATTTAGCGTCATCGGGCAATGACATTCGTGGTGAAGATCAGTTGATTTACACTGGAGAACCAGGTGATCTACCATTGAACGCAATTATAAGATTTCACCTTCATCCTAGGGTAAGAACGTCACTTATTCAGAGAGGGTCGTCCGCACTATTGCGTCCTCACTCTGGGAATGTGTGGCGTTTTAGGACAGATGGTAACTTAAAATTGGAGGATAGTATTTATTTTGGTTCTGCGTTGCGCCAAAAATCCGAACAGCTTGTTGTGAATAAGTGTTTAGAAGGGATCCGCGATGAGGGGAAAATTATTGTCAAATGGGCGTTTCGCCGCGAAGATTAGAACCTGTAAATAAAATTACTGATTAGTTTAATTAAATATAGGGTGGGAGGTTTATATCTATGGAAGTAGAGTGGTCACGCTTAAAAGCTCATCAAATCAGGGAGTTAGCAGAACAGCAGACTGTCGTTATATTACCAATAGCCGCTATTGAGCAACATGGTCCGCATCTTCCAGTAATGGTCGATAGTCGTTTGGTGGCGGAGGTGGGCCGTCTATCTGCCATTGAGAGTAGTAAGTCAGGTCAACCAACTTTGGTTCTTCCGACTATATGGCATGGATTATCAGAGCATCATATGGAATTTGGTGGGACCGTAACGTTAGATACCACAACATTCCATATGGTGATACGAGGAGTTATAGAGAGTGTATCGCGGAATGGGTTTACAAAATTTTTAATTTTAAATGGTCACGGTGGAAATATAAGCGCCAGTGAGATCATAGCTCAAGATATTACTTTGGAACTGGGGCTTCCTATTGTTGCGGCTACCTACTGGTTAGAGGCTGAGGAAAGGTTTTCTAAAATCTTGACAGCCCAGCATAACGTGTTGCATGCCTGTGAGGCAGAAACATCAATGATGATGTCGTTAGAACCAGAATTAGTTGACACTGCGGATCTTGCTAGTTGCAAGGGGTCATCTGATTTATCGTTTATAAAAGCAGGCCGTAGCGCTTATAGGTGGCGGTCGTTAAGTCATGTTACGAGTAATGGAGTTATTGGTGACCCAACCTTTGCCTCGAAAGAGAAAGGCAACGAGCTTTTAAAAGCAGCGAGCCTCTCCGTAAGTGAATTGATAATTAATCCAGATACATTCGATTTTCAACAAGACCTCAGAATTAATGCAGAGACTAAGTAAATTGATTTACATAAATATAGTCGTTGTGCGAACAAACTATGACGGATGATACGGTGCGGCTAATCGCAGTAGCTGCTGCAGTTTTTAGCTGTAGTGCAATTCTAACTGGATTTTTAGTCAAATTATTAAAAAAAAATAATATTTTGGATATTCCAAATGAAAGAAGTAGCCATATTATATCTACCCCAAGAGGGGGCGGGATAGGTATCGTCAGTTCTATCATAATTGGATGGATAGTTGATCGTACTTTTACTCAAACTCTAAACTCCCATGATGTAATTATTCTTGGCAGTTCTTTCGGCTTAGCCATAGTCTGTTTTATAGATGATATTCGAGGTTTGCCTGCAGCCTCAAAATTGATCTTTCAGATTGTTTTCATGTTCCCGGGGTTTTGGATTATTTCCGAAACAGGAGGAATATTTAGAAACTGGTTGGATATAGAACTAGATATATTACTTACAGGACTTTTATGGCTGTGGTTCATAAATTTATTTAATTTTATGGACGGAATTGATGGTTTAACAGGTGTTGAAGTTTTTGTGTTAGGTCTCGGGTTAGCTATTTTTTCAGTGACCGGGATTATCAATGAGCAAGTGCTTGGACCATCAATAGTATTCATGGCGTCTGCCTTGGCTTTTCTTGTCTGGAATTGGGCTCCCGCTAAAGTTTTTCTGGGTGATGTTGGCAGTATCCCCCTCGGATATTTGATTGGATGGTGTCTCATCTCGATTACACCGGAGACTATATCTCATCATAGCTTGCTAGTTATAATTTTGATCTTGCCAGGGTATTATTTAGCTGATGCCTCGATAACATTAGGGGGGCGAATACTTAAAAGAAAAAATATATTTGAAGCGCACAGGGATCATTTTTATCAAAAAGCAGTTCAAAATGGTGCTTCCCATTCAACCGTATGTCTAGCGGTATTGGTGGTAAATATATTATTGTTATTGATAGCTTTGATGTTCGCTGGGTCTAAGCCAATCTTTGCTTTAATTGCCAGTGGGATCGTAATAGGAATTCTTTTTCTTTGGATGTTAAGAAAACAAAAAGTTAGCTGATTTTGGGAACTAGGGTATGCGTGTTGCAATCATAGGCGCAAATGGTTTCGTGGGGAGGGCTGTAAGCAGAGTGCTCTCGAAGAAGGGATATTATGTTCACGGTTTTATTCGCGATACCGGGATAAATGAATTACCTTTCATTGATAAAATCACACACGTTTCTAGTGCTGATGCGGAACAGGATTGGCGGATGTTACTTGCTGATATTGATGTGGTTCTGCATTTAGCGTCACCTATCGCAACCGATAAAGCTAATAAACAACAAATTAGGGAATATGAAGAAGTGATAGTTGATGGCAGCTTATCAATAGCTGAAGCTGCGGTAAAAAATGCTGTCCGAAGAATGATTTTCATCAGTTCAACTAAAGTTAATGGAGAATTTACACAGGATGAAGTCTTTAAAACTGATAGTATTCCTTCTCCAAAAACATCGTACGGCAAAAGTAAATTGCAAGCAGAGCTTGGTCTCTTCCAAATAAGTAGAAAAAAGGATCTACCGTTAACTGTTATTCGACCACCAATTGTCTATGGCCCAGGAAATTCTGGGAATATCTATTCGATGATAAAGTTTTTGGATTGGTTGCCGGTTGGGTTTTTGCCCCTGGGTGGTTTAAAAAACAAGAGGTCTTTAATTTTTATTGAAAATCTTGCATCAGCTATAAGCTGTTGTGTTGATGA
>PAQA01000006.1:0-7701 GCA_002709155.1 Rhodospirillaceae bacterium
GTATTAGTTACTGTAATATTACTTATGTCATGGGCACGACTAGAAAATTAAGGTGCAGTGTTCCATTTTGATGCATCAAAACTACATTTGCTTAGAGAACCTTTCTTTACTATAAGTCATGAGATATTGAATACTTATGATGATAAGATGTTTTGTTTAGAGCACCCACATAGACACTCTTATCTGAATGAGATGATGGAATATTATTGTATGGGGTGGTGGAGTAAGAGTCAGATCATGCAATACACTGCTGAACTCAAAGACTATGGATTTGATTTCAAGAAATTCTTTTCACCCTTATGTACAATACTATGGAGAAAGAATCGTAAAGAATTCAATGACATGTGGTGGAGATGGTATGAACGAGGAGGTGTCAGAGATCAAATGGCATATGCTACAGCATTACAAGCATTGAAAATGAATTTCAGATATGATGATTCGTTAAAGTTTTTGAATAACTTTACCAATGCAGGGTACAATGGTGAGTGGTGGGAAACTAGACAAGGTGATTACTCATACTATAAAGCAGATGAAAAGGATAAAGTTTTAGAAGTCCTTTGTAACATGACAGGACTGTCTTCTTTTAGGTACAAACCATGCTGTAGAAGGCGAACTATATAATAAAAAATTGTAATGTTATCAGTACATCAGCACTGGGATCCATTGAAAGTATGTGCAGTGGGAAGATGTTATCCACCGGAATATTTCAACTATATTCAAAACTCAAAAGTAAGAGGAGTCTTTCATCGTATAGCAGAGGAGACTGAAGAAGACTACCAGAAACTTATATCTGTGCTTGAAAAGTTTGATGTAAAAGTAATAAGAACTGACATAACAGATAATCCAGAGGACTATCGTAGACCCGATGGCACTATGATGTCACCACCCATGGTTCCCAGAGACTATACTGCGATGGTTGGGTCTAAGTTTTTCATGCCCGGAAAAAACTTTGGAAAAAATATTGATATCGAGTGGGAATTAAAGTCTATTATGAACACAAGTTCATTGCAGATGAATCAGATATCAGACTTCCATAAAGATTTGTTGAAATATGTTTATGATCTTACATTTCCCGGAAGACCTGTGTCACCCACTACTCAAGCAATGCTTCTAAAAACTATCAAGAGTATGAAAGAAGGAGGTTCAGCAAAAATATTGCAGGCAATAGATACTGATGACCTCAAAAATATTGTATTTCAGGGGTATACAAATACAATTGGTAAGACCACAAAATATGTTCATGATGATCTCACATACCCATATATATCAATTGAAAAATTTGTAAAGGATAATGGAAATGAAATTGTATATGATCAGTATATAAACACTGCATCTATGGTCAGAGTAGGTAAGGATTTATTTTTTGCTCTTGGTAATATAATCAGTAAATTAAATCAAGATAACTTCATGAAAAAATGGGAAAAATTATTTCCCGATTATAATATTCATCCGATCTCCACTCCCGGACATTCTGATGGAGTCATGTGTGCTGTAAAACCGGGACTCATAATAAGTTTACGTGATCCAAAAAATTATATAGATACATTCCCAGATTGGGAAGTGGTCACCTTAGAGAATGAGAGTTGGGATAAGGTGAAACCATTCATGGATAGGAAGAAAAAAACTAGAGGTAGATACTGGGTGCCTGATGCTGATGAATCATTCTATGATTTTGTCAACGAGTGGATGGATGATTGGGTGACATATGTTGAAGAAACTGTCTTTGATGTAAACATGTTAGTCATTGACGAAAAGAATGTTATATGCAATAATGTAAACGAAAAAGTTTTTGATGCATTTGAAAGACATGGAGTCACACCACACATTGTTAACTTCAGACATAGATATTTCTGGGACGGAGGTCTCCACTGTATCACATCCGACATCGACAGAGATGGTACCAGAAATAATTACTTCTAAAATTGAAGAGTGGATCACAAGAGTTCTTGATGTTCCTAACAGTAAATTTGGAGGCATAGCACCATGTCCTCATGCTAGGAAGGCATGGTTTGATGGTAATATAGAGGTCAAAATGTGGAAAGACTTTGGAAGTTTTAGATATGATAAGTGGGAAAAAGAAGTCACTATCTATGTCATGGATCCATACATATCAGCAGACTTCTTGTCACAGATGGCAAAGAATTATAATAAGTTGTATCCTGACTACCTATTCCTAGAGGAACATCCTGATCTAGTAGAAGATGTAGGTGGTTTTGTAGTCAATCAGGGAGAACTTATATTACTAATTGTACAGGAAAGAAAACATTTGGAAGAAGCAAGAGATAAATTGCAGAGGACTACTTACTATGAAAACTGGACTCCTGAGATGAAGGAGAGAATCATTGAGCGTTAGAACAGTCAAGTGGTTTAGTGCCATGGTGATACTAACTGCCATGGTCTTTCACGTATTAGGATTGACACCGTGGAATAGTATGCTACAATTAGTTGGTGCTACCGGTTGGACCTACGTAGGCATAAAGTGGAGAGAAAGGGCAATTGTTTTGAACTTCCTTCCACAGTTTTTTATTATAGTCCCCGGTCTCATATACATGTTGCTAAAATCATGACTAAACCTTACGACGATTCCAATTGGAGAGAAGAGTACAAAGGTTACGTAAGTAACAAAATGAAACTCAAACTATTAGAAGACGGACCTCATAGTTTGGCACAGGCATGGTTACTAGGTGCAATGCATTCTGATTGGAAGAGGATCAAGGGTTACGATAAACTAGATCCCAAACCTAATGAAGGTCAGAATCAATCTAGTTTGAAAGAGTTCCTTCAAAGGCACAAGGATCAAGGTATATGATTTTTCATTCGATTGACTTTGAGTTATCTGATGATGACAAACAATACATCAGGGACACCTATCTAACTGATAGATTTACTCGAAAGACTCTGAAAAATAAACCTCTGTANTACACAGGTTACCATCATTCACCTACCTCTGAGAACAGAACTGGTAGAGATGTTCAGAAGTTTCTAGACACAAGGTTGTTACAAATTTACACACCAATTATAAAAAAAGAACTTACTGAACAACGATTATTTGAAGCAGATCCATCAGCGATCTATTCATACCAACATATCTGGGCACAGATATATACAAAGAGTCTAGGTAAAGGTATCNGTGCACACCACCACTACCCTGACCAATCGAATCTATTNTCATGGATTCATTTCGTCGATGTACCNGACGAAGATTGTCTCTACTGGGAGATGAATAGTGGTAAAAAGATTTACCCACAACCACAACGATCAGGTAAATTGATNTTCTTTATTCCTTGGACANNNCATGGTGTTGATCCAGTTGAGTCAAAGGAAGAAAGAATTGTTGTAGCAGGAAANGTAATNAGACTAAAATGAAAGCAGTCCTTTGGTCNANAGACAACTGTCAGTGGTGTGAAAGAGTCAGACAACTCTTTGCTGCCACTAAAATAGAATACTTAGAATACAAACTGGACAGAGACTTTACTCGTNCCCAGTTCTACGAAGAATTTGAGAAGGGTGCTACCTTTCCACAAGTTCAACTTGACAACGTACACATAGGTGGATGCAAGGAAACATTGAGACATCTCCAAGAAAAGAAATTGATCTAGGAGAAATAAATAAGGGTGTAGAACTCTTGATGCGGAGAGAGACTCATCTTCCCACTGAAAACCTTACTAGGAGAAACAAAATGCAAGCAGCACTTATAACAATCGGTGTATTCACAGGCATTCTCACCCTTTCTGTAGGGGTTATCCTAGGGTATATTCTACGCACCTATATACAAGACAACAATCAAAATGCATATACTTATCATCCAGAAATGTTTGATGAGAATGGACAATTAGTTCCTGACGAAATTATTTCATTCCGAATCGAAGGGGACGAATCTACTGAACTTGAAGATTAATTATGGCAAAACTACCTGACAATCCTTTAGTATCTGAACTGTTCAAAGCGGTTCATGGTAAGAAAGATAAAGGAGGAAAGAAAGAACTCCTATCACAATACAAACGTGATGATGTGAAAGCACTACTGATTTGGAACTTTGATAAGCAAATAAAAAGTGCTATACCAGAAGGAGAAGTACCTTACAAAAAGAATGAAGCACCTATCAACTCTGGAGGACACACACGTCTTGTTCATGAGTGGAGAACTCTTTACAATTACATAAGAGGTGGTAACGATACACTCTCTCAGATGAAAAGAGAGACCATGTTCATTCAATTACTTGAAAGTTTACATGAGTCTGAAGCAGAACTACTGATGTTAGTAAAGGATAAGAAATTACAATCAAAATACAGGATCACCAGAGCACTGGTAGAAGAAGTATTCAATGACATCACTTGGAGAGATAAGTGATGGTCAAAGTACTTCATGAGAAGTGTGACAAGAAGTTAGCAGAGAACCCCAAACTACCTTACAATGCATACCTCATAGAGTATAAGGAGGGTGAGGAACACTTCTTTGATATCGCTATTGGAGACAAGTCAGTTGACATTTTTGATTACTATTATGATAAGAGTAGTAAGTTTGTCAACATGACTCAGGCAGGAGGTCTAGTAGATCCTAAAAGATGGGTAGATCCCACTACACCACCTCCTAAAAAGAACCGTAAAAGGTAAAGAGATGTTACATTATTGTAGTGATATCCTTGCATAAATAGATTTGGTATGTTATGATACCAGTACGTTCATCCAAACATGCAAGGTATTGCACTGCTAGTACTTCTTCTTTCAGATCATCACCCTTCCCACTGGGAAATGTCATGTGATGATTGGAACGAGGTAAGAATTGAGATACTCAGTGATGAGGAACTCGGTTCTGATGCTCATGAATATCTTATAGATTATTTCAGAACAAAAGTACCAGAAGAACAATGTGAACCATGGCAATTTGGACGCAAGTAAGTCAAGACTCGGAACGGATCGTTCATCCCTTATGGGACGCAAAAGTTGACCGAAGGAACGGGGACTAAAAAACCCTACTACTAAGGAGTAACACAATGGCAAAAGTCACTTACAGAGGAGTCGAGTACGACTCAAAAGAATACAACGCTAAAGTGCTTGCAGAAGCAGCAAAGCGTAGTAGACACGAATTAATGTATCGTGGACTAAAGGTTGCAAAGTAGTTGCTAAAAAGTATTAATACCTATATAATAATATAAGTATTTTTACCCATATATGACAAAGTTATTCTATCAACTCTGTTTTTTAGCACTCGTATTTTCAAGCATTGCATACCTTCCACGGTTTGCCTATGCATAATGTTCACAACTAAATACAATCTCTAAGGGGTGCTTGACACCCCTTTTTCTATCCAATATAATATATGAATACACTCAAAGAAACAGTAAAACTAATCAAGGCAGCACTCAAACAAAAGCATCTATACTCCAAGAAGGAAGTATTCTACATGAAAAATTCATTGAAGGAGGCAAAGAAAGCACTGAGGATGCGGAAGTCTGTCAAGTCATTACAAGAAAATGAAAGTACAATTAATAACAGTGACACCTGATGCTGAAAAGAACATGGCATTTGTTGCCAGAGTATCTAATCCAAACAATCAGGACAACGAAAACTTCTCTGGTTTGTTAGCATACTGTATCAAGCATCAACACTGGTCTGTATTTGAACAGGCACACATGACTCTAGAGATTGAAACTACTCGTGCTATTGCAGCACAAATTCTACGACATCGTAGTTTCACATTCCAAGAGTTCTCTCAAAGATATGCCAAGAGCAATGAACTTGGAGAGATACAACTTCCAGAACTCAGAAGACAAGACGTAAAGAATAGACAGAATAGTATAGATGATCTAGATGAAAAAGTTGTTGATAAACTCAACCGTCAGATGATCACTCTCTTTAGTTCTGCTGAAAGTCTTTACAAACAGATGATTGAGGAAGGAGTTGCAAAAGAATGTGCAAGAATGGTTCTACCATTGTGCACTCCAACTCGGATATATATGACAGGATCGGTAAGATCTTGGATACATTATATAAATTTACGTTCAGCACATGGTACTCAGAAGGAGCACATGGAGATTGCTGAGTCATGTAAGGATGTATTCAAGGAACAATTCCCTGTTGTATCTGAAGCACTTGAATGGTAAATCTATTTCTTGGACCAACTCATGACTTGAGTTTTTTATATAATGATGAAGAAGCGATAAGAGTTACACCACAGGAGATTGCTACATTCATCATGCAAGATGAGATTGTAGCAGTCTACAATGGTAGATCAGAAGCAGGTCCTAGAGCACTAGGAAATAGAAGTATATTATATGACCCAAGAGATAATAATACTAAGGAGACAATCAACAAGGTAAAGAGGAGGGAGCATTTCCGACCGTTTGCTGCTGCTGTATTGAAAGATTATGCAAATCAATGGTTTGATATGTCTGGACTGGATAGATCCCCTACAATGTCATATGCAGTGCATACACGAGAAGAAAAGAAAGAATTGATACCCGGAGTTGTTCATATAGATGATACATGTAGAGTTCAAACAGTAGAGAATGATATACCTCATTTGTATGAGGTCATACAAGAGTTTTACAAGTACACTAAAGTCCCTATGGTATTGAATACATCATTCAATCTTGCAGGTCAACCTCTAGTTGAGACACCGCAAGANGCTATAGATACATGGAAAGAATCNGATATNCATGTNCTNTGGTTTCCAGAAGCAAGANGAATGTANAAGAGTTCATCNCTAGGAGATTGATATGAGANTNTTAGGAGTAAATCTGTCTAACAATGGTTCTATATGTGTCCTCAATGATGGTGAGATAGAACTATACTTAGAAGCAGAAAGACTATCGAGAAAGAAAAGGGATTATNANTGNACAAAACTNTTTGGGTTAGTAAAAGATGTGGATAAGATTGCTATAAGTGATGCCTGTTGGAGTCAAGATAAGAAGAAGTCTCTTATAACTTCAAAGAATATAGCAACTATCAAGAAGAAGTTTCCGAATGCTGAGAGATATGATTTCAGAGANAGACATCATCTTACTCATGCTGCATGTGGATTCTACAANTCAGAGTTTGAAGAAGCAGCAGTCATTATAGTTGACTCAAGTGGATCNAACTTCAAGGAAGGAGANGAGTGTGAAACTATCATGCATGTCAAGCGAGGTAGAAGATTTCATTGGAAGGTTNTGCACAAGAGATATAATACCGANGATGATTATGGTATAGGGTTACAGTTTGATATNGTATCAGAGAAATGTAANTGGGGAAGAGAAGAAGCAGGNAANGTCATGGGTCTTGCACCCTATGGACAATATNTTGATGGACCATANNTACANTCATCANNTGAGAACGCTNCTGCNACCATNCAANANGANTGGGAGNANAGAGCAGTGGAGTTGGTCAAGATANCATCAGNGAAATGTAATAATATTGTNNTGACNGGTGGATGTTTTCTCAATGTTGTGGTAAACTATAAACTANTGAAGGAATTTCCTGATTTGAATTTCTATGTTGACCCNATNGCNTTCGATGGAGGAACTGCTATCGGANCANCATATATACTTCACCACAATCCCAAAATAAAATCTTACTAACATGCCAACATATCCTGTAAAAAATTTGAAGACTGGCGAGACCAAAGAGATCNTGATGTCTATGAAAGCATATGATCAGTGGAGAAAGGACAACCCTGATTGGGATAAGGANTGGTCANAAGGNACNGGTGGAACTGTCAGTG
>PAQA01000006.1:7706-16632 GCA_002709155.1 Rhodospirillaceae bacterium
GGAGANGTGTATAGTANAACAGATGGAGGATGGAATGAAGTCCTCTCAAGAGTCGGGGAAATGCCCGGTTCAAAAGTAAAACCTCAAAAGACTACACATTTCTAATGCCTGCTAGAAAAAAGAAGACTTCCAATCAAGTTGGGGTAGGTATGACTGCCAAACAGATTAGAAGGAAGAAACCCTACAATGCTGACATGATGATTCCGATCGAGGCATTGACTGAGAATCAGAAAAAACTATTTGCATCACTCAATGAAGGTAAAAATGTATACACGTACGGAGTGGCAGGAACTGGTAAAACTTTTGTGGTTTTATATCATGCCCTCAAGGAAGTCCTCGATCCTATTACACCATATAACAGGATTGTAATAGTAAGATCTCTTGTATCTACAAGAGAGATAGGTTTCCTACCCGGTGACCATGATGATAAGTCAGCACTATACCAGATACCATACAAAAATATGGTCAAGTATATGTTTGAGTTACCTACAGACAGTGAGTTTGAAATGTTGTGGGGTAATCTCAAGACACAGGAGAGTGTCAAGTTTTGGTCAACCAGTTTTGTCAGAGGCACAACACTCGATGATTGTATTATGATTGTTGATGAGTGTCAGAACTTGAATTTTCATGAGTTAGATAGTATAATAACAAGAGTAGGAGAGAACTGTAAGATCCACTTCTGTGGTGATGCTGCACAAACCGACTTAGTAAAAACAAATGAGAAGAATGGTATCCTTGACTTCATGAAAATACTTGCAGCAATGCCTGAGTTTGATTCTATTGAATTTGGTATTGAAGATATAGTAAGATCAGGATTAGTCAAGAGTTATATTCTCAACAAATTGGCAATGAGTATTGATGTTTAATCATGTAGAGTGTGATCTTCCTGCACTATCAAGGAAGACTATCGATGGTGTCCGATATTATTCGGTTGATGATAGACCGATGGTATCCATCACCTCTGTGACATCATATTGGAACCGAGAGATCTTCAAGAAATGGAGGGCGAGAATTGGTGAGGAGGAAGCAAACCGAATCACTAAGAAGGCAACCAATCGTGGCACAAAAACTCATGAGTTGATCGAACACTTTCTACTCAATGAAGAGGTTGTACTAGACAACCCTAGCACTAAGATGTTATTCACTCAAGCAAAAAAAGAGTTGAAAAACATAAATAACATCTATGCGTTAGAGAAATCTCTATACAGCAGAGAATTAGGAGTAGCAGGGACGGTAGATTGCATCGCAGAGTACAAGGGAGAACTTGCAATCATCGACTTCAAAACTGCAGAGAAACCTAAACCTGTTGATTGGATCGAGAACTATTTTGTACAGGCAGCAGCATATGCTTGTATGTTCTATGAGATCACAGACATCCCCGTCAAGAAACTTGTCATTCTCATGACATGCACCAACGGAGAGGTGAAAGTTTACGAAGAGTATGATAAGATGAAATATATGAGAAAACTTGTCCAGTACATCCAACTATTCGTCGAGGAAAAACTAAATGAAATCCAAAAGTGAAGTTAAAGAAATGATCAAGAAGAACTTCTTGTGTTCAGAGAAGTTTGCTATGGAGATTGAAAAACTTGTCAAAGAAAATGAATCTATGAATTACATAGAAGCAATTTGTCATTACTGTGAGGAGAACAGTATAGAGATTGATAACGTCAACAAACTTATATCTAAACCATTGAAAGAAAAGTTGAAGTGTAATGCTATCTAANCTAAANTATCTGAAGAGNACNTCTAAAGCAAANTTCANNATGTGAAACCNAAGTTNTTATTATGTCCCGGCACAGGTTACTCTGCCACTACACCCNTGTACTATACTCTCGCAGTAAANCATAAGTATTGTCATGGGGGNTTTGATAAAGAATACGAACTATTACCTACACTATACTATAANNAATCAAATAGGTTGAANGATTACCTATANCATTANAAGTATAGATTNANAAGACATCAGAACATNCAANCNTTTGATAATGGNACATATAAAAAGTATGGTTTCAAAAGNGAAAGGCATCCNGAAGTAGANTATNATAANCCNTACACAAAATTAGATCCTGANTATTANTATANTCGTCCTNTANCTCTTGAAAAATANATCAAGTANTATANAGAANTNTATNATNANATAAANGATNTNTATCANAGTGNTTGTGATTTCACCACAGCAAATGGTAATCTACCACTNTGGTTCTTACAAAAAATTGCACCNNAATTACAGGAACATTTTGATATAAAGGTATTGATTATCAACAGGGATCCTGTAAGAAGACTTTTTAGTGAGGTAAATGTNAGGTATCANAAAGATTCTTATGGATTTTCATCTGCAACACAGATGTTNTTTTANGTTCTTGANAANCCTACAGGNAGACANTTTGGATTGCATAGACAGTATGAGAACTTNAATGTNTTATCATATCATACAGATGTAGTATCAAATTATTCTCAAGTATTTTCAGATGTATTAGAGATTTCAATGGAGAGTTTCTGGGATGGTNANGATNNNNTATCCGATTTTTTAGGGTATAAAATTGAGCATCTATATAATAATTGCTATCATCCCTTCATGGGTTCCAACCCACCACACTACAGATACCTAGCAGATCAATGGATGTCTGATAAAGAAGAACTAACGGAGGAGGANTATGACAGAGCAAAATTATATTGGCATAGGTAATGCACTGCACGACACAAGTATCGCTGCACTNATTAATGGCGAGTTCAAATATAGGAAGAGTGAACGTGCNTTTGGAATCAAACACCATCAAGCAGATGATAAGTGGTTCAAATCTGTACTAGATGAGTGGGGTGTTGATGAAAAGAATTCAAAGATTGTATATACNGACTCAGGTAAAAAANGATTTGGTAGAAGGGTAAGAAAACCATACCACGGTGAAGATTATATTATAGAGGGTGATAGGATCTGTATCGATCATCACACAGCACATGTGCATTCTGCACAATCATATGCTTCACAGCATGCTGTNTTTGATGGTAGAGGATCAGGTGGTTATGGTGGTAGATGGACAGGTCTGACTATATCAGCAGATGGTCAGAANAGATATAAAAATCTATCGATTGGTAAGTTCCTATCTTATGTGGGATATGCTATGGACTTCAAAGGTATGGAGGTAGATTTTCC
The DNA here is from genome assembly GCA_002709155.1 of Rhodospirillaceae bacterium. Classification (GTDB taxonomy): domain Bacteria; phylum Pseudomonadota; class Alphaproteobacteria; order Thalassobaculales; family Thalassobaculaceae; genus UBA7326. The sequence continues at coordinate 10,861 of PAQA01000006.1, forward strand.
CGGAAAGATTATGGGTCTACAGGCATANGGAACTCCTGACATGGAATTAGCAAGACAGATAAACTCTGATAATATTCTTGACTTATGTGGTGAGTGGATTCATAAAGGTATTGATAGTAAAGATTCAAAGTTCCAAGACTTCGTNGCAACTGTNCANAAGGCATGTGAACTTATACANTTAGAATATTTCAAGNTGTTTGACCCAAGTAAAAAGATTTCTTGCTCCGGTGGTGTGATGTTGAACACAGTCATCAACACCGAACTAAGAAAGACATATNATTTAGACATACTNCCCCATGTATATGATGGTGGTCTTAGTATTGGTGCACTCAGATATGCAGTAGGTCACAACTTTGACATGGGTAAGTTTCCATACTGTCAAGATGATTATGCTCCAGAAGAGGTCACTGATGAGACTATCGAAGAAGCAGCAGAACTTTTAGCACAAGGTATGATTGTTGGGTGGTATCAAGGACACGGTGAAATAGGACCCAGAGCATTAGGGAACAGAAGTATCCTCATGAATCCCATGATCAAGAATGGAAAAGATATATTGAATTCTCGTGTGAAGAAAAGAGAATGGTGGAGACCCTTTGGAGCATCAGTATTGAAAGAAAAAGCATCAGAATATTTTGATATCGAGGACTCTCCATACATGCTATACAATTCAAGAGTAAAACAATCTGGACTTGACTCTATCACTCACGTTGATGGGACTTGCAGACACCAGACTGTAACTTACGAATCAAATCATACATATTATAGGTTGATCAGTGCATTTGAAAAGAAAACTGGTTGTCCTATTCTTCTCAATACATCTTTGAATATGGGTGGGAAACCAATAGCAGGGAGACCAGAGGATGCAGATGTGATAGGTCTCGATGCATTATTTGTAGGTAATCAGTTAATTTGATGGGAGTATATTGCAAATTACCATTCACACATATATTTTCAGACTCTTATGGTGTCATGATGCCATGTTGTTATGCACATGTAGATCACCCCTACAAATCAGATAGACCCGGTGACTTCCCAACTGCTTCTGTTGAAGATGGAATACTAAATTATTGGAAATCTCCTGAGATGAGTCAACTAAGACTTGACATGATGAAGGGAGAAATGTCTGACACGATGAATAGTGTATGTAAACAATGCATATACAATGAGAAAGCAGGACTTCCATCTCATAGGATACCATCTGATACTGTACCCCTTGGAAGAGTTCTTGATATCAAACTGAGATTGTTTGGTAATTCATGTAATCTCACATGTTATATGTGTAACATCAAAAACTCTAGTTACAGAATAACTCAGACTGAAAAGATGATGAAGCACACTCCAGAGGTGGGGGAGTATCTTGCTTATGATGACCTACCAGAATATCTAAAGAAGGATGGTGGTTTTGATTTACTATCACATAGTCCGGAGGTGTTTGATAAGTTGATGTTAGACATCAAAAAACTAGCATCAAAAATAAAATCTATCACTATCATTGGTGGTGAACCGATGATATTACCATCCCACTATAAAGTTTTAGATGTATTGGTGGAGTCTGGACACTCTGATAAAATTACATTGAGTTATGATTCTAACCTAACTAGACTTCAATGGAAAGGTTGTAAGATATTAGATTATTTTGACAGGTTCAAGTCTGTAGATATCAAGTGGTCTATAGAAGGTGTCGGTAAGTATGATGAGTACATAAGATTCCCTACTAAGTGGCAGACTGTGGAGGAAAATTTTGATATAATCTCTGCCCATCCTAAAGTAAATATTGTTGCTAACACCACGATACAAATATTGTCAGTCATAAACCTTGATTTACTATCAGAGTATCTTACTAAGAGAGGAATGACTATCAAGTTTATCCCTGTGGACACACCACAAGTTGTTTCTCTTGGATATATGCATCCAAATATACGTAAGAGATTGTCTAATAAATATCGAGGAACAGAACTTGAATTTATTTGTCAGGAACTAGATAAAAATTATGATGGTTGGGAGGAGAGATGGGAGAAAGCAATAAAGTATCTCAACTCGATTGATTATGTCAATGGAACAAACTGGAAGGAAACATTCCCGGAACTGTGTGATCTGTCTGAAGATAGGTAAGTTATATTCACATGAGTATGTAAATAATCTGTACAAGGCGATCAGAAAACAAACTGATCATGATGTATTGTGTTTCACTGATGATCCTACGGGGATAAATCCTGATGTCTATACCTATGACATGCAACCAAGAGTCAGTGAGGGATGGTGGCCAACGTGGAGTAAGATAGAGATATTTGGTAGAGATGAACTCTTGAAGTATGAACGTAAGTTTTATTTTGATTTAGATCTAATCATACAAGGTGACCTCTCACTAATCTTTGAATCAAAGGAAGAATGGGCAGCAATTAGAGCGACATGGAAAGGAATAAAATTTAGAATGAATCCAAACGAATCTGTAATCAATACCAGTGTCATGACATGGTTAGACATCCGATGGATATATGAGAAGTGGGAATCAGATTGGAGAAATATTGTGAGAACATACAGGGGAACCGATCATTGGTATCATTTGAATGGGATGACTCCCACATGTCACCCCAAAATATTCTACTCATATCGTGAGGGATCTAAACCATCACACTACTGGGACAATAACATGACACCATATCTACAGTATCAACCAGATTATTCGGTGTGTTTATTTCACCAAAAACCTGAGATCCACGACCTAGATAAAGATAGTAAACTCTATCGGATTTGGAATGAAACAATTTCATAGATTTTATAAAGAAAACTTTGGATCATTTACTGAATCTGACAAACCCACATTCAGAACTATCAATGTGCATGCTCATAATGGTTGTAACTTAGCATGCAAGGGATGTAATCATAATAGTAGTGTTCTTGCCCCCGGTAGTGGTATTCTTGTAGATCAGATGCTAGAAGATCTACAAAATATTCTACCAAGGATACACATTTGGAGTCACATCAGTTTATTAGGTGGAGAACCACTACTAGAACCGAGATGTGAAGAGATTCTTACCAAGATCGAAGAGTTAGTAGACTGTAAGGTCAAGTTATTCTCTAATGCTCTCCTTCTTCATAAGAATCATGATTGGATTATAGATCACATGAAAGGAGGAACGACACTAAGATTGAGTATGCATGTCAGTCCTGCAAGTAAGTTGGGGAGACAGAATTATAAAAATGTAAAGGAGTTTATAGAGTATGCAGAAGACAAGGTTGATTTAGATTCATCTCTAGAGATAAGTGAACCTTGGGATGAAAAGTGGTTTGATATGCTAAAATGGGAAGATAATAAGTTTTATCCTTACGAAGATAATGATGTTGAAAGTAGTTGGAATCACTGCACATGTCCTCAAATGCAAATATATAATGGACATCTCTGGAAGTGTGCTAGTATAGCTTATCTAAGAGAAACACTTGGATCTACACAGCAGGTAGATGATCCTGCATGGCAGAAGTATCTGAAGTATAAACCTACTCGTGCTGATGCTCCTATCAAGGACATCTACAAGATGGCAGACAATCAGAAACGTTCACATTCTATTTGTAACATGTGCCCTGCTAATCCTAAATGGTTCAGAGCATTCAGGCAATTGACAGGTGTGAAACAAGTCGTGCCCCAAACTAAAATCGAACTTTAGTTCCAATAATACCGGAAAAAAAACTCCGGAAAAATTTTACCCCACAGGTTTTTATGAGAGTATTAGTGACAGGAGGATGTGGATTTATAGGTCATAGAGTTGTGTATCTGCTTGAGAAACAGGGACATGATGTATTGATAGTAGATAATCATACCACTTATGGTTCAATTCAATCAGATGAGTTGGGAAGTCTTGTAAAGGAGAGGAAAAAGTTTATCAAGTCAGACATATTGACAACAGATATTTGTGATTTCGTAGCGTTATATAAAGCAGTAGAGTTTGACCCTGATGTGGTAGTACATCTAGCATCATTCCCTAGACAGAAGAGTGTTGATATTAATCCTCAAGAAGGTGTCAAGACTATGATGGAAGGTCTTCTAAACATTTTAGAAATATCTAAGAACAGAAAACTGATTTATATCTCATCATCTATGGTGTATGGTGACATGAATGGTCCTGCTAAAGAAGATGACCCCTGCAATCCAAAGGGTTTGTATGCCATCATGAAATATACTGGTGAAAAGATGGTGAAAGATTATGGTAGAAGATTTGGAATGGAATATAATATCATAAGACCATCAGCAGTATATGGTCCTCGTGATGTAGGAGACAGAGTGATTGCAAAATTCTTACGAAATGCTAGGATAGGAGAACCACTCAAAGTAAATGGTAGAGAAGAGAAACTTGATTTTAGTTTTGTAGATGACACTGCCAGTGGTATTTGTAGAGTTGTAAATGTCGGTCTACCAAATGAAACTTATAATATAACAAGGGGGCAGGGAAGAACCATTTATGATGCAGCATGCTGTATTAGTGACATAATTGGTTTCGGTGAGGTAATAGTGCAAGATAAAGATAGTAAGTTCCCTAGTAGAGATGCACTGTGTATCGACAAAGCAAGGGAACAATTAGGTTACAATCCAACAACAAATCTAGAAGAAGGTCTACAAATTTATTATGAATGGTTCAAAAAGTTCTACAATAACATTCACTGGTTTACGCCAGCAATATAATTTCCTTCGCGAGGAAATACTTGAAGCAACTGATCATGTGCTCTCTAAAGGTCAGCATATGTTGGGTCCAAATACAAAACACTTTGAAGAGAGGTTGACTAAAAGAACTGGTCAACCAACACTGACAGTTTCAAATGGAACTCAGGCACTAGAGATTGTGGCAGAGTGGTATAAGAAAACTTATGATGGTACAGTATATCTTCCTGCATTCTCATTCATTGCTACAGACAATGCATTCAAAAGAGTGGGTTGTAAGATAAAGTATGTTGATGTAGATGAGTATGGTCTGATGAAGGATGCACAAGCGGAGGAGTGGACAGACCTCGTTGTATTGGTAGGATTATATGGTGCAGCACTCAAACCACAGAAGGGTATCATATGTGAAGATGGTGCTCAGAATTGGACAGGTAATTATTTCAAGAGAGTGGGCGATATATGTACAATGTCATTCGATCCAATGAAGAACCTACCTAATTATGGAAATGGAGGTGCTATCAGCACGAATATACCTGATTTGTATGAGTTTGTATCTAACTTTAGACATCATCATCACCCAAAGTATACTGAGGTAGCAACCAACTCAAAGATGAGTGAGGTAGATTGTGCATGTATGATGGTCAAGTTCAAGCACTTGGAGGAGTGGGATAGAAGAAGAAAGGATATTGCTAGGTATTGGATGAAGGATTGTAAGTACAAGGTGTTGATCAAGGACTTGGACACACATGCTGTACAGAAATTTGTTATCCAACTCGATGATAGGGATGACTTTAGAGAGAAAGTATGTTATCCTACTAGAATCAACTATCCATACACACTTGCACCTACAGAAAATGCAATCAAGTTATCAAAGACAGTTGTATCGTTACCAATTTATCCTGAGTTGACAGATGCTGAAGTCGAGATTATCAATGACACCCTTTGACACTTACAAAATATATCTGGCAATGAAGAGTCACTTCACTAGAAAGAAGTATGATTACTTTCAGTATGGTGGTAAAACTAATGCAAGTTTAGATTCATTTTATAAGAGGAAGGATAGATATTTTTTCGAGAAGACATCAAGGAAGTACCCTGATGAAGAAGTCAAACAGTTTTTT
>PAQA01000063.1 GCA_002709155.1 Rhodospirillaceae bacterium
CTCTTCTGCCTGTTCTATCCAGCAGTCAAAACCAACAACTGCTTCTGCAGCCATCTCCGGCATTGTTTCCTTGATGCCAATTTTCAGAGCGGTATCTAAACGCTTGGAAGCTTTCTTGAGGTCTTCTTTGAAATCCTCATGCACATACCAGTTCTCCAACTTCTCCGGACCTGGGACTTCTTTATTATTCAAAACAGCCATTGCCTTGGTTGCGAAATGGGCTGCATCTGGCAGGTCCACCATTTCTTCGGCTTCGTATTTCACGACCGCTTTATACTTACTGGCTAAATGACTTCGATAATCAGAGCCCGTTATGGTCTTCTGATGAATCTCGGCGATGTTCATATGGTCACAGGCAACAAGTGCGAGTGACGCAACACCTAAAATAAATAATTTAACAACTGACATCGAGATCTCCCTCTTGTGATGATCTCCTTTTAAAATCTGATTATGGAACGCATCTGTCTCAATTAAGATTATCTAAGGGCAATTGTGGTCAAACTTTGTTCGGCCACTGAAAATAGAAAGGCCTAGATATGAACCAAGAACACCATATGGATACTCAACTGATATCGTTTAGATCGACTTGACTATATCTAGCACTACTTTCAAGCTAATAAGTAGATTACAAAAAGGAGGTGCCGTAGTGTTTGACTCTCTTGACTTGGGCCTAAAAGGAAAAGTGGCAATTGTGGCCGGCGGTGGAGCCGTTGGTAATGGTATCGGCAACGGTAGAGCAGCATCTATTTTGTTAGCGGATGCAGGCGTAAATGTCCTTGTTGTCGACAAGGAAGAAGTTTTAGCAAACAAAACAGTCGAAATGATTGAGGCACGCGGAGGAACGGCGATAAGTGTCGGCGCTGAACTCACGAAATCAAGTGAGTGTGAAAAGGTTGTGAATTTAGCGATTAGCAAATGGGGCCGATTAGATATACTCGATAATAATGTTGGAATAGGAAGCAAATTATCAGTGGTCGATGAAACAGAAGAGCACTGGGATCGAGTGATGGATATAAATCTTAAACCCATGTTTTTGATGTCTAAATATGCTATTCCAGCGATGATTGACTCGGGCGATGGTGGCTCAATCGTAAATATCTCATCCATCTCAGCCACGCGGCCAAAGGGATTAACGGTTTATTCGACTTCTAAGGGAGCCGTCCTTTCACTGAGCCAGGCGATGGCCGTGGACCATGGGGCAGATGGAATTCGGGTAAACTGTATTTTACCGGGACCAGTTTATACACCTATGGTGTACACCCCCGGCATGTCTGATGAACATAGATCACAAAGACAGAACGCTTCTCTTGTACAAATAGAGGGAGAGGGTTGGGATATAGGCAAGGCCGTTGTTTACCTTTCCTCAAACTGGGCGCGGTACGTCACAGGACATTTAATGGTTGTAGATGGGGGTTGCTCTTTATCTGCGAAGCCTAGAGGATAATTGTTAAATAAAAAAGAAAGAGGATATTCATGGCCCGCCTTCCCTATATAGATGTTGATGAGTTAGCAGATAGCGACCGAGATTTACTTAAACGCCCTATCAATCTTTTTAGGCAATTGGTGAATAGTCCAGGAGGAGCACGGGCATTTGGAACGCTTGGCGGTTATATCCGTCATAAAAGTACTCTTGATCCTCGACTTCGTGAAATGGCCATTATTCAAGTTGGTTTTCTCACTAAAAGCGAATATGAATATACTCACCATGTGCGGCTAGGAACCGAGCAATTTGGCGTTTCCGAGGATGATATACATGCGATTACCGCTGAGACGAACAGTCAACCTAGTTCTTTATCCGAATTAGATACTACCGTCCTAAGGGCTGCACGCGATATGGTCACAGACCTTAAAATTAATGATGCTGACTTTGAGATATTAGCAGGATCCCTAAGTAACGAACATCTTGTCGATTTAGTTTTAACAATCGCATTCTATTGCGGTGTTGTCCGCGTTCTTGCCACACTAGAAATAGATAATGAACCTCACTACAAAGAGGCATTGAAAAAATTCCCCTTACCGGCGTGATGAATGCGATGTCTTTGGAGCCGCCGTCATGACTGAATTGACTACACTTTTAACAGGTCTTACTTTTGCTGAAGGACCAAGATGGCATAATCGGAAACTTTGGTTTTCCGACTTCTACGCTCACGAGGTCATTACTGTCGACGAAGAAGGAAAAAGGACAACAATCGTAAGAGTACCAGAACAACCATCTGGTTTAGGCTGGACCCCTGATAACAAACTGTTAATTGTCTCGATGCGAGATCAAAAACTTTTACGCCTAGAAGGTGATCGTTTAGTAGAACACGCAGATCTATCTAAATTCGCTAACTACTGGTGTAATGATTGCGTAGTCGATTCTGAGGGCGGTGCATATGTTGGTAATTTCGGGTTTAACAGACACGCCAACGAGCAACCAAGAAGTACAACATTGATTTATGTTTCTCCATCAGGTCAAACAAGCGTCGCCGCTGATGATCTTTGGTTTCCAAATGGAACAGTAATCACCCCCGATAATAAAACATTAATAATCGCAGAAACTAGAGGGAAACGACTAACCGCATTCGATATTGGTCAAAATGGAAAATTAAGTGGGCGTCGTGTTTTCGCAGAGACAAAAACAATGTACCCCGACGGTATTTGTTTAGATAAAGAAGGTGGAGTGTGGGTTGCGGACCCACAAAACAAAGAAGTCATTCGAGTTAAAGAGGGTGGTGAAGTGACGAATAGAATTCCTTTAATCGACCGCGGCGCATATGCTTGCATGTTAGGAGGAGACGATAGAAGGACGCTTTTTGTCTGTACCAATACTGGTTCAGGACCAGAAATCGCGGCAAATAGATCGGGAAGAATTGAAACTATGCGTGTGGACGTTCCAGGCGAAGGGCTTCCATGAACCCGCCTATTTTATCTGGGACTTCGCATTTTTATGCCCTGATAGGGCATCCGGTAGATCAAGTCAGATCACCTATTGGTTTTAATACATATTTGAGCAGCAAAAATATAGATGCCGCAATGATACCATTTGATTTATTGCCTAACGCCATCGTGGGTTTTTTCGATATGCTAAGAGGATGGGAAAACTGTCTAGGTTGTTGCGTCACTATTCCGCATAAGAATATAGCCTATGATTTAATTGATGAACCTAGGCCGAGAGCTCAGCGTATCGGCGCTATTAATATAATCAAACGCGCGAAATCGGGGAAACTTATCGGTGACATGACTGATGGAGTAGGATTCATTGCTGCGCTGAGGTTAAATGGTTTCTCCGTAACTGGTAAAAAAATTGGATTAATTGGGGGTGGCGGCGCGGGGTCTGCAATCGCTGATGCCATTGCAGAACATCACGCAGCCCAACTCTCATTGATTGAAATTGAAGAAAACAAGAGCGATATGTTGCTTTCAAAATTACAGACACAAAACCCTGATTTAATTCTTGAAAATACCATCAGTCGTCCAGAAGAGATCGATATACTTATAAATGCATCCCCCCTGGGAATGAGTAAAAATGATCCACTTCCCATCGATCCATATACTTTTCGTAGCGGAATTATGATAGCTGACAGCGTTACCAAACCTAATTTTACGCCCTTTTTGAAGTCTGCAAAAAGTAACGGCTGCTTTATCCAAAAAGGGAACGAAATGGCTGATGCACAATTACAAATTTTTCTTGATTTTCTGGGCACACCACCAGAGAACAGTCATGTTTAAATAATAGTCTGGAGATCATCATGCGTTGTGAGTTTATAGCTATCGGAACTGAGCTATTATTGGGGCAAATTGTTAATTCAAATGCGGCATGGCTGGGAGAACAACTTGCGTTGTCCGGAATTGACTGTCTGTACCATGTCACAATCGGCGACAATCGGCAACGCATGCAAGATACAATACAGCAAGCGCTACATCGCTCCGATGCTGTTATAGTCAGTGGCGGTCTAGGGCCAACACAAGATGATATAACTCGAGAAGTGATTGCCGATGTTATGCAGGTTGGATTAACACGTGACGACGAGATCGCCGATAGAATAAGACATCGATTCGAATCTCGTGGTCGAGTTATGTCAGAAAATAATTTACGCCAGGCCGATATTCCTGATGGTGGTTTCACGATACCACAAATGCCAGGTACGGCACCTGGCCTAATTTGCCCTGTTGGGGATAAAGTGATCTATGCTGTACCTGGCGTCCCATTTGAAATGAAAATGATGATAACTGAATGTGTTTTGCCTGATATGAAAAAGCGCTCGGGAATAACCTCTGTCATAAAAAGTCGCGTATTAAAGACATGGGGTCAAACAGAATCTGGCTTGGACGAAATGTTAACAGAGCGCATGGCTTATTTGGACCAAAATGGTGGCGCAACGATAGCATTCCAAGCCAGCGGAATTGAGGGACTGAAGGTCAGGTTAACCGTTAAAGAAGTTTCTGAAGAGGCTGCTTCCGAGGCATTAGCAAAAGAAGAGATGGCTGTACGGGATATCATAGGAGATTATATTTTTGGAACTGATGAGGAAACAATGGAATCTGTTGTTCTAAATTTACTAAGACAACGAAACTTAACAATAGCTATTGCTGAATCTGTAACGGGAGGAATGGTAAGCGCTAGATTGACAGCAATTCCTGGCTCCAGTGATGTGCTTAAGGGAGGGATAGTCTCCTATGCGAGCGAAGTTAAATACGATTTATTGAACGTTCCAAATGGACCCGTTGTGACACCTGACTGCGCGCGAGCGATGGCGGAAGGTGTTAGGGAGGCGCTTAAAGCTGATGTAGGCATATCGACTACGGGAGTGGCCGGTCCATCAGAACAAGAGGGACAGCCGGTAGGAACAGTTCATCTCGGGATAGCTTTTGGCGATCACGTAGAAGCTCAAAGCACACAGCTACCGGGTGATAGGGCTCGTGTGAGAGAATACGGTGTTATAAGCTTGCTAAATTTTGTTAGACTCAAAATACTGGGAAGAAATGCTAATACTCCGTTTTCTGGCAACCAAAATTAAACTGATATATCAATAAAATCGTCTCATATTATTGATGTGATGGCCGCAGCTTTACCTAATGGCTATTCTATCAAAAGTATTAAATTATAAAGGCGTGTAAATGTCCGAAGTTGATTCTTTATTAATTGATGCAACAACCAAAATTTTTGAGGATTTAAGTGATCCGCAAACTCTGAATTCAGCAGCGACCGATGATTGGCGTTCTGCACTATGGTCCGCTTTAGAAGAATCTGGATTAACACTTGCATGGGTTCCCGCCGACAATGGAGGAAGCGGTGCGTCGTTAGCAGATGGATTTTCTATTTTGGAACTAGCAGGTAAATTTGCTGCTCCAATTCCTTTAGGTGAAACACTTTTAGCAGGTTGGCTGTTGTCGAGGTCGAACGTTGAGTGCCCAAGCGGCATGATGACTGTCGCCCCTACTCGCCCAAGAGATAAAATACAAATGACAGAAGATAATAGACTAGTAGGGGAAGCTTTTGGGATCCCGTTTGGGAATCTTGCGGAATATATTGTTGTACTCGCTTATAAAGAAGAAGTACCTCATATATCTCTGGTATCAGGTAAAGATTGCATAATAAAAGGTAACCCTGGTCTATCAGGAGATGGGAGAGATACGATAACGTTTTCGAACACAACTCCAATCAAAATTGCGCCCGCTCCTGATAATTTTTCTGGGCAGGAGTTTTGTATTATGGGTGCAACAATTCGCTCAATGCAAATAAGTGGCGCTCTTCAAAGTATATTAAAACTAGCTACAGACTACGCCCAAGAACGTGTCGCTTTTGAAAAGCAAATTTCAAAATTCCAAGCGGTACAACATAATCTAGCTAAACTCGCTAGCGAGACTGCTGTTGCAATCGCTGCGGCCGGTTCTGCCATGGATACTATAAATACGGCAACACAATATAACGAACTGGTATTTTTTGAAGTTTCTTCAGCAAAAATTCGCACTGGGGAAGCTGTGGGTGAGGCTGCGGCGATAGCCCATCAAGTCCACGGCGCTATCGGCTTTACAGAAGAACACATTCTGCATCGCTACACTCAAAGGCTATGGGATTGGAGAGACGATTTTGGAAGCGAAAGCGAGTGGGCCGTTGAGTTAGGAGAAATGGTTGCCGAAAGAGGGGCAGATGAACTATGGCCACTTTTAACTGCCCGGTAATATGCAAACGTAGTAAGGAGCTATAAATGTCACAAGCTATACAATTTGATCCAATCCGTCTACCTCCTGAAGCCGAGGAACTCCGTTTAGAGGTTCGTGACTTCCTTTCCGAGGAGATTGCCAATGGAGGTTTTGATCCCCACCGCACGATTATGAAGAGTGGTTTTGATAGAGAGTTCAGTAAAAGAGTGGGTGCACGTGGCTGGATAGGGATGACATGGCCAAAAAAATATGGCGGGCATGAGAGAAGCTTTTTAGAAAGGTACGTTGTCACGGAAGAATTTCGAAGCCAAAACGCCCCCGTCACATCTCATTTTACAGCTGACCGACAAAGTGGACCTGTTCTTTTAAAATACGCGGAGGAGCATATAAAAGAGGACATTTTGCCTAAGATTACAGCAGGTGACTGCTGTTTTTGCATAGGTTTGAGTGAGCCAAATTCTGGATCTGATCTATTTGCGGCAAGCACTAAAGCTACGCGAACCGACGGTGGTTATTTGATCAACGGGACTAAATTATGGACTTCGAATGCACATCAAGCTGAGTATATGATCGGGCTTTTCAGAACCTCCCCGCCTACCAAAGAAAATCGGCGTCACGGGCTAACGCAGTTTCTGGTTAACCTAAAACAACCGGGGATCACTGTTAACCCAGTTCGCAATATGGCAGGTAAGCATGATTTTAATGAAGTGCTCTTCGAAGACTTGTTTATCCCCGATGACCATCTACTAGGAGAGGTAGACTCTGCCTGGAAGCAAGCAACCAGCGAACTTGCCTACGAAAGGAGCGGTCCAGAGCGCTTTTTAGAAACCTTCTATGTATTACCCGAACTTGTTCGTGTTATCGGACAAAAACCTGACGCGAGGGCAGCGGAAGGTATCGGAAGACTAGTCGCACAACTTCACACGCTGAGGCGCATGTCTGTTTCAGTAAACGGAATGTTGCAGGCAGGAAAAGAACCCGTAATAGAAGGCTCCATTGTTAAAGATGTTGGAACGATTTGGGAACAAAGTTTACCAGCAAAGGCAAGAGACTTAGCTGCATTCGTAGACGACACGCCCAGCAACAGGTCGAATTTTGATGAATTGCTACAATATGCAACCAACATCGCGCCAAAACTTACCATCCAGGGCGGAACAACAGAAGTCCTACGCGGGATCATTGCTCGCGGCTTAGGTCTCCGTTAATTTAGGTTTCATAGATGGCAGATCTCTCCGCATTTTTATCACCTAAAACAGTAGCAGTAATAGGTGCATCTCCCGACACCACAAGTCTGCGTGGCCGTATTATGAAGGTACTTCTTTGCCACGATTTTGAAGGGAAAGTCTTTCCAATTAGTAGATCACACCCCGAAATAATGGGACTGAAGGCCTTTCCCACCATCAGTGATGTTCCAGAACAAGTAGATCTTGCTGTTCTTATAATACCCGCTATTTATGTAGCTGATACGCTTGAGGACTGTGCAAAGCATGGGGTTAAATCTGCTCTGATTTTGTCGTCCGGATTCGCCGAGGATAGTTCAGAAGATGGCGATTTGTTCCAAAAGAAATTGCTGGATATTTCTAAACGCACCAATATGGTTATAAGTGGGCCTAATTCTGAGGGTTACGCCAATATGACCTTGAAATTATGCCCAACGTTTAGTCCGGCTGTTGATGGAGAAAATATTGAACTCATGCCTTCATGGCCAGCAAAAAAACGGATCGCTGTAATCGCGCAAAGTGGAGGAATGGGCTTTTCGTTTTACGATAGAGGGCGGCCAAAAAATTTACCCTTCAGTTATGTCATCACAACAGGCAACGAAGCATGTCTGGAGAGCCTCGATATTGTTGAATATTTAATTGATTCAGACGAAGCTGATATATTTTTAATGTTTATGGAGGACGTTAAGACACCCTCAAAATTGTCATATGTAGCTGAAAAGGCGTTAAGTGCTGGGAAACCTATAATTGTCACCAAAATAGGTCATTCAGATGCTGGTATAAGAGCAGCAGCCTCGCACACTGCTTCATTAGCGGGTTCTTATCAAATCTATAAATCAATATTCGAACGGTATGGAATAATCGAGGGCTCTGATATTGAAGAAATAGTCGATATTGCCGCAGGCTTTGTGTATTTTGGTGATCGCCCTCCGTCTGGAAAAAGAGTTGGAATATTCACAGCATCAGGCGGTGGAGGCGGGTGGATGGCTGATAGTTGTGCCTCTAATGGTTTAGAGGTTCCGATATTAGATAACACTACGCGAGCCAATATAGATCAATACCTGCCAAGTTATGGAACATCACAAAATCCGGTGGATGGCACAGCAGGTGTTATAAATCAAATTGGGTATGCACGGATCAGCGAAATGATAGCTGAAGCTTCCAATGTGGATACGGTAGTCACAATTGCGTCAACAAGGGTTTCTCATAAGTTAGTGTCAGAAAAAGAGAAATTATCGGAAGTATCTAGAACAACTAATAAACCCATTATGTTTTGGAGCTATACTTTACCCCATCAAGAGTCTGCGCAAGTACTAGCGGAAACAGGTTTCCCTCTATTCACAGACCTTCGCAACTGTACTAAGACGATAGCAACCATGCATGATTATACCGTCTATCGGGACAAGTTCTTAGAAAAAAGAAAAGCATTATCAAACGACAGGCAATATCCAGAGAAATTATTAAATTTAATCAAAAATGCACCAGAAAGTATCGTCGAATACAAAGCCATGTCGATATTGCTCGAGGCAGGTATTAAAACCCAAAAAAGCATCCTTGTCCAATCGGAAAATGAGGCAATTCAAGCAGCTAAAACGATTGGCAAAGCTGTAGCGTTAAAAGTCCAATCCCCGGACATCCCTCACAAGTCACAAGCCGGTGGGGTAGTGCTTAATATTGCCAGTCCTAATGATGTTGGCCAACAATTTAAGTCCATGCAATCTGCAATCTCAAAAGATTTTCCCAAAGCAATCATTGATGGATTCTTAATTCAAGAAATGAGTGAACCCGGATTGGAGATTATTCTAGGCATCAATAACAGGGAGGGTTTTGGACCAATTTTGATGGTTGGGTTTGGTGGAATAAATGTCGAGAAAACAAGAGATGTTGCTTTTGCTCCGGTTCCATTAGGCAAAGACGATTGCAATCATTTATTAAAAAAACTAAAAGGTTCGGTATTATTAGATGCAGATAAATATGACGTACCTGCCCTGATCGATTTAATGACATCCCTCTCAAATTTTGCAGAATCGACCGATGACCATATCGGAGAAATAGATCTAAATCCTGTTCTTGTTCACTCAAAAGGACAGGGAGTTACAGTCATAGACGCGCTAATGTTCAAACACCAACAACACTGATGTTCTAAATATGGAGAGTAATCATGGTACACAATGAATCTTTTGACGATATCGAGGTAACCATTCAAGGGCATGTGGCAATAATTGAAATTCAACGACCACCTCATAATTTTTTTGATTATTCTTTAATACAGCAAATCGCTAGCGCCATGGAAGGAGTGGATGAGGATTCTAATCTTCGAGCCGCTGTTCTATGTGCACAAGGTAAATCTTTCTGCGCCGGTGCTAATTTTAACTCTGACGGAACGAGTTCAAATCAAAATGGTGGATCAGATACAGCGGATCGTTCTTCTCATTTGTATGTCGAAGCTGTCCGATTATTTGCTACAAAGACACCAATAGTGGGGGCAATACAAGGAGCTGCTATTGGAGGCGGGTTTGGATTATCCTTGGTTCCCGACTTCAGAGTCGCATGCCCAGAGGCCCGATTTGCAGCAAATTTCACGAGACTAGGCTTCCATCCAGGATTCGGATTAACACATACCCTACCATCCCTTATTGGTCACCAAAAAGCATCTCTTATGTTTTACACGAGCCGAAGAATAAAAGGAGAGGAAGCATATCAATGGGGCTTAGCCGATATGCTAGTTCCGTTAGATGAAGTGCGCCAGTCCGCGATAAGTTTAGCTGAAGAAATCGCGGAAAATTCACCTTTAGGAGTGATAGAAACCAGAGCGACCATGAGACAAGGTCTCGCCGATCGTGTGAGAAAAGCGACTGATCATGAACTCGTTGTGCAGAATAAACTTAGAGCAACTGAAGATTTCAAGGAAGGGATTAGAGCAGTCGCTGAACGAAGAGTGCCTAACTTTAGGGGATTGTAGAGCCGAACTTCGATTTTATGGTTTAGCTCATGGCTTACTCAGAAACGTAGAAGGAAAGAAATTCGCTTAGGTTTTTTTTCCCAAAGGATACTTTCCTTCAATCTGAGCGACCTCCCTTTTCAACCTCAAGAGACCAATGTCTCTATTCTTGAATAGTTCCGAAGCGGTTAGGTCTCCATAGTCAAAATAGCCCGCGCCACTCATAACTCCTCCACGACCAGATTTTATCAACTCATCTAAAGTTGGGCTATTCCCTTTTGGAATAGGCGGGTCGTAGGTTCTATTTGCCATCCCACGTTGCATCATATCCAGCCCGGTAAAATCCGCTTTCATAAGGCTACCCATAAGGGCCATCCGTAAAGCGAGACCATATTTAACCGAATCATCTATAGCACTTGGTGTAGCCCAACCCTCATCTAACAATTTGGTTATCTCCAACCCCATAGCCGCCTGCAACCTATTGGCTACATAGCCACTGATAAATTTTTCGAATAAGACGGGCTTCTTTCCTATCGTTAAATAGAAGTCTTCCATAACGTTGAGCAGCGCCGGGTCTGTTTTGGGACCTGCAGCTAGATCAACTAAGTCGATTATATATGGCGGGGTATACCAATGCGCAATGAGGCACTTTTTCAACCGACGTTCTGGTACTAGCGGAAAAATATCAAGATTCGACGTGTTGCTTG
Organism: Rhodospirillaceae bacterium; assembly: GCA_002709155.1. Classification (GTDB taxonomy): domain Bacteria; phylum Pseudomonadota; class Alphaproteobacteria; order Thalassobaculales; family Thalassobaculaceae; genus UBA7326. The sequence goes on from PAQA01000063.1 coordinate 11,016, forward strand.
CGATTATGACATCTAAATCGGCCGCTTTGTCTATTTCACCAAAGATTGTGGTCTTAACTTCAACATTTTCAACTACTGCCTCAACAACCAGGTCTGCGTCCATCACAGCTTCCTCAAGTTTTTCGACAGTTTGGATTCTTCCAAGAATTTTTGCTCGATCTTTTTCAGATGCCACTTCTGCCAAAATTAACGTATCCAATGCATTTTCAATTAAGCCCATACCTATCGAAAGTTGCGTGCTACTAATATCCTGCATTTTGATTTGACAGCCTCCGATCGCGTGAACCAACGTCAAAGCATGCCCCATCAGGCCAGCACCAATAACACCAACGTTTTTAATCTTACGCATTTAGTATTCCCTTATTAGCCCCAAAACTTTTTGGACCAGTTTTATAAATGAAAGTCATGATCAACGAAATATCACCATAATAATAACTAAACTAAAAGTAGTATTGTAGTATCTCAACAGTTGCGATCGATTTAACTGGAGCAGACCAATGAAAATTGGACTTTTTTTAACTAATCAACAGTTCACAACTACCGACATGGTGAAAGCTCTCGATGAACAAATACAGATGGTTCACCATGCTCGAGATAATGGATGGGATACCCTTCTATCAGGACAACATTACTTGAATGAAGGTAATAATCAACAGCTTCAACTGGTTCCATTTTTAAGTCGTTTAATACCGGAAGCGGGAGACATGCATATTGCTCTGGGCATTCTACTTCTGAATCTGCACAATCCGGTGTACACGGCCGAAACAGTAGCCAGTCTTGATGTGTTATCCCGGGGAAGGCTAATTTTTGGTGTGGGCCTAGGCTATAGAGACACGGAGTTCGATGCATTTGCTGTTCCAAAAGGAAAACGCGTGGCACGATTTGAAGAATACCTAGAACTCGTCCAGAGACTGTGGACTGAGGACAATGTATCCCATAACAGTGAAACTTGTGTTTTGAACAATGTTCGCATGAATATTCGCCCAATACAGAAACCAAGCCCACCAATATGGCTCGCAGCAAATAATGATAAAGCTATAGAGCGAGCGGCTCGAATGTCCGACGCATGGTTCGTGAATCCCCATTCTCAACTTGAGACGATCCGCAGACATATGGGTGTTTATAATGATGCTCTCAGAGCGGCGAATAAAACAGCACCTAAAGAGCTACCTATTATGAAGGAAATATTCTGTGCGAAAAACAAGGCAACCGCGATGCAGGTTGCTGGCCCATACTTATTTGGAAAATATAAAGATTATGCGACATGGGGCCAGGATAAAGTTATGCCAGATAATGAAACTTTCGATCAGGAGTTTGAAGATTTGGTCAAAGGTCGTTTTATTCTTGGTTCACCCGAAGATTGTTTCGAAGAACTCCGTCCCTACTGGGAAGAGTTTGGTATGAACCACCTTATCATTAGGACTCATTGGGTAGGAATGCCGGGACAGATAGCCCTTGACAGCATGTCATTAATGTCAAACGAGCTTCTTCCTGAATTGCGTAAAATTGATTCTAAACCCACATTGTAGTCTAGTTATTTCATAAAATCTTATGAATCATGGGTTGCGCAAACTGAGTCACCGTACTTTTTTTGAACGCGATCCTGAAAATTTTCTCGAGCGCCGGGCGTTGGCTTGTTAAAAGCAGCGAAAACATGGCGGCGCAAAAAATAACTGGTCAGGTTTAGTCCATCGATAAATTCAGTAGGTCTTTCAAATCCCTTTGATGTTAAAAAGGCAGGTAACTTTAACAATTTTGCACTATATTTTAAGCCTATTTCTCTTGATACAGCCCTACCGGTTTTGGGACTTACGAAGCTTAAATCATCATTAGTTCCTGTAACGGTACAGTTGCTCAATTCCAAACTAAACCCCAACGCTCCTAAAAACCCGATTTCCCAACGAATATAAGTGGCTATCCAAATAATTTCTTCCTGCTCTTTTATGTGTTCAATCAAAATTAATAAGGCCTCAAAAACGGGAAGTAGCTTCTCACGGTCTGGAAGTGCTTGTTCACAAACCGACAAAGCAGCGGTTAAACCGGAAAGTTTCAAAGGGTCATCAAAAAAAATAATGGCGTTGCTTTTTACCAGCTCTATTTGAAAAACGCCGAGGTGATCAACTAGCCGTGCCCTCCACGTTAATTTCACGAAGTTACCAGGTTGCAATCCCCCTCGAGCGGTTTGGGATTTTACTCCCCTAACTAGTCCAGCGTGCTTACCTCTTTCTTTTGTCAAGGCCAATACGATGAAAGAGGATTCTCCATAGGGCCGGACACTTAGCACAATTGCATCATCTTGCCATTCAATCATGATAATTTATGCATTAGGATCAAGACCCCATAACGCATAACGATCGGGATCCTCCATCCAGTTCTCTCTAACTTTGACAAAGAGAAAAAGATGAACCGTCCGATTCAATAAAACTTGAAGCTCATGTCGTGATGCCTTTCCTATAGCCTTAATCATGCTACCATGACGGCCCAAAGCAATCTTCTTATGCCCAGGGCGTTGAACATAGATGATTTGATTTATAACAATCGCACCATCATCCCTTTCGGTCCACTCTTCCGTTTCGACTGTAGCTCCATACGGCAACTCCTGATGTAATTTGAGAAGCACTTGTTCTCGAGTTATTTCAGCGGCTAACAGTCGTTGGGGCAGATCCGAGACCTCATCTTCTGGATACAACCAGGGGCTGTATGGCATTCTTGCAGATAAATATTCTAATAGTTTTTCACAGCCACTACCATTTTCAGCGGAGACCATAAAGGTATCAGAAAAAATATTCTCTTTTTGAAATCGTTTAGTAATTGGAAGAAGTAGTTCTGATTTCACTAAGTCGATTTTATTTAGAACTAAAATTGCTTCTTTATTATTATTTTTTAATCCACTTACAATACGACTTGTATCACTATCTACTTCCCGTCGGGTTACATCATATAAAAAAACAATCAAATCTGCGTCATCCGCTCCTAACCAGGCTGCGTCAACCATTGCTCGGTCTAATTTTCTTTTGGGTTCAAATATTCCGGGTGTATCGACAAATATAATCTGCGATACACCATGCATACAAACTCCTCTAATTCTAGTTCTGGTTGTTTGCACCTTATGAGTAACTATTGAAACCTTAAATCCCACGAGGTGATTCACTAAAGTTGACTTACCCGCGTTAGGCGCTCCAATAACCGCAACAAAACCAGCTTTAGTTGAATCATTACTCATTACTTACTCACCTGATTTCAGGTCGTCTAACAATAACTCAGCAGCCTTTTGTTCAGCCCTCCGTTTTGATCGCCCAACGCCTTGTCTTGGTTTATGATTTTTTAATGAAACCTCTATTGTAAACTCTGGTGAATGGGCCGGGCCAGCAAGCGATACTACAGTATACTTTGGAAGTTCATAACGTTTCATTTGGGCCCATTCCTGTAACGCAGTTTTTGCATCTAAAGGAGGCTTTATCTCGCGTTCTATTAATGGCTCCCAATACTTGTGTATAAATTTACTCGCAGCTTCCACTCCACCATCTAAGTATAACGCCCCTATAGCTGCTTCGAGAGCATCGGATAAAATTGTATGACTTTCTCTCGCCCCAGATGCTTCTTCTCCATCGGAGACTAACAGATAATCCCCAAACGTTATTTCTTTAGCAATATTTGCAAGGGCCTCACGCCGAACTAACTGCACGTACCGCCGAGCTATATCTCCTTCGCGTTCCTTAGGGAACCGCTCTAATAGCTTGTGCGCTATAACTAAGCCCAGAACTCGGTCGCCTAAAAACTCGAGCCGCTCATAAACATTCCAAGATGATCTTTCTAAACTAGCATGAGTTACGGCTTGACGAAGTAACTCAGGGTCCTTGAATTTATAACCCAACTTACACTCAAGTGCATTCCGATAAAATACTTTCTCCGTCATTGAATTAAATCAAAAATACGGCTAAAGCGAATAGCCTTTGGCCAATTCCAGATTTCCCACCAGGACCATCGTGGGTCCCAAGCCCAAAACAAAATCTCTGCCCGTCCAACCAAATTTTCTAACGGCACAGTCCCTACATTTTTATCTCTACTATCTACCGAATTATCTCGATTATCACCCATCATGAAATAGTGGCCCTTGGGCACTGTAAAGATACCTGTATTATCTGCAGGCCCTTTATCCCCGAGCAATTCAATTACCCTGTGCTGTACCCCATTAGGTAGCGTCACCAGATACTGGGGAACGCTGATTTTCCGCCCAAAAGCGTCCATTTTCTCAAGACCTAGTATCTTTTTCCTAACAACCGGTTTACCATCGATGAGGACCAAACCATTTACTATTTGGATTGTCTCGCCTGGCATACCTATCAATCTTTTGATGTAGTCTATTTTGGTGTTGGTTGGTTTTTTAAAAACAAAGACATCCCCTCTTTGAGGTTTATTTTCCAAAATTCGCCCTGAAAATAGTGGGGGCGCGAATGGAAGTGAAAACTTGCTATACCCGTAGGAGAACTTCGAAACAAATAGATAATCGCCGACTAAAAGAGTTGGGACCATAGAGCCAGATGGAATATTAAACGGTTCATATGCAAAGGTTCTTATAATCACTGCTATAAAAACGGCAGTTATAATGGTTTTGAAAAATTCCCAAATACCAGTGGTTTTTTCAGGGGGAGATGGTTTCATTTTGGGCGTTTTATCCGTTTCTCTCAAATATTGGTACTCACCACATCAATAAAATCACAAAGTAACACTGTCGCTCCAATCGTTTTCCTCTTCAAAGTAAGAGCAGATAATGTCCGTATTCGATAGTGACCGATATTTCTCTATTATTGTATACTTAAAAAATCCTATTTACTTTGTAGTTCCGCTGAAATTACCACCAACGCTTGAGCAAGGGGTGGTTCATCAGATAAACTTAGATCAATTCTGGGTATCATACCGGATGGGGTCAAATCATCTAGTATACTTGCCGCACTTCCTGAAAAGGATAATATTGGCTTACCGTGTTCATTATTAACCACCGCAAGTTCTTTCCATTTTATTCCCCCTCGATAACCATCTCCTAATGCTTTCCACGCAGCTTCCTTAGCAGCAAAACGTTTAGCATAAATCGCTATCCGGTTACCGCTGCTATCTGCTTTCAAACGCTCTTCACCGGTGAAAATACGGTTTATGAACCTATTTCCAAAACGGTCAACAGACTTTTTTATTCTATTAATATCTACAAGATCGCTTCCAATACCTATTATCATCTCAACCTACAAAGCATGTTTATTATTTGGAGAATCACTATTTTAGACTTCAATTTTTCTAGACTCGGCCATAATACGTTTCATTTTGTCTATAGCATTTGTTAATCCTAAAAAAATAGCTTCCCCAATTAGAAAATGACCTATATTCAACTCAGTTATTTTCTTAATAGAGGCTATCTGCCCAACATTTTCATAATTCAAACCGTGACCAGCATGACACTCTATCCCTAGCTCGTTAGCGTAATCGACCGCTCTTTGTATCCTTTTCAATTCATTTTTCTTATTATCAGCTCTCAATTCACTGTATGTCCCAGTATGCAACTCAATCACTGGCACCTCTAATCTCGCAGCTGTCTCTATTTGCCTTAAGTCTGGTTCAATAAAAAGCGATATACGTAAACCATTATCATTTAATTGATGACATATTGATTTTAATCGATCAAATTGACTTATTAAATCAAGCCCGCCCTCTGTAGTTATTTCCATTCTTTTTTCCGGAACTATGCAGACAGCATTTGGCTTTAATCTTAAAGCTATATCTTTCATTTCATTAGTTGCCGCCATTTCAAAATTGAGAGGCAATTCTATTTCCGCCATTAATCGCTCTATATCCTTATCTTTTATATGCCTACGGTCTTCTCTCAAATGCGCCGTTATACCGTCAGCACCAGCATTTTGAGCTATCAGTGCAGCCTTAATAGGATCCGGGGACTCACCACCTCTTGCATTCCGCACGGTTGCAACATGATCTATATTAACCCCAAGTCTCAAATAGTTCATATTTTACGTCCTAAACGCAGAAGATTTTTTGTTCAACACATTATCAATTAACGTAATCTTCATTTTTATACTAGTCATAGTAATACTCAGTTTTCATTCCCTAAATTTTTCTAGTTATAGTCTAAATAATTTGAGTTTATGATCTGATCAACCTCTTGCTCGTTCAACAGAACTTATCACCGGTGTTGCTCTCAGTGCTGCTATTATATTTTTAAGATGCTTGATATGATTTACTTCCACGTCTATTTGCATTTCAAAAAAATCTACCGATCTACTTATAATTTTAAAATTAATAATGTTACCAAGATTAAAAGAACTATATTTTAAAGAAATACAACCTGCATTAAAATCAGAATTAGGTTTTAAAAATTTAAATATGGGACCTAAAATTGAAAAGGTGGTTTTAAATATGGGTCTAGGACTTGATGGAAATGATTCAA
>PAQA01000064.1 GCA_002709155.1 Rhodospirillaceae bacterium
GGTGGTAGATCCTATACACCTTAACCGCCCACCCTGAAGAGCAGGTTTTAGCAAATTCGAAGCATCCATTGCTCCGCCAGAAGTAGCACCTGCTCCGATAATGGTATGGATCTCATCGATAAACAAAATGGCTTCCGACTTCTTTTCAATCTCAGCGATTACAGCTTTCAATCTTTCTTCAAAGTCCCCTCGGTAACGCGTTCCAGCTAGAAGCGAACCCATGTCGAGAGAGTAGATAGTCGTGTCAGCCAGAACATCCGGGACATTTTTTTCGGTAATCCTTTTTGCTAAGCCCTCTGCGATAGCAGTTTTTCCAACTCCTGGATCCCCGACATAAAGTGGATTATTCTTAGTTCGGCGACATAATATCTGGATAGTTCTTTCAACCTCAAAGCTTCGGCCTATCAATGGATCTATGTGCCCTGAGTTAGACTTTGCATTAAGATCAACACAGTAAGCATCGAGGGCCTCGGTACCGCTCTTGTTACCGTGGTTACCCTCTTCGTCACCTTCACTGCTCACATTTGGGTTTGCCTCAGAATTAGAGATCCTTTTTTCGATCCCATGCGATATAAAATTTACAGCATCGAACCGCGACATATCTTGTTCACGCAGAAAAAAAACAGCATGGCTTTCTCGTTCGGAAAAAAGTGCCACAATAATATTAGCCCCATTCACCTCAGCTCGACCAGAAGATTGAACGTGAATAATGGACCGTTGAATGACACGTTGGAACCCAGCTGTTGGTTTCGCTTCAGCTTCGCTCAAGCCAACTAGGTGAGCGAGGTCCTCTCTAATATATTTATGTAAAGCTCCTGACAGTATATCGATTTTTACGTCACAGGCTGACAACAATTTCCGTGCATCTTCATCATCGGTTAGAGCGAGTAGGAGGTGTTCCAATGTGGCGAACTCATGTTTTTGTTCGTTGGCATAATCGAGTGCCCGATGCAGTGCATCTTCCAAATTTTTAGACAGCATTTTTTATGCCTTTTCTATAGTACATTGAAGGGGGTGCTGGTTTTCGCGGGCACAATCCATGACTTGAACCACCTTAGTTTCCGCAATTTCAAAACTAAATACACCGCAAACCCCAGCACCCTTTTGGTGAACATGCAGCATTATGTTAGTTGCTTCATCTCTCGTTTTCGAGAAAAAACGTTCCAGCACATGGACTACAAATTCCATGGGTGTGTAATCATCATTCAGCATTACCACTTTATACATCGATGGTTTTTTGGTTTTCTGTTTCGTCTTTTCGATAACTCCGGTGTCGTTTTTGGAGTTACCATCAACGTTATTATTATTTTCTTCGCTCATAAGCATCTTTCAATTAAGAAATGTACTGTTTATTATTATATGAGATGTTTTGAGATTTATGAAAGGGCTTAGGGTGGTAATCAGAATAAAAAAAGTATTTTTTTTGTGAGATTTGTAAACTTGTGGCTTAAATTTTTTATCTCGTCGCGTCCGTGAACTAGCGGTTAATGGGTGAAACATGAGTTTTAAAAATAAATTTACCATCGCTTTAGTTTTCCAAAACAGAAAAGTATGCTATTTTACAACAGGTTATGGACATTAGCTAATATTTGAGTTAATGTTTCTCGAATCGTGCTTAATATTCAAGATCGGTGCTAAATCGTTGATAAGGCTGTATTTAAAAAAATCTACGATATGCAAAGGTGATTCTAATACTATGGGATTACCAAAGGCAGTGCTAATATTGTTTCTCTTTGCTTTGGGGGTTGTTTTCATGCCCAGCCTATCAGAAGCGAAATACGCATCCTTGGTCATTGATGCGGAAACTGGGACAGAGTTATACTCTAGGAATGCTGATACTAAAAATTATCCGGCATCACTAACCAAAATCATGACCCTGTATATGGTTTTTGACGCGTTGGACCGTAAAAAATGGAACTTAAAAACGAGATTGAAAGTTTCGCGGCGGGCTTCACGTCAACCGCAAACGCGATTAGGTTTGAAAGTGGGCCAAACTATATCTGTTCATAATGCCATACTTGCACTAGTCACCCGTTCTGCTAATGACGTTGCGACAGTGGTTGCAGAAAATATGGCTGGAACGGAACTTAAATTTGCCAAACTTATGACACGCAAAGCAAAAACTATTGGGATGCGGCGCACCATCTTTAGAAACGCATCCGGTCTGCCAAACAGAGGGCAAGTCAGTACTGCGCGCGATATGGTGCGATTAGCAGTTGTAATAAAAAGGGATTTCCCAGAGTTCTATCGTTATTTCAAGACGAAAAAATTCAGATACCGGGGTAGAACATTTCGTAATCATAATATGCTTCTTGGCAGATATACGGGCACAGATGGTATAAAAACCGGATATACTAATGCTTCAGGCTATAATTTGGTTGCATCTGTAAAGAGAAATGGCCGACATCTTATTGGAGCAGTTTTCGGTGGTAAATCGGGGAAGCGACGCGACCGGCATATGGTTAGGTTACTGGATAAAAGTTTTGTTAAAGCAACTCGCTTGGCAAAATTTAAACCGCCAACACCGATGATCAATCCGAAATATAGGATTACGGCAATCGTCAAACCTCCCTTAAATCTTGGCAGTAAGAAAGAAAACTGGGGCATTCAAGTTGGCGCATACTCAAGCGCAAAACCAGCTCACGCAATTATTAAATTGGCGAAAACGCATCTTAATCTGACCAAAGAACATGCTTTAAGTAAAGTTGAACGAGTTAAAAGACCGCATGGAATTATTTTTCGTGCTCGTGTTATAGGACTTGAAGAAAGTGCAGCTAGAGATGCGTGTACTATTCTAATAAACAAACATTTGCCATGCGTTCCAGTGCCTGCAGACGTTGAAATGGCCGAAGTTCCACTCAAGAACTAATGACGGATGTCAGGTCAAAAATTAGTTTCCAAAATCCCAATATTCTCTAGCAGGTCTTTGAGTTCTTTTTTGATGAGATCTAAATTCTTAGGTGTGTCCGCTTCGCATCTTGCAACGAGAGCGGCTTGCGTATTTGAGGCGCGTAGAAGCCACCAACCATGGGTTCCGGATACTCGCACACCGTCAATAGTTGATACGGAAACATTCCCTTTATTTTGAAGGTAGTCTTTCGCTTTTTCAACAACAATAAACTTCTCATCTTCGGCGCAGTCAAACCGTAATTCCGGTGTATTTACCATTCTGGGTAATTTAGCCCTAATTGACGATAACTTTTCATCTCTTTTATCTAACAATTCTATGATCCTGACAGCAGCATAAAGAGCGTCGTCAAATCCAAAATATTTATCACGAAAAAAAATGTGGCCACTCATTTCACCGGCCAATGGGGCATCGACTTCATTCATTTTAGTTTTAATTAATGAGTGACCAGTCTTCCACATCAGAGGTTTGCCTCCAAGTTTTGCAATTTGGTCAAATAAGACCTTGCTGGCTTTAACATCCCCTATTATTATTGCTCCGTTTCTTTCGACAAGAACATCTTCGGCCAGAATGGCAAGTAATTGATCCCCCCAAATGATTTCCCCATGATTATCAACGATGCCTATTCGGTCTCCATCTCCATCGAATGCGATACCCAAGTCGGCGTTTTCAGATTTTATAGAAGCAATTAGTGTCTCAAGGTTCTCTTCAACTGTTGGATCTGGATGATGATTAGGGAAATCACCATTTACTTCCGAAAAAAGAATTTTATGTTTTCCCCGCAGGCGTTTACATAATGCTTCAACAGCGGGTCCTGCGGATCCATTCCCGCAATCCCAAACAATAGATAGTTGTTTTTTTAGATTGATGTTTAACAAAAGCCTATCGATATAGTTAGAGAAAATATCCGTTTTGATGACTTTACCGAGTCCTGATTTATAGTCACCTGTCGCAGCTGTCTTGGCCATATCCTTGATATCAGAACCAAAAAACGGTCTAGTGCCTAACATCATTTTAAAACCATTATAGTTTGGCGGGTTATGCGAACCTGTAACCATAATCCCTCCGCCCATCTTGAGCGTGTGTGTGGCATAATATAATTGCGGGGTCGGGCATTCGCCGATTTTGTGAGCATCAACTCCTGCGGATTGCAGTCCCTCTACCAAAGCAGTTTCCATCTTGATAGAGCTGTGACGACCGTCTCGTCCAATAGCGACAGAACGCCCATTATTTTCAAGAACTCGCGTTCCAAATATTTTTCCTATTATGAAGGCATCTGCTTCAAATAGAGTTTCATTAACGATACCTCGTATATCGTATTCGCGTAGCAACGATTCATGAAAATAATGTTTGATAGACATTTAAATATCTGTTCCTATCTCTTTCTGCCTACACAGGAATAGATAAAACCTGCATCTCTCATCTCTTCTGGATTGTATATATTTCTCAGATCTATAACTATCGGGTGCTTCAACAATGATTTAATCCGAGGCAGATCAAGCCCCCTAAATTCATTCCACTCCGTCAATATAGCGACAGCATCGGCGCCGGCCATAGCCTCGTATGCATCATTACACCAAGAAACATCTTTCAACACTGATTTTGCTTCATGCATGCCTTCTGGATCATAAGCGTTGATATTTGCTCCTTCTGATTGAAGGGTAGGTATTATATCAAGACTGGGAGCATCTCTCATATCGTCTGTATTCGGTTTAAACGTAACCCCCAATATGGCTAGAGTTTTATCATTAACATTTCCTGAACACGCGTTTATAATCTTTTTTGCCATAGATTTTTTTCTTTTATCATTTACTTCTACGACTGCTTCTACAATCCGAAGGGGAGAATCGGCCTTAGTGGCTGTTTGGACTAATGCGAGAGTATCTTTTGGAAAACATGATCCGCCATATCCAGGTCCTGGGTGAAGAAACTTAGATCCAATTCGCCCGTCTAGTCCAATTCCCTTTGCTACATCGTGAACATCTGCGCCAAGCTTTTCGCATAGATCAGCGATTTCATTAATAAAAGTAATTTTTGTTGCAAGAAATGAGTTTGCAGCATATTTCGTGAGTTCGCTCGTCTCTAGGTCAGTAAATACTATTGGCGTTTCTCTGAGGAATAAGGGGCGATATATTTCACGCATCATTTTTCGTGCTCTATCTGTGTCAGCCCCGATAACTACCCTATCTGGCCGCATGAAATCATTTATTGCAGCGCCTTCCCGTAAAAACTCTGGATTGGAACAGACGTCAAAATCAGCTTCAGGACAAATTCGACGAATTTTCTCCGCCACTTGGCGACCAGTACCGACTGGAACTGTAGATTTAGTGACGATTAGAGTATAGTTGCTTAGCGCATGCGCTATTTCCTCGGCGGCAGAAAAAACAAAACTTAGGTCCGCATGCCCATCGCCACGGCGGCTTGGAGTTCCAACGGCAATGAAAACAGCATCTGCTTTCTCTACAGCTGTCTTAAGATCATTAGTGAACGTCAACCTGTTTGACTGGACATTTGATTGAACCAATGCTTCGAGCCCTGGTTCAAAAATAGGTATCTTCCCTTCCTTTAGGGTGGAAATTTTATTTACGTCTTTATCTACACAAGTTACGTTGGCGCCAAATTCGGAAAAACAAGCTCCAGTAACGAGACCTACATATCCTGCACCTATCATCGCAATTTGCATAATTCTTGGTACCTAAATCATTTTTTGAATAAACTGTTGTATGGGCTCTCTGAGATCCTCACGCCTCAACGCATAGGCTATATTGGCTTCTAAAAAACCAATCTTACTACCACAATCAAATCGCTGACCATCGAATTTGAACCCGTTTAATGGTTCTAATCCTACTTGTCGTGCGATCGAATCTGTGAGCTGAATTTCACCCCCAGTTCCTTTTTCAAATCGACTGAGATCATTAAAAATATTTGGTTGAAGAATATATCGGCCTATAACGGCTAGATTTGAGGGGGCCTCGGATTCTTTTGGTTTTTCGATTAAATCAAGAACTTCAATTAATGAATTTTTAATGTTGCCAGGCGTCACAATACCATACGACGAGGTTTGATACTTTTCAACTTCCATGACCGCCACCATGTTCCCTCCAACTTGGTTATAGGCCTCTATCATCTGCTTAAGGCACCCGTTTTCCGAAAGTATTAGATCGTCCGCTAATAAAACAGCAACGGGTTCAGACCCCACAAAATTTCTGGCGCACCATATGGCATGTCCTAATCCCAAGGGCTCAAGTTGCCGTGTATATGCTATTTGGCCGGGTTTTGGTATTGAATCCTTAACAACTTTTAAAGCGGCAGTCTTATTCCGTTTTTCTAACATTTCTTGTAATTCATAGGCGTGATCGAAATGATCCTCGATAGCGCTCTTACCTCGACCTGTGACGAAAATAAATTCCTCTATTCCTGCTTCCACAGCTTCCTCAACAGCATATTGTATGAGTGGTTTATCGACTATAGGAAGCATTTCCTTTGGCATTGACTTGGTCGCAGGAAGAAACCGGGTTCCTAGTCCACCCACAGGGAATATGGCCTTGCGTATGGTTAAAGGCATTCCACCTCCATAATATAAGAGACAATGGTCAAACTAGTTATATAAAGTACACAAAGAAAAAATCACAAATTTCTCCATTAGTTGGTAATGCCACATCTCTTGGCATTAGCCAATATAGTTATTCATTGTCTTTCAATAGAAAGTCCTTTGCTTCGTTTATTTGTGTGGCAAGAAAAGTAGATCCACCCCGGTCCGGATGGTTGGCTAACATCAATCGGCGATGAGCCTCTTTAATTTCCTCACGGGTGACGGGATCAGTCAGTCCCAAAATATCTAGTGCTTTGGAGCGATCGACTGTAGCCGCGTTGTAGTGATTTTCTTGACTTGTTCCATGGTATTTATCTCGCCAATTTTCATCAAATTTCTTATCTAAAAATCTTTCGAGTAGTTGGATCGAGGTTGCATCTGATTTAGCCTCATCCAAAAGCTCAAAGAGTTGGTTTAGATTTAGAGATTCAATCCTTTGTCCTGTTTTCCCACCTTTTTTTATTAACCCAGACATTTCTCCAGTATCATGATCTAAGCGCATCTCTAAGAACTCTGTATGCACCGAAGAAACTTGATCCTTCGTCGGTCCTGAAACTGTTTTAGCCGCATTACGGATCTGTTGAATGAGGCCCCTCCATCTCAGAATTAAAGGTATGAGAAAAACAATCCAGCTCCATATAAAAGAGCCGCTTAACCTATATAATAAAAATATAAGAACACCAACTGACAGTATCCCAGCGCCCCAGAATAAAAAGCGCTTTAATCTTGCTGCGGGTGTTTTAATGAAGAGGTAGCATAAAAGGCCTAACCCAACTAAAACAGCAAGTATAATGGTAACTATGAATAGCATGTCTGTTCAGTCATTTTTTGATTTGATTAGTCAGTAACTGCGCGATACCTGACTTTCCTTTAGAATATTCTTCTAATTTTTTAAGTCCCCCTGCGGCATACACAGCGACTGCTTTCAATAATTCTTTTAATTGATTTGCGCTTGAGGAATCAAATGAACTATAAGCCCCGTCCGTGAGGCGGGCTATTTGCTGAAAGCCGCTTTTGGCGATCGGGTCGTTTCCCTCTTGGAAGCAGAATGCTCGCACTCCAAGGGCGCCAAGCTGTCCAGCGTAATGGCAAATCAAATCAATATCTTCCTCGAATGCATCTCCGATAAATACTAAAGCGTGGACACGGTTTACACCAGTTTCCTTTATAGCCTGCTGAAGAACTTTTTGAATTTGCGTCTGTCCTCCCGCGCATCGCACGTCCGACATTTCCTGAAGGAGTTGTTCTGTCTCGGATATCCAGCTAGTGGAATAAAATTGTCCAAAACCTTTATAGTAGGCGAGTTGTATTTCCAACCCACCTAACCCGAGTGTTTCAGTAAACATTTCAGATTGAAGATGGCAGGCTTTATCCCAACTGCGTTCTCTGCTTGCGGTTGCGTCCATCCCGAAGATAAGTCGACCTTTTTTTTGTGAAGAGACCTTTTGGGTTAATGCATTAACTTTGTTCAGGAAAGCATCAACCTCACTTTTTGAGCTAACGTCACTCCGTTTTAAAAAATCCTCAACCTCTGTTGGAGAGGATTTGGAGTGATTTTTATTATTAAAATTACTAATATTATTATTTTTTTCTGACATTATTGTTCTCGTATAAGTGCCCAATAAGAGCCATTAGCATCACTTTACATAAAAACTTAGTACTTATTAACTAATTTGGTACGGTTAAGATAAAATAAAATAACTTAATATTAATAGGGATTTTCATGCTTGATATAAGGATAAGAGAAGGTGCTCCCTCTGATGGAAAGGCTATAACTGAAATGGCCGCCAAATTGTCTGAACATGAGGGGGTGTCGCTTCCCATTTTTGATGAGGAGAGGTACAAGAGGTTTGGCTTTGGGGCAGAAAAAAGATTTGATGTTCTTATTGCTGAGGTTGGGTTAGAAACTGTTTGTGGTTATTTAATCTTTTGCCATTCGTTCCACGTTGGTTTGGGAACGCCAGGTTTCAATATGCTCGATCTTTTTGTTGAACAAAAACTTCGTCGAAAAGGAGTAGCTCGTTCTTTAATGAGTGCCATGGCGAATAAATGTATAGATACAAATGGCGACTGGATAACCTGGCAATGTCATCCGAATAATAGGCTCGCCCTTGACTACTACCGTCTAATAGGCGGAAGACAATTCAAGTCGGTTGATTTCGAGATAGCGGGTGATGAGCTGATTAAGTTAGCTGATAACAATATAGATCGGATCTAATACGTTGTAAAAAACTCGCATGTTAGATTTTGAGGTCATATACCGAGTTTCTCCGATACAAAATCTAGTCTATCTTGGCCCCAAAATATTTCGCCGTCGATTAAATAAGTAGGGGCGCCGAATACGCCTTTTTTGATAGCTTCCTGAGTATCTGTTTCAAATAATTTTTCTATTTTGGATGTTTCCGCGGTCCTTAAAATCTGGTTGCCATCCAATTTATTTTCAAAACAGATATTTTTCAAAACTTCCGGATCATCAATATTTCTATCATCTTCCCATAAGGCTGCAAGGATAGCATTAGCAAGGATTAGAGCGTCATTACCATTTTCCCTAGCAGCGATGATACAGAGAGAGGAAATTGGGCTTGCCGATGGAAAATTAGACGGTTCAATATGCATTGTTGAGCCTCTTTTTTTCTTCCATCGTTGAAGCTCCATTAATCGGTATGCTTGTCTTTGGGGCGCTCTTTTTGGTAGTGGTAATCCCCCGGATACTGGAAAAATTTGTCCAAAGTTTACTGGATAAATATTAATTTCAAAGCCGGAGGATTTTGCCATTTCAGTTATTAATTGGCTTCCCAGATAAGTCCAAGGGCTAGAGGTTGACATAAAGTAATCAATCTTTTTCATATCTTAAAAATTCCACAACCACACATGTTAATGAACATTCACTTGTTATGCATTTGGTCTTCCATCATTGTAATATTCCATACTCGGAAAGACCAAATACTTTTCAATATAGTAGAACCTGTCTTCACAGTAACCAATCACAAATCACCCCTGCAGCATTTCAACAATATAATCACCAATGGCTAAAGAACTTGTCATACCGGGAGACTCTATAGCGTAGAGATTTATCAATCCGTGAATGCCATGGTCACGTGGTCCCTGTATTACATAATCCGTCGCCGGTTCTCCGGGGGCTTGTATTTTGGGTCTAATTCCTGAGTATCCTGGCTGAAGGGAGTTATCAGGCAGGTCTGGCCAGTATTTTCTTACTGCTGCATAAAAACTATCGGATCGTTTCGGATCGACGTCATAATTTATTTCATCGATCCATTCGACATCTGGGCCAAACCTGGCTTGTCCCGCTAGGTCGAGGGTTAGGTGAACACCAAGACCTGCTTCTTCTGGAGCGGGATAAATTAAGCTAGTGAAAGGTGCTTTGCATCCTGAGAGCGAATAATAATTTCCTTTGCAATAGTGCCAGACAGGTATTTTCGCTTTGGGGAACCCTTTGAACTCGTGGGTCAACTTCTGGGTATGCAATCCTGCGGCATTTATTACTGTTTTTGCTTTTAACTGCATGGGGTCATTACCCCCAACATTAAGGCAAATGCCGTCATTCTGTAATTCAGCACTCTCCACGGGAGCAAAAAAGGCAAGCATGGCCCCATTAGATTCTGCGTCACCTTGCAGTCCGAGCATGAAGGAGTGGCTATCGGCAACACCCGTCGATGGCGACCAAAGGGCAGTTATGCAACGAAGGTCTGGCTCCCTAGCAATTACCTCATTGTGTGATAGTAGCTCTAAGTCCATCACCCCATTTTGTTCAGCTCGTTGCTTTATCTGGTTCAGGGCGCTTATTTGATCTTCTGAAGTTGCAACTATAAGTTTCCCAAGTTTTTTAAATGGAATGCCTCTTTCTTCCATGAAACGGTACATTTTTATTTTACCCTCAACACAGAATTTAGCTTTTAAACTACCCGGCTCGTAATAAATTCCAGCATGAATTACTTCAGAATGTCGTGAGCTAGTTTCCGTTCCAATAGCGTCGGCTTGCTCAAGGATTATCACCTCGCGCCCTTCAATAGCTAGAGCGCGGGCACATGCTAGCCCAACGACCCCCGCTCCGATCACCACACAATCAACATTTTCAAACAACTACTGCTCCTGTAAAAAGTACATCTTTGAGACAAACAAAAAATAGTAAACACATTTACCGTAATTTGAAGTAAGTATAAATTACCAGATCGCCTTGCTCTATTTAAAACTGTTATGCTCTGGGTAAAAAATGAAAAATAATTGGGTTACAGCGATATCTGAGGATGATGCAACTGGTGAGACAGCTGAAATTTTTAGCGATATCAGAACAACGCTTGGCAATGGTGTAGTTAACCTAATCTGGCGACATATTGCTACTATTGAGGGGGCATTACCTTGGGTTTGGCATGCGGTGAAGCCACTTTATATCTCGGATGCCCTCAAAAATGAGGCTGGTTTTCTATGCGAAAATATCAAATTACCAGAAGTTTTAGAATTGCCCAGTGCTGTACTTAGCGTTGTGAACGTATTAGATCGTGATAGACTGGTAATTCGAAAAATTCTTGATAGTTATAATAAGGGGAATGCCTTCAATCTCCTCGCACTTAGCGCACTAACTGTTTTACCAGAAGATCACAAAAAGAAAGTCGAAGCGGACCACATATTTTCAGAAGAGATCAATATTCCTAATCTGATAAATCTTGACAGTATGGATGAAGAGACAAGGACACTAGTTTTACTGTTGAGTGAATTGGGGGCCCAAAAAGATAATAATATAATACCTAGCTTATATCGTCATCTGGCATACTGGCCAGGTTTTCTAAGTTTGTCGTGGAACACTCTAATCCCTCTGGAGTTGAGTGGTCAGCTTCAGTATATGACTGACCGAACCTATCAATTGGCGGCGGAAAGAGCAGCTAATATTGCGGATGCCGTAGTATGGGGACCAGAACCATTAAGGGCAGAAGAAGCCATGAAAGCGATTGATAACTTCAGAGTTTCAACGATTAGTAGAATGCTTCCTATTGGACTTATATTGAGAAGGATAGCAGGTTGATCACCACGCTCAACATTCTAAATTTTGTTTTTTTTCCATCGTATTATATGGTGACAGCGGGTAGGGAAATTTTTTCAGGAATAAATAGATGGATTATGAACTTCGCCACTCTGTGTGTCCACACGATTGTCCAAGCACTTGCGCGCTTGAGGTGGAAAGGATTGATAATCGAACGATAGGGCGCGTCCGAGGCGCGCCTGGCAATTCCTACACGTCAGGGGTAATCTGCGCAAAGGTCGCCCGTTATTCAGAAAGGGTCCATCACCCCGAAAGATTAATGCATCCTCTGATGAGAGTTGGTGAAAAGGGAGAAGGGAAATTTGCTCAAATCTCCTGGAATGAGGCGTTAGATCGTGTTGCTCAATCTTTCATAGATAAAGTAGATGAATATGGAAGTGAAACTGTCTGGCCGTATTTTTTTGCTGGCACCATGGGAATTATTCAAAGAGACGGGATCCAAAGACTACGTCATGTAATGGGCTATTCCCGCCAAGCCGCAAACATATGCACTGAACTTGTTCAAAATGGCTGGATAGGGGGTGCTGGTGGCCCAATGGGTCCTGACCCTAGGGAAATGGCAGAGTCAGATCTGATAATTATCTGGGGTGGAAACCCTGTTTCAACCCAGGTAAATGTAATGACGCATGTTACAAAAGCCAGAAAAAATAGAGGAGCTCGCCTTGTTGTAGTCGATGCTTACAAAAGCCCAACGGCGGAAATAGCTGATGAGTTGGTGCTGGTTAAACCAGGAACAGATGGCGCTGTTGCCACGGCCATAATGCATGTGCTTTTTCGCGATGGTTTTGCTGATATTGACTATATGGAAGAGCATACCGACGACTGGGTATCTCTTGAAAAACATTTGGTAAATAAAACGCCAAAATGGGCTGAAGAAATAAGTGGGGTTCCAGCGAACCAAATAGAGATGCTGGCGGCGCATATTGGTAAAACAGATAAAACTTATATCAGAATTGGGTATGGCTTCGCTCGATCCAGGAATGGAGCGAGTCAAGTTCATGCTGTAGCATCAATAGCTGCAGTCGGCGGAAAATTTAAATACAAAGGGGGTGGAGCTTTTTGGTCAAACAGGATTATTTTTAATTGGAACAAAAATGTTGTTGAAGGAAACGATGTTTTAGATAATTCGACTAGAATGCTTGATATGTCGAGAATAGGACCAATTCTTACTTATGAAGACGAACTGGTTAGACAGGGGCCACCCGTTACCGCCATGTTGATTCAAAATACAAATCCTGCAGCTGTTGCTCCAGACACCCATCGGGTGCTGAGGGGATTTAGGCGCGAAGATTTATTTCTCTGTGTTCATGAACAGTTCATGACTGAGACAGCGAAGATGGCGGACATCGTATTACCGGCAACTACGTTCCTTGAACATGACGATCTTTACCAGGCTGCTGGGCAAGTGCATGTTCAGGTCCACCGGGCAGTTATCGATCCTCCTGGGGAAACCCGTTCAAACCATTGGGTTCTATGTCAACTAGCTCAGCGCTTAGGTGCATCCCATGAAGGTTTTGAAATGACGGAATGGGAACTTGTAGACCGTACGCTCAGGGATTCCGGTTGGCCGGGGGCAGAAGAATTATTGCAAAAGAAATGGCTGGATGTTCAGCCTGGTTTCGATAAGGCCCATTTTCTAAAGGGATTTCCAACAGCAAATGGAAAATTCAAATTTAGTGCCGATTGGTCAGCTCTTGGCCCGCTTGGACATCAGCTTCCATCGTTACCGGATTATTGTCCAAATATCGATCTTGCAACCCGTGATAAACCTTTTCGAATGATCACGTCGCCAGCTCGAAATTTTTTAAACTCTAGTTTCACGGAAACACCAACAAGCAAAAAACGAGAGGGTAGACCGGAAGTAATGATCCATCCAGAAGCTGCCTCTAAGTTGAGCGTTTTATCTGGCGACCGAGTTCGATTAGGGAATGAACAAGGAAGTGTGGTGCTGCATGCAGTTCTCTTCGAGGGAGTGCAGAAAGATGTGATCGTTGTGGAAAGTGTGTGGCCTAACGCTGCATTTGAAGAAGGTATCGGCATAAACGCGTTGATAAGTGCCGAGGCGGGAGCCCCAAATGGTGGAGCTGTTTTTCATGATACTGCTGTTTGGGTGTCAAAAATCGAATGAATTCTATGCCTCTACCCCAGGCTACTGTTTTGCTATGCTGATAAATCCTCTCCAGCTAGCGCACGTTTGATGAGTTTTATGGTCTCCTCTAGTCCATATAGCGCTACAAAAGAGCCAAACCTTGGGCCTTGATCTTGCCCTAAAAGTACCTGATATAATGCTTGAAACCAATCACGTAAATTTTCAAATTGATATTCTTTACCTATACTATAAATCATAGTCTGAATATCTTCAGATAAACTATCCTTGGGCAGTTCTGAGAACTTTGAAGCGAGTTGTTCTAACGCTTGCCGTTCGAGGTCACTCGGCTGACGATAAGTTTTTGAAGGTCGAACAAAATCGCGATAGTAATTCACAGCGAGATTGGCAAGCGTATCTAAGAATGGATGGGTCTTTGGCGATGCATCATTTGCATATCGAGCAATATAGCCCCATATCACGCTCGTTTCCTCGGCATGACAAACACTCGCTAAATTAAGAAGTAGGCCGAAGCTTAGAGGCACTTTATCCTTGGGAGCATCGCCGTTGTGTATATGCCAAGATGGGTTTTCTACTTTTTTTTCTGATTCCTCGTTATTGAGTTTCGTCCTAAAAGAGACGTATTCATCTGTGTTCTTTGGGATAACGTCGAAATACAATCTTTTAGCGCGCTTGGGTTGTTGAAACATAAATAGTGATAAGCTTTCGGGAGGAGCGTATGTCAACCACTCTTCAACGGCTATACCGTTGCCTTTAGATTTCGAAATTTTCTGTCCTTTGTCATCAAGAAATAATTCATAAATTAGATTTTCAGGTGGTGGCGCGTTTAAAACCCTACAAATCTTTGATGAGGCCTTTACGCTATCTATCAGATCTTTTCCGCACATTTCATAATCGACCCCCAAGGCCTTCCAACGCATAGCCCAGTCAACTTTCCATTGTAACTTACAACGCCCCCCTGTGACAGGAACTTCTACTTTTTTTGAGGTTAAGGGATCTTCATAAACTATAGTGCCGGAGCCACTATTATGTTCTAACGTGGGTACTTGTAGTACCTGACCTGTTTGAGTGCAAATAGGAAGAAAAGGGCTATATGTTCGTCTACGCTCCTCGCGCAAAGTCGGCAGCATGATATCCATAACTTTATCATAGTTTTCAAGAACATCTCGCAATACATCATCGAATTTACCACTAGTGTAGCATTCAGTGGCACTCATGAACTCATATTCGAAACCGAATGAGTCTAGAAAGCCTTGCAACATAGCGTTGTTATGGTCCCCAAAGCTTTCATGGGTTCCAAACGGGTCTGGTATCTGTGTTAATGGTTTATTTAAATGTTCAACTAAGCTATCTGGGTTAGGAATATTGTCTGGGACTTTGCGAAGACCATCCATGTCATCAGAAAAGGCAACTAATTTGCTTGGAATATCACAAATCCGCGTAAGTGCGTTCCGAACCATCGTCGTTCGAAATACTTCACCAAAGGTCCCTATATGTGGCAATCCCGATGGCCCATATCCTGTCTCCAGAATGATGCAATCTTTATCGAAGTTAGCATTATTTAGCCGTTTCGTTATTTTTCTTGCTTCTTCGAACGGCCACGCACGGGCGTTACTGAGAATTTCTTCAGAAATATCAGTGTTATCTGCCATAGTACTATTCCTCTTGCTTACTTCGGCGCAAGCTAATATTCCAAGTTGGAGAAGGCAAGTTAATTCAATTTAAATAAATGACCTATCTCAAAGAGTATACATGCAGGAGTAATAATCAAGAATGACGGATGACAAAAAACTACATTTCCATTTTGACTTTCTCTCGCCATTTGGTTACCTGGCTAGTCTGAGAATCGATGAGCTTACTCGAAAATATCAGTGGGAATGTGAATGGCATCCAATGCTACTGGGCGTCACAGTTCTTAAAATTATGGGGCTTCCACCCATAGCCGAGTTACCTCTCAAGGGCCCTTATATTAGGAAAGATGCGGAACGATATATGCGTCGTCACAATATCGTTTTAGGCAGAGCTCTTGGTTCCCCGCAGATAAACCCCCTATTGCCCGCGCGTGTCGTTTGCTGGTTAAAACATGGAGACCCTTCTTTGGCTCACCGGCTCGCAAAAGATCTTTATCACGCCCACTGGATGTTAGATCAGGATATATCGCAGATAGATGTATTAACGTCTATTTTAGATAAACATGGGACTAATTTAAAAGAAGTATTAAAGGCCTT
Source organism: Rhodospirillaceae bacterium (assembly GCA_002709155.1). GTDB lineage: Bacteria > Pseudomonadota > Alphaproteobacteria > Thalassobaculales > Thalassobaculaceae > UBA7326. Next base: position 15,892 of record PAQA01000064.1, read on the forward strand.
AGATAACGGAGATGCATCTAAGGCTTTACGAGATGAAGTTGATGAGTCTGTTGCTTACGGTGTCTTTGGTTCCCCAACGTTTAGAGTGGGCGAGGAATTATTTTTTGGGCTTGAAAAGTTAGAGGTTGTTGATGATTGGCTCAGATTGGGAGGGTGGTGACAATTTCACTGCCCTCAACACCAACTAATTTTTTGTAAATTTCGGGGTCGGTAGCTCCTTCTGTGGACAAGAGCAGTATTCTGCTTTCGTGATCTATATCTAAGGATATACGGGCTCTCGGGTTTTGACAAATCGCGGCTAGCCCAGCCAATGTTGCAGCGCCCGACTCTCCTGATACGATCCCAAGTTCGGCCAATCGGCGCATTGAAGGTGCTATTGTTTCATCATTCAATATCATGAAGGTATTAGCGGATCGTGATAAGATGTCCCAAGCGAGAAGTGAGACTTCACCAGCGGAAAGGCAAGCCATTACGGTTTCTAAATTGCCGCGGGAAATCATCGGCTTTTCAGCTAAAGCACTTTGATAAAGACAATCAGCGGCCCGAGGTTCAACTACTATGACTTTGGGTCTATTTTTGCCCCATATTCTCCATAATTCTGCTGAAACAGCGGCAGCGATGCCTCCTACACCTCCTGGTAAAAAAACATGCGTCGGGATTACGTCGTCTATTTGTTCGCTGATTTCTGACGCTAAAATAGTGTAACCCTGCATCACGTATTTTGGCACGTCCATGTAACCGTGGTAGGATGTATCGGAGACTACATGCCAATTATTTTCATGTGAGTCCCTATCTGCTTGCCGGACAGAGTCATCATAGTTTCCTGATATTCGCACCATCTCGCAGCCAAATTTGGCAATAGCTTGTTCTCTTCCTTTACTCACTTCACGATGAATATAAATTTTACACTGGCAGCCAAACTCCCTAGCTCCCCATGCCACGGATTTACCATGATTTCCATCAGTTGCTGTCACCACTGTTATATTTTTGCATATTGCTTTGTACGTCCCATTTCGGAGATCGACACTATTTATTTTTTCTATGCCTGTTTGTTCCTTTATCAAGTGGCTTAACACTTTAAAGACGGCATAGGCGCCACCGAGGGCCTTAAATGATCCAAGCCCAAACCGGGGACTTTCATCCTTTAGGTAAATATCTGCTACTTCGAGCTCTTTAGCGACCGTACCAAGGCAATGAAGTGGGGTGGCCTTGTAGCCAGCCCATTGTTGGATTTCTAATTTTGCCTGCGCTCCTTCTTTGGTCGGCATGATCTTTTCGATATCGGGATGAACAAGCTGTGTTGATGTCGACGCTATTCTGTTGTGATGCCACGTCGAACAGTCAGGCGTGAAAGCATCTAGCCAAGTCTTTGTCATCATTTAATCCTATTTTGGCATATTATGCCGTGGGTACTGAATCACCGACCAAAGTTGTTCGGTGCATTATGCGTCGATGATTGACTGAATCATATGGCAGAACAGCGTGCATAGTGCAACGGTTATCCCACATCAAAATATCGTCCATTTCCCATTTATGACGGTATACAAACTGATCTTGTGTAGCATGATGAGTTAAATCTTCTAGCAGGGTTCGTCCTTCTTTTTCTTCTAGTTCGGCTATACTTTCCATAGTATGAGGGCTCAAGAAAAGTGATTGTTTTTTTGTTATTGGATGCCTGCGTACTAATGGGTGTTTTACCCGCGGGAGTTCCTCGTATTGCCCCTTATTTTTTCGTTTAGATAGTTCTTTAGACTGAGAAATAATGTAATCGTGGCTATGAAAAACGTGCAACTTCGAAATTCTCTGTTGCTCTGATTTCGGAAGTGTTTCATATGCCTTTGTCATGTCTGCAAACAAAGTATCCCCGCCATTGGTTGGGATTTCTATCCCATGTAAAATTGAGCCCAATGATGGAATTTTTCTAAATGAGCTATCGGTATGCCAAAGCCATGTTAACTCGAGGTATTGCCAGGAAGTGCTTTTGGGTCTCATTATTTGATTGTTCTCGTCAACGTTGCTAACCCTATAGATTTCTGGCGTCCTCGATGATCTGTGGGCGACAGATGGATGTATTTCCAGTTCTCCAAAGCTTTTGGCGAACTCTACTTGTTGTGAATCGCTGATATTCTGTTTATTTAGTATTAAGACTGGATATTCCAGCCAGTAATTGGTTATCTGATTAATTATTTCAGGATTGAGTGACACGGAAAGATCAAGTCCTTCAATGACAGCAGAAAACCCCCTAAAAATGGGCTTAATTCCTAATGAAGTGTCTTGAGCAACTGGTGATTTCACTTTAAATCTCCAAATTTTGATCCTTCATAAATAAAACAACCACTAAAAAACTTCGTAATATACGGTTGACGAAGACGCAAAGGGTGATCATAAGAACAGTGTGGGCCTGTAGTTCAGTTGGTTAGAACCCGCCGCTCATAACGGCGTTGTCGGGGGTTCAAGTCCCTCCGGGCCCACCAACCTTGGTGTTCAAAATAACTATACCAGTTTAATCGGCAGCATCTGCCATAGGTAACAAATCTGGAGTAGTCATTTTTGCGCCAATAAGACCTTCCTCAACGGCTTTTATCTGCATGGCCAGATATTTGGAGTAAATACGTATCTGTGCTAGGCCACCGGCAGTAAACCAAAGCCCTGGCTGAGATGTTCTGCGCCACATGTTGCGTAGCTCGCCTCCCTCATCAAATCCCCAAACTTGTCCTATTCGCTCCGCTACATCATCTCCTAAAAAGTGACGCACGGTATCCTGTTGATTCTTATAACCGGTGGCAGTTACCAGCAGATCGGCTTCTATAATAGATCCATCCTTCATCCTCACACCGTTATGAATAAACTTATCAATATTAGAATATTGAACGAGCCCAACTTCACCATTTATTATTAAATCTGAGCAACCAACGTTAAAACAGTAGCCGCCTCCGCGTCGTAAATAACTCATTTGGAACCCTGTATTATCGTCGCCACCATTGTTGAGCCGAAAGCCCTTGGATTTAAGGCCCTCCAACAACTCCTTATCGTTTTCTATCATGCCACGGGTCGACTTTTGATAAGATTTAACAAGAACCGGATAGGGCAACGAAACGGCCAATAGATCATTGTCCTCAATAGGAGGGCCTTCAAAATAATGTGCGTACACTTTCTGTGCCTCCTTGAGGCTCACGATGTGGGTGGAGCTACGCTGAATAATGCTGGCTTTAACTCCACAAGAATGTAAATCTTGGGTGACATCATGGCCGCTATTTCCGGTGCCTAAAACTAACGCCTTTTTCCCGGCCCATTTGTGTCCGTCTATGTATGCTCCTGAGTGTAAGATTTCACCTTTGAAATCTTCAAGCCCAGGTAGATCAGGACGAACGGGAATGCTACTTACGCCAGTGGCAAAAACAACGTGTCTTGGTCTAACCGTGCGCGTAGTTCCATCATTTTTTCTGATCTTAATTTCCCATTGTCCATTACTTTCATCATACGACCCGCCAGCTAATTCGGAGCCCATCCAAATGTTTAATTCCATTGTTTCGGCGTAAGCTTCGAACCAATTGGCTAATTTATCTTTGGGTATGAACACTGGCCAATTTGGCGGAAAAGGCATATATGGCATGTGATTTATATACACTTCATTATGCAGAACTAATGAATGGTATCTTTTCCTCCAATTATCGCCGACACGTTCATGCTTATCGATCACCAAGGTGTCGACGCCAAGTACTCCTAAACGCGCTGCAATAGTTAGTCCCGACTGACCTGCACCAATGACCAAGACTGCTGGTTCATGATCCGAATATGCCTTTGCTTTGTTTCGAAGGTCTAACCAATTATCATCCCCAAAAGTTCTTGAATAATTCTCTCCACTTGGACGGTTTTCGCCTATTGCTTCTTCGTGGCCATTTATGCCTTCTAGAGAGGTCAGTAGAACCCATGCCTTGAAATTGTCGGGAGTCTTGCTGTCAGGAATAAGCCTCAATATACCGCTGGCCGGGCCAGTTTTTGTGTTGAATTCTATGAAAGCTTCGATGCAAATGGTATCTCCCCGGTCCACCACCCTCGGTGGTGTCCTATGTTGAGCTATCTTTATTTCTGTAGCTCCTGTATTTATAGCGGTTTCTTGAATCATAGCTTTTATTTCAGAAGGACCATTTACTGTCCTTATGTGCCAAGTGAAAGCTAGTAAATCTCTCCAATGACCGTTCTCAACGAATAATAAAGATACGGCGTCTGAATTATTTTTTCTGATAGCAGTCTCAAAGTTAATTAGCCAGGTTGTTACTTCATTGTTGATGTCAACCCCGATAAAAGGATCAGAAGCTACCATTTGTATTCTCCGTAACTAATAATTTGCCTGTAAAATAGCGCAGTTTATTCATTAGTCCACGGTGCATTTGGTATATTCTAGTGTTTATCTTAAATATGCTATGAGGCTATTTGGGCTTATTGCTTTGGTGAAGTTCGTGTTAGTTTGTACTGGGTGAATTGAGTTGTTTGCCAGTTTGATTGAAAAGAATTTTTCTTTCGTGATCACTTGGGGGGCCTTGTCTCCGAAGATCTTTGCCTAAATCGACACCCCTCTTAACAGCGGATCGTTCTTTGATTTTTGATCTCCACGCATTTAAACTTGGATATTTATCGAGAGATGCACCTAACGGTTTAGCTATTAAAACCCATGGCCAATTGATTATATCGGCAATGGAATAACTATCCCCGACGACATAAGGTTGATTTTCAAGTCGTCGGTCCAAAACACCCAGACAACGATCATATTCATTGAAATAACGCTGGTGAGAATAGGAATGCTCCCCCTGAGCGTAGTTTACAAAATGACTTAGCTGCCCACCCATTGGTCCCTGATTTCCAGTTTGCCAGAAAAGCCATTCTAGCACCTCTTTTTTTTTCAAAATGTCCTCTGGAATAAATCGCTGGGTTTTCTCTGCTAGATACCACAAGATCGAACCCGATTCGAAAACGGATATAGGGTCGCCATCAACGTCGTGATCAACGATGGCTGGCATCCTATTATTTGGGCTAATTCTTAAAAATTCAGACGTAAACTGGTCCCCTTTGCCAATATTTATCGGATGTGTCTTATACGGTATTTGCAACTCTTCTAGTAAAATAGAGACTTTCCATCCGTTTGGTGTAGGCCAGTAGTAGAAGTCGATCATAGACTCAAGTTTCCTTAGACGATTGTTCGGGTGTGGCAATTATACCATCGCTTATAAGTGATTCGATAGTGTCTTCATCGTATCCTAGTCTAATCAGTGCTTCTTTACTGAATTCCCCCAACATTGGAGCTCCTCTTGTTATAACGGCCGGAGTTTTAGAGAAATTGGCTGCAGGGGCCGCCTGGCGCAACATCCCAGCTTGTTGGTGTTTGTATTCACCAATCGTACCATTTGCCTGTATTTGGGGATGATTGATAATGTCTCTCCGTCGCAGGATTGGGGCGCATGGCACATCAGCTGCATCCAAAATTGTTAACCATTCTTGAGCTGATTTTGAGAGCAGTACCTCCTGTGTCATGCTCAGGCGGTCGTTTATATTTTTGTGGCGGAGTGCTGGCGTTAAAAATCGTTCATCTGTTAACCATTCTGGTCTATTCAATGCCGTTGTGAGGTTCGTCCATTGTTTGTCTGTGTTTACAGCTACAGTGATATATCCATCAGACGTTTCATATATTAAATCAATGAAACTCTGCGCCTCTTCCTGAGGGAATTCTCCACCAACAAAAGTCTGACTACCCATATCAGAATGCCATAAGAACGACACTACAGCGTCTAACATTGAAAGCTTAATGTGCTGGCCCTTTCCTGTTTTTTCTCTGGATAATAGCGCTGCGGTAATAGCTTGTGCAGCCATTACTCCGGTTAGCTTATCTGGGACGATCGTCCTGACGAGTTTTGGTCTGGCCTCATCGGAACCTCCTTGAATGGTTGTAAGACCGGACAATGCTTGGACCAAGGGATCGTAAACTGGTCTTTGAGAGTATGGACCTTCGTGGCCGAAACCGCTTATTGAGACGAAAATTATTTCAGGGGAAATTTTACGAATTGCTTCTTCCCCCAAACCTATGCGTTCCACGACACCTGGCCTCATATTTTGAATAAAAACATCTGCGGTGTGGAGCAGTTTTTTGACTATTTCCATCCCTTCTGGCGTTTTTGTATCTACAGCGATGGAGCGTTTACTTCGATTATTATTTAAAAAAGAGGCAGAAAATCCACCTCGCCGATTTGAAAGTGCTCGTGTGAAATCGCCACCATCTGGATTTTCCACTTTTATCACCTCGGCACCTTGATCAGCAAGAATCATGGTTGACAGTGGTCCGGATATGACGCTTGTCATATCTATAATTTTGAAACCAGCTAGGGGTCCAGACATGGGAAACTCCAGTTTGTCTTAATATATACGAGCCAAGCTTATTAAATGCTCAATTAGATGCAAGATAAGAAACGTTAATAATACAATACTGGTAATTCACGAAGCGCCGATTGTTAGAGATTTCCTTTTGCGATGGGTGGAGATCTTAATAGAAAGTATGTTAGATTTCGGTGACTTATTGGGAGGGGTTCTATTAGCCCTTGTCTAGCCACAAATATTAACGAACTTCAACGGAAGGATGAGACATGACAAAGGCATTTGAGGGGATAAAAATTTTAGACCTTAGTCAGGTGCTGGCTGGGCCTTCCTGTGGAATGCAGTTGGCACTTTTAGGTGCTGACGTTATCAAAATTGAACCGCCAGTAGGTGGAGATCAAATGCGGGACAGAGTTCTGGAAAGCCAATTTAGCCCAATTGGCATGGCTGCTGGGTTTTTAACGATGAATATCAACAAACGGAGTTTAGCCCTCGACATAAAAACTAAACAGGGTAAGGCTATTCTATTAGACCTTATCAAAGAAGCTGACGCCATTCTGCATAATTTTAGGGCCGGCGTTGTAGATCGCTTGGGTCTTGATTATGAAAGCGTAATAAAAGTAAATCCCAGCATCGTTTACACTGTGATCTCAGGGTTTGGCTCTAAGGGACCAAAAGCGGCGGATCCGGCGTATGATGGGGCAATTCAAGCAGCATCTGGAATGATGGCAAATAATGGTACTGAAGAAAGTGGTCCGTTAAGAACAGGGTACATGGGCGTCGATTTGATGACTGGTATGAGCGCAGCTTATGCGACCTCGGCTGCGCTTTTACGCAAGCAACGCACTGGTAAAGGGCAGATGGTAGATGTTGCTATGCTAGATTGTGCGATAGTTCTTCAAGCGGCTAATTTTGCTCGACATGTCGTCGATGATGTTCCTGATATGTTGATAGGAAATCAATCTATCACTGGGGCCCCTACGGCAAGTAGTTTTTCGACGAAGCAAGGGTCAATGCTATCTGCAGCATTAATGCCCAAACACGTAGAGGCGTTCTTTGATGAGCTGGGTATAGCTGATCTTCTGGAGGACCCAAGATTTTCTACGCGAGAGGCACGGATTAAAAATAAAGATGTTGTTCGCGCTGCTATGCTTAAAGCTTTTGGGAGTGATACCGCAGAAAATTGGGAAAAACGCCTTGCACCAAGAGGAGTACCTATCTCGAAGGTTAATTCTGTGGCCGAGACTTCTAATCTGGAGCAATTACAACACCGTAACATTTTGACCGATGTGCCGGCTGCTGCGGGAATGGAACGAGGTTACAGACTTGTTGGGGCGCCGTTTGTTAATTCTGAAGATGGACCAGAACCAGCACGTTCTGCCCCGACTCTAGGTCAACACAGCCGGGAAATTTTGGCAGACCTTGGGATTGATAATACTGCCTTTGAAAAACTCTTAGCTGACGGTGTTATCCATGAAACTACCTAATTTGTTATTAATTTTTAGCAAATTAGACGATGCCGGATTCGCGGTAAGGCTTTGCTGCAATGATCCGTTCAGTTCCAAATCTCGTTAGATCAATAGTGTTGTATCGCCCTCCCAGAACTAATTCACTAATTGCCAATCCGGTTGCAGGAGCATGCATAATTCCATGTCCAGAGAAGCCGGTTGCTATCAATAAATTATGAGGATCAGCCGCCCAAGGCCCAATAATCGCGTTATAATCAAGATTATTTCTTGCATAATGGCCGCGCCACGATCGCTCTAGTTTTATAGTTTCCATGGCAGGTATTCTATGGGCAAGCGATGGCCAAACTGTATCCTCGAACCTAGTTGGACTTAATTCCCAATTCCAACCTCCTTTCACACTCCAGTTAGGCATCCCGCCGGTAAAGCCATTCCCCTCGGGTCTGAAAGCAAGATCAGTTTCTGTTTTAATAAATGGGAGGGGTTCTATTTCTTTGTCGCAGAGAAAGAAATAACTTTCTCTGCTCATTGGCTCAACTGGGATGTTAATTCCAAAATATTTTGTTACTTCCCCGGACCAAGCACCCGCTGCTAGAATGAATACATCTCCTTTAACAGTGGGGCCCTCTATGCATGTTAAGGATTTGATTTTTTTATTTTGTATATTTGCAGATTTTATCTCTTCGCTAACGTACGTCACTCCCAGCTCTCGCGCCTTGGATTTGAAACCGTTCAACGCGGAGTAGGCATCTATCCAGGCATCATCTGGGGAATAGACCGCTAGTTTTACATCGTTATTATAAATCGACGGGAATAATTGCTCTAGGTTGGTTTTATCTAATAGCTGTGCCTTAACACCCATTTTCTGTTGATTGTGAAAGTTCTGTTCCATCACTTTGTCGTTGCCTGCATCAGAGACAAAAAGATATCCTTGGCGGCGAAAAGAGATTGAAATTTGATCGCCTTTAGATGACATAGTTTGATCAAATTTCTTGTAAAAATCCAATCCATAGCGCGCCATTTCGATATTCTCAGGCAAACTGAAAAGTTGTCTTATCCCGCCTGACCCGCGTGGCGTAGCTGCTTTAGAATATGTAATATCGCGTTCTATAACAGCTATCGTCCCAGCTCGCCCATCGCACGCCAAATGGTAGGCTATAGATGAACCTATGATGCCTCCTCCGATAATGACTATATCGTAGTTCATTCCCTGTATCCTGTTTAGGTTTCGGTTCCGCCATTGCAGTTAATCATTTGGCCGTTTACAAACGCGCCTCCGTTTGAACAAAGGAATCCAGTGAGAGCGGCTATTTCCTCCGGCTTGCCGAGACGACCGAGAGGCACTCTTGGGACCATCGATAAAATATGTTCTCTTTGCGGATGGTCTCCATCGGTATCGATTGGACCAGGAGAGATAGCATTAGTTGTTATACCGCTGGCCCCAAATTCTTTGCCTAGAGACTTTGTTAATCCCCAGAGCCCGTGCTTTGCTGCAGACACCGGGGCACGACCTTTATAACCGTGAATGGCATTCATTCCCGTAATGTTAACAATTCGCCCCCAACCTTTCTCTAGCATTCCACCAGCAAACGCACGGCATGTGTAAAATGCCGAATTTAAATCGATATCTAAAACATTATGCCAGTCAGCATCTGTCATCTCCAAAAAGGGTTTGGACGGACGTATCGCCGCGTTATTGATAACAATATCAATTGAACCAAAGTGATTAATAGCTTTTTCAGACATAGTCCGAACCTCATCGGAAGAACCAACATTGCCCATCAACACCATTGTCTTGACTCCAAGTTTCTCTGCGTCAGAGGCTGTTTTATTACAAGCGTCAAGGTCGGTGGCTCCATTCAACACGATATTTGAGCCGGAACCAGCGAGATTAAGTGCAATAGAGCGACCTATATTCTTGCCACCACCACTAATAAAAGTCGTTTTTTTCTCAAGTTCCATTACTTTCTGTCCTTATATTTTGTTTATTAAAGTGTATTGGTTAGAAGGCTTTTTTCAAATATACTATTTTGAGTAACTATGTGTCGCTGTTTATTTTTAGAAGGTAAGTATGCTCCCATCCCCGGAAACTTGTGCTCGTTGGAAACAACGCAAATTTGTAAGGCAGCCTCATCGGATGGTCATTGGACTTTTAGTGTGTTTCGTTGCCGCAATCTATGCGCTGTTCTCTGGTGAAATCGAGGCGGCAAAGTTGTTCGGGATACTTACTTTGATTTTTTTGTTTTTTTACGCTTTGGCTAATTATATCGTCTGGAAGGCTTCCCAAATTGAGACTGATTGCTAGCCGTCGTTAGTCTTGTCTTTGCCATCAATGCGTATGTAATCATCCTCCGAACCAAAAGACTCACCCTTCTTCAACAGTCCTTTCCCCGGTATGAAATTTATCTCTAAACGAATTCCGTCCGGATCTTCAAATAAAACATAGTAATAACCCGGAGCCCAATCGCGTTCTTCGGGGCCGCGCACGATCTTCGCGCCCAGTTTTGAGACTAATATGGCTGTTTCGTCCACGTCTTCCATGGTTCGAGCTCGAAAGCAAAGGTGATGTAAACCGACGCGATATTGCTGGAAACGCTCGTCAGCATATTCCGGGTCGCATCTTCTAATGCCAATTGCTGTTCTTCCACCAACATGATAGCAAAAATCCGGGCCATCATGGATAAGAGACATTCCAAACCTTGGTAGAAGTTTGCTGTAGAATTCGCGAGCCTTTTCAAAATCAGTTACTGTCAGAATCACGTGAGCGAGGCCATTTATACCTATGGTTTTTTTTTCTTCATTCATGATATTGTCATCGCACTTCCAAGTGATCTAATAGCGTTCGCCTCCGTCGCAATGGGTCTTTGGTGGATATAGATCGATAAGTAACATTGACTTCAAAATTCGATTTATTGACTATTGCAGGTTAGATAAGTAATGACCGATTGTTTACTGCTATTACAATAGGGAAGGATGTTTTAATTGACAAAAGCGGATTGGTATTTTGATTTCATCTCACCATTTGCGTATTTGCAGTTTGCGAGATTTGAGAGTTTTAAGGGAAATTTAGAAATTAATCCTATACCAGTTTTATTTGGTGGGTTGCTGAAACATTGGGGGCAGTTGGGACCTGCAGAAATACCTCCTAAAAGAAAATTTGTATACAGGTTTTTCAAATGGCAGGCCGATCAGAATAATATTCCTTTTAAAATGCCTCCACGCCATCCATACAATCCCTTAGCTTCTCTTCGTCTATGTATCGCAGCTGGTGGTCAAATTGAGCACATTCATTCGGTGTTCAGGGTGATTTATGGGGAAGGGATTCAGCCAGACGAAACAGAAGGTGTTCTGGCTATCGCTGAAGCCCTCGGAATAGACAATGCAGAGGCGGCAATGTCCGATACAGAAGTAAAAAATACCCTGCGAGAAAATACTGAAACAGCCATTAAAATGGGAGTATTCGGTGTTCCTACCTTCTTGATAGATGATCAGGTGTTTTGGGGTGCTGATGCGACAGAGATGATGTTAAGCTATGTCAATAACCCAGAACTATTTCAAACACCCGAAATGCGACGTATTTCAGAAATGCCAATGGGTGTTGTTCGTCGAAAATGAAGAGCGTCTATTTTCAAAGAAAACCGCTGTCAGTTAACTTTACTGTTAGACATTCTTTCGAGGGCTGTGACTAAGCCAGAATGATCAAGTTCCGAATCCCCATTTGCTGAGCAAGAATTAAATAACTCCTGAGTTGTTGCAGTATTTGGGAGACTAACTCCAAGTGACTTAGCGCCCTGAAGTGCTAAGTTGAGATCTTTTTGATGTAATTCTATACGGAACCCTGGCTCGAACGTGCGCTTAATCATACGCTCACCGTGCACTTCGAGAATTCTTGACTGGGCTAGGCCACCCATTAACGCCTGTCGGACTTTTGATGGATCCGCACCAGCTTTCGAGGCAAATACTAATGCCTCTCCAACAGCTTCAATGGTAAGAGCGACAACTATTTGATTGGCAACTTTTGTAGTTTGTCCGACACCATTTTCTCCAACCAACGTAATATTACTTCCCATAAGTTCAAAAATGGGCAGTGCCCTAGAAAAATCTTCTTCAGACCCACCTACCATTATAGTTAGTGAGGCCGCTTTTGCTCCCAGTTCACCACCTGAAACAGGTGCATCAAGGTAGCCACAACCCATACCTTTTATAGCGTTGGCAAATTCTTTTGTTTCTATGGGAGAAATTGAACTCATATCAATTACAAGTTTCCCATTATCTAATCCCTCAGCAATGCCATCTTGACCAAATAACACCTCTTGGACCTGCGGCGTGTCAGGCACCATTACAATGATTATTTCACTATTTTTTGCCACTTCCTTGGCATTCTCGACAACTTTAAGGCCTGATTCTATGAGTGTTTTGGGAGCGGAAGTCTTGTGAATGCAGGTGATTATTTGATGTCCACCTGCCATTAAATGCCCTGCCATTGGTGCTCCCATGATCCCTAATCCGACAAAACCTATATTCATTATTTGACCCTCCAGGGTAGGTTGTTGATTATGCATTGAAATATATCACAGTAAATTTTCTAGCATCATGATCCTTTGAAAACCGCAGTTCTTTTTTCATGAAAGGCGGCCACACCTTCAGCAAAGTCATCAGATGTTCTAAGGCGTCCATAAGCATTGCCCTCAATTTCTATCCCGGCCTCAACAGTTGTATTTTGAGCAGCATTAAGCACACCTTTAATCGTTCTTTGGGCCAACGGAGAAAATCCTTTTAATTCTTCGACAAGTTTATCGGTTTCCTTTTCAAGTTGTTCGTCTGGCACACAATCTAGAATAAACCCCCACTGTTTTGCCTCTTCACCCGATACCCTTCGCGAACGAAAAGTCATATCCTTGGTTCTCTGCATTCCAATCATGTGAAGAAGCCTTATAGATCCACCTGATCCAGGAATTTGGCCTATCCTTTGTTCGGGCAATGCATAGAGAGTTGTATCTGATGCGATCCGGAAGTCGCATGCTAGTGATAACTCGAAACCTACACCGAAGGTGTACCCTCGATTGGCAGCTATAACTGGTTTATGGCATCGTGCTGGAGCAGCTATGTTATCGGCAAGACGAGATACTATCTCCGGGCTAGCCGCCAGAAAGCCAGCGATGTTCCCGCCTGATGAGAAGTGCTTTCCTTCCGCTCTTACAACAATAACGCGAACTCTGTCATCCTTATCTAGTTCTTCGAACACTAAACGCAATTGATCGCGTTGTGGGATCTCAATAATATTCAAAGGGGGGCGATCTAGAATTATATCTGCTCTTTGTTTTTCTGGATCAACCTCCACTCTAAATCCATCTAGTTTTGAGAGAATTTCGTGGGTTTTAGCAATAAACTTCTCAGTCATATTAATTTTCCTCAAGCTTTTCATAGTGAGAAGTAGCTTAAATTTATTTAAATTTGATGGATGTGATAATTTCTACTTCCTTGCAGTCCGGTCGAGATTTACTCGATTTAGTTAATGTTAAAAGGTATTGTCAGCACCTAAGCTAATTTTTCAGAAGGTTAAGCCAATGCAAGATATTTATCGTGGTATCTTCCCGATAGTCCCAACCCCGTTTAACGATGATGGTTCTTTGGACTTGGATGGTCAAAGGCGTGTTATTGATTGTATGATTGACCAGGGAATAGACGGCTTGTGTATTCTGGCAAATTACTCTGAGCAATTTTTACTGTCTGACTCGGAGCGGGAGATACTTCAAACTGTGTGTCTTGAGCATACTAACGGGAGGACGCCTGTAATCGCAACTTGTAGCCATTTTAGTACCAAGATTGCAGTCGAAAGATGCCAAAA
>PAQA01000039.1 GCA_002709155.1 Rhodospirillaceae bacterium
GCCAGTGCTGCTGCTGTTGGTTCGTTTATTATCCGGAGAATTTCCAATCCAGCAATTTTTCCTGCATCTTTTGTCGCCTGCCGCTGAGCATCATTGAAATAAGCGGGCACAGTTAGCACAGCTTGCTCTACAGAGCTTCCTAAGAATGCTTCGGCATCTTCCTTCAATTTTCGGAGTGTGAATGATGAGATCTGACTCGGGCTGTACTTTTCACCCTTGGCCTCGACCCAAGCATCGCCATTTTCTCCCGCCACGACGGCATATGGCATTAATTCTGAGAATTTCTTCGCATTGCTATCGTCATGGCGCCGCCCAATTAAACGCTTGATCGCAAACAGCGTGTTCTCCGGATTAGTGACAGCCTGTCTCTTGGCGGCCTGTCCAACTAGCCTCTCATCTCCCTCTGCGAATGCTACCATTGAAGGTGTCGTTCGCGCACCTTCTGCATTTTCAATAACTTTGGCATCTTGACCATCCATGAACGATATACATGAATTCGTTGTACCTAGATCAATCCCAATAACTTTCGACATAAAAACCTCTTTTTCGTAATCAACATTTGTAATCGTCAATTAAACTTTTGGATGGGTTTACTATAGTTTACCTTCCTCGACCCACGATATATAGGAACCGTAGTCGGACGCTTCAACCGTCATTATCAAAGTTTATTTTTATCATATTGTAATTTTACAGGAAACGAGGGTCACCTCGCAGTTACACCTTCATTTTGCAATGCTTAAACCTTCTCATCAACCCCTTCTGGTTGATCCGGTGTACTCGACTTGGACACACCTACCATCGCTGCCCGCAGCACTCGATCCTCTATGGCATAACCCGGCTGCAAAACTTGCATCACCACACCAGGTTCTTCTTTATCTGTTTCGACCTCGAACATAGCTTGGTGGAAATTATAGTCAAATTTTTCTCCGGTTGGATCAATCTTCCGAACTCCATTTTTCTCAAAAGCATTTAAAAGCTCTTTCTCCGTCATCTCGACACCGACAATAAGATTTTTTACACTTTCGTCCGCCCCGTCTAGATCTGAAGGCCCAGACTCGACAGCCCTACGGAGATTATCCGCAGCGCTCAGAAGATCTTTGGCAAAGTTGGCTATTCCGAATTTCCTTAATTGCTCTTTCTCTCTCTCGGCCCTTTTACGATAATTATCAAGTTCGGCAACCGAGCGAAGAAGTTGATCCTTAAGTTCGCTAACTTGTTCCTCTAAAGCCTCTAACGGTTCTTTTGTGGTGTCTTCCGGCCCAGAATCAATCTCCGCTTCGGCTAGATCATCTGGATCAATCTCTTCGCTTTTTGATTGCTCTACATCTGTCATTTCTTATGTTCACCCGACATCGTTTATTCCCGAAACCTCATTTAAGCAATTTATATACATTTACAACCGCTCGAGACTTAATCTAGTAATTTTCCTACTAGTTTTGATGTATAATCAACAACTGGGATAATCCTTGCGTAATTCATTCGAAGTGGCCCAATCACCCCCAACGCTCCGACAACACGCTTTTTCTTATCATGATAGGGGGCGATTATCATTGAGCAGCCAGCATTTTTAAACAAATAGTTTTCCGCACCGATAAATATTTGCACTCCTTCAGCTTCACCCGTCGCATCTAAAAGGTTTAAAATACTCTCTCTTTTCTCCAAAGCCTCAAAAAGGGTTCTTATTCTCTCCAAATCCTCCATAGCATTAACGTCATGAAGCAATTTTGATTGCCCGCGCAAAATTAAAGAGCCGCCTTTTATTCCCCCTGCCCACAATGCAACTCCATCTGCTACAACTTTGTTCGTTAGCGTGTCCAACTCAGTTTTGTGGAATTTAATTTCATTTAATATTTGTGCTTGTGCCTGCTCCATTGATAGGTTTGCTAAACGAGCATTAATATAATTGGATGCTTGTATAAGCGCGGACGCTGGCAAACCATTAGGAATTTCAATAACCCTATTTTCGACTATTCCCGAATTTGTTACCATTACCACCAATGCTCTTCCATCCGTTAATGGAACAAACTCTATTTGACGCAGAGGAGCGTCAAATTTTGGTGAAATTACTAATCCAGCACATTCACTGAGACCCGAAAGTGCGGTGCTCGCGTCCTCTAGTACTTCAGAAAAATTTCGCCCCGCTGAACAACATTGGCCTTCGAGACTCGCTCTTTCGTCTGATCCTATGTCTCCCCCCAGCTCCAAAAGGCCGTCAACAAATATTCTAAGTCCAAAATCTGTTGGTAATCGACCTGCGGATGTATGCGGAGAAAACAAAAGGCCCTCTTCCTCCAGATCCGCCATTACACCTCTTATCGTCGCAGCCGATAGCGTCGAATTCATGACACGAGAGAGGGTTTTGGATCCTACTGGTTCTCCCGAGGCTAAATAAGAGTCTACAATGTGCTGAAAAACTATTTTTGATCGTTCGCTTAGCTTTGAAATTCCATGGTTTGACATGCTGACAACGTATGGCTCTAATCGAAAAAGGTCAACGTTACAATAATCTGATTTTTACTACAGGATCATCAATTATTGACTAACCAAACTAGATCTTTTTTTCAGAAAAGGGTAGGTTGCGGGCTCTAACTACTGGAAAACGAAAATGAATGCACTTAAGAAAAGGCCTTCTGGTCGGAGCTTTAACCAACTGCGATCTGTAACATTTGAGCTCAACGCAACAAAACATGCTGAGGGCTCTTGTCTAGTGAAGTTTGGAGACACCCATGTTCTCTGCACAGCAAGTGTTGATGAACGCGTCCCATCATTTCTGAGAAATAGTGGTAGGGGTTGGGTGACAGCGGAATATGGAATGTTACCAAGATCCACCAACACGAGAATGGATAGAGAGGCCTCTCGCGGAAAACAGAGTGGGCGAACTTTGGAAATTCAGAGATTGATCGGGCGTTCCTTGCGGGCTGTAATCGATATGGAGGCACTTGGAGAGCGCCAAATTCGAATAGATTGTGATGTGTTACAAGCCGATGGGGGCACCCGAACCGCATCTATTACCGGGGGCTTCCTTGCGCTATATTTGGCTTTAAACAATCTTCAAAGTAATGGTTTAATAACAACACTTCCTATACTAGACCATGTGGCCGCTGTTTCATGCGGCATTTATAACGGACAAGCATTGTTAGATCTTGACTATAGTGAAGATTCCGACGCGGGTGTGGACGCAAACTTTGTTTTGACTGGAGCCAATAAAATCATTGAGGTGCAAGCCACCGCAGAAGACAAAGCGTTCGACAAGAGTGAATTCAATGAACTTCTACAATTAGCAGAGGTTGGCATAAGTCAGTTGGTTAGACTTCAAAAACATGCACTCGGAATCAAATAATTGTTTTTAGAAAAAATTGGACCCTCAAACAAACTAATAATAGCAAGCCACAATCAAGGAAAAGTAACCGAGATTCGTGACTTGCTTGAGCCATTCGGTTTGGAACTGATTTCCGCTGCGAGTTTAAATTTACCTGAACCCGAGGAAACTGCCAATACGTTTTCGGGAAATGCCAGACTTAAGGCTGAAGCCGCAGCCCTTGCAACCGGTTTTCCCGCTTTCGCCGATGACTCTGGATTAAATGTAGACGCTCTAGACGGAGAGCCTGGCATTTATTCGGCTCGCTGGGCTGGTGAGGACAAAGATTTCTCTATGGCAATGGCAAAAGTTAATGCTGCATTGTGTGAGATTGACGTAAAACTCGAGATAAAAGCGTCAAGATCTGCTAATTTCTTTTGTGCCTTGGCGCTTTCCTGGCCAGACAATAAGACAGAGATTTTTGAAGGCTCAATTAACGGCACCCTCTGCTGGCCACCAAGGGGGGGGAACGGTTTTGGCTATGACCCAATGTTCATACCCACCGGTTATGATGAAACATTTGGTGAGTTTGATCAAAAACTAAAGCACTCTATTAGCCATCGCGCTAAAGCATTCGCAAAATTCCTATCATACGTTCAGAATGAAAACAATGGGCACTGAGGAAGTTAGTTCCAATATTGGGCTATATATACACTGGCCATTTTGTCTTTCAAAATGTCCCTATTGTGACTTTAATAGCCATGTTGTTGAGAGCGTAGATCACAGTCGTTGGGAAAAAGCACTGGTTAAAGAATTAACTTTTTTATCCAAAAATCAAAATCAAAAAAAACTCAAGAGTATCTTTTTTGGAGGAGGAACGCCTTCTTTGATGGAACCAGAAACTGTTTTTAAAGCTATTCAAACAGCAAAAAAAATATGGGACGTAAAAGAACCAATAGAAATAACTTTAGAGGCAAACCCCTCATCTATTGAGTGCCAAACTTTTAATTCTTTTAAACAAGCTGGTATTAATAGAGTGTCTTTGGGCATTCAGGCTTTTGACGATAACGCTTTGTCATTCCTAGGGAGAAGTCATAATCAGCTGGATGCCATAAATGCACTTGAAGCTGCTCACAAATCATTCGATAGAGTCTCTTTCGACCTCATATACGCGAGACCACAACAAACCATTGACAGCTGGCTTCTAGAATTGGGTCAGGCTCTAGATCTTGCTGGCGAGCATATGTCAGTATATCAGCTTACCATCGAAAAAGGCACGGCGTTTTATTCTCAGTATAAAAGGGGAGGTTTTGAAATGCCAAGCCCCGAAACAGCAGGCGATTTCTACGAAGTCACCAACGAGAAATTGAGTTCCGCCGGATTACAAAATTATGAGATCTCAAACTATGCCCATTTGGGGTCAGAATGTCAGCACAATATGATATATTGGCGATCTGAGGATTATCTAGGCGTTGGCCCAGGAGCCCATAGTAGGCTGACAGACATAAGAGGAAAACGCAGAGCCACACGTTCACTTACAGCACCTTTTTCTTGGTTAAAAGAGGTTGAAGCTAAAGGCAATGCGTTAGTAGAACAGAATATTCTTAGCACATCTGAACAGCTCACAGAGACAATCATGATGGGCCTCCGGTTAAAGGAGGGGATTTCTTTGAAAAAACTATATCAACTCACTGGGAAACCTCTCGTTCAACTGTTTGATGAAGAGGCACTTTATTTATTAAAAAACGAAGGTTACCTCGGGGTAGATGACCTCTATTTGAGGGCAACAGACGCGGGACGGCAAAGGCTAGATGGTGTAGTTCGTTGTCTACTAGAGTCTGCTAATATTCCTAATTAGATTTAAAAAACAATTTTGGGGCTTTATCGATAACTTTCACCCCATCTGGTCCGACTTCCAGGATTGCCAATCCTCGTTCATTTGTGCCATTTTTCAAAAACCTCACTATTCCATCAACACCGAGAAACCCTTTGGGATCCGTTATCAGTGTGGAGCTATTATTCACCCCTAATTTTCCAGATGTCAGCTTCACAGCGAGAAGCATGGCATCATATGCCAAGCTAGAGAGGCGTGGCGGCGAATAACCAAATACTCTTTCAAATTTGACTTCATAGGGTTTTCGAAGCTCAGGCGAAGGCGCCGCGTACCATCCTCCTATCAGCGCAGGTTCTAAATTCAAGTTTTTATCATTATCCCACAGAGTACTTCCTAAAAGTCGAATGCGGGATGGATCTACATCAAAAAAGGCAAGTAACGGTGCTATAATACGCAGCTCAGCGCCCCCAGATGGTAGCAGAACGGCGTCAAAGGATGGGTCTCCCAATGTGTCCAATCCAGAGAGTCGGTTTAATGCGGTGTTTGCTATCTCATCGGATTGGCGCTTTAATTGCTTTTTCTGTAATTTTAGCTTTTGATTTCGGCTATCGTATTCCGCGAATTCTCTGACCGCGTTACTAAAATCAGAACTGTTTGGATTGAAGAATAGCTCCGAAACTAGTTGGACATCCATTCTATCTGATACGTTGTGCGCAACCGACAATGACAGCCGTCCAAAATCATTGGCAGGCACAAGTATTCCAATCCTCCTATATCCTCTAGTTAAGCTGTACTCCAGAATTCGGGTGATTTGTTGTCCTGGCAAAAAACCGAAAACGTAAACGCCATCCCCCGCCACTTTTGTGTTATTAGAAAAACTTATTACAGGTATTTTAGCGGCTTTAGTCAAAGGGGCTATAGCCTCGGTAGACCCACTAAAAAATGGACCTAAAATCAACTTTACCTCCTCTTTAATCAAAGTACCAGCGGCCTGAACCGCGCTCTCAGGGTCACCCTTTGTGTCGATTATGATTAACTCTATATCGTCATTAGCGGCCTCGAAAAGTGCCAATTGGATTGCATCAAGGAATGCCGCGCCTTTGCCCGTCGAATTTTGAGATAATGGCAATAAAACTCCGATTTTCTTAGTTATATTTTCATTATGTCGGCTTTCTTTATGAACACTATTGGGATTTTTTATTCCTTGTGAGGCCGGCGCTTTTAATTGATCGTTTGCAATTGTGTCCAACTTGTATTTGTGGAGATTATTTTTTTCTTTCTTGTAATGAGCCCCAACAGCGACATTCAAATGGCTTTTTTTCTTAGGTGCATTCTTAACTATCGCATGAGAGTTAGTAGATAATCTAATTTGATTAGACTCTCGTAACGATTTTTGATGTTCTGATTGGCAGCCCGGTAGAAAAACAAACGCCAGCAACAAAAAACTCGATGATCGGCTCCTATTTGTTGCAAATAATCTTATAACAGGCTCTATTAAAATAAATACCACAGAGTGCCTCCTAAGACGGCTCTTTAATGGATGACAATACTTTAAATAAAGGAGACAGTAAACTTGGGTCTAATGGCAAAATTATGACAACCAGGAATTCAATACCCAATCTTATTCTCGTTTCGACCCCTATTGGTAACTTGGGTGACATTTCTCTACGTGCCATCGAGGCTTGTCGTGATGCCGATAAGATCCTATGCGAAGACACCCGTGTTTCAAGGAAACTCTTAAAGAAATATAATATTGAAACAAAACTCTCTAGTTATCATGAACACAATGCCCAGAAAATTAGGCCAAAAATTATACGTGATTTAGAGACTGGGGCACAAATTGTTCTAATAAGTGATGCTGGAACACCATTAATTTCGGATCCGGGTTATCAACTTGTCCGGGATTGTATTGATAATAAAATACAGGTTTCTTCGGTTCCTGGGCCAACAGCTCTAATTACCGCTTTAGCAGTTTCTGGCCTGCCGCCAGACACATTCTATTTTGGTGGATTCTTGCCTAGCAAAAGCGCGGCCCGGCAGAAAGCTTTTTTAGAGAAAGTAGAGCTGAAGACAACCCTAATATTTTATGAATCCCCAAACCGTTTAACTGACTGCTTAGAAGACGCAATCTTTTGTTTAGGAAATAGGGACGCAGCAGTGGCCCGGGAATTAACAAAATTACATGAAGATATTCAAAGGGGAACTCTAACAGACCTTTTAGATTTTTATAAAAAATCCGGCCCCCCCAAGGGAGAACTAGTGCTTATGATTGGGCCGCCGTCCAGAAAAGTTAATACAGATATGGAGGCCCTAGAGACATTGTTGCGCAAACTTCTAAAAAATAATAGCTTGCGCGATACTGTAAAAATCGCGAGCAATACACTAGGTATACCCCGATCAATCGTGTATGAACGCGCCTTAATAGTTAGAGATGCAACCTAGAAAGTAGATGATGGGAACTGAATATGTCACTGAATTCTCTTTATAAAAAAGGAGAGCTATTGTTCTCCTGTTTAACAATAATAACAGTGTCTATCTTACTATCATCCTGCTCTCCTGTAGGATTAGTTGTGGGAGCTGGGGCATCTCTAATGACAGCAAGCCAAACGGAAAAAGGATTAAAGGTTTCGGCGAAGGATCTTCAAATAAAAGCAGAAATAAACCATAATCTTTTTCAAAAAGATCATGAGCTTTTTGGCGCTGTAAAAGTCTCGGTCGATAATGGGAAAGTTCTCATCACTGGCTCGGTTCCAAATCCCCAAGACCGAATCGAAATTTCTAGGCTCTCCTGGAAAGTGGGCGGCGTTAGAGAAGTCATCAACGAAGTTCAAGTAACAAATAAAGCTTCCTTTACCAACAGAGCTAAAGATCTATTAATTAATAAATCTTTACAAACACAGCTGCTCTTGGATCAGTCAATTAATTTCATAAATTTCAGTGTCGATACGGTAAATGGGGTTGTTTATATTTTTGGAATTGCTCGAGACCAAGAGGAAATCAATAGAGTAATTAAACATGCCAGAAATATAAACTACGTGGAAAATATTATAAATTATATGTCTTTAGGCAACCAATAGTCGAAAGTAAAAACTCATAAGAGTTGGAGGTAAAGTATATTTCCAGCTGTTTTAAGTGGCCCAGATGCACTAATAAGCATCAATTAAATAACTGTTTACGAAATAGGGGTGGCGTCATATGAGCCTTATTGTAGCTTTGCAAATGGATCCCATTGATTCAATTGATATTAATGGCGATAGCAGTTTCTCGCTTGCTTTAGAGGCGCAAGACAGGGGCCATAAATTGTTCCACTATCTACCAACGAGCCTGACTTATAAAGATCGAGACATTAGCGCTCGGGCCCAAGAGTTATCTGTTAGGCCAATTCACGGCAATCACTTCACTTTGGGAGGGTTTGAAAAAATAAATCTCAAAGATGATTTAGATGTTATTTTAATGCGACAGGACCCCCCCTTTGACATGTCCTATATAACTGCAACCCATATATTAGAACACGTCCACCCAGTAACATTAGTAGTGAATGATCCGGTAAATGTCCGGAATGCGCCCGAAAAGTTATTCATCACTCACTTTAGGGACGTGATGCCGCCGACTTTAATTACAAACGATAAAAATGAAGTTGAGGTTTTTCGGAAAGAATACAAAGATATAATCGTTAAACCACTTTATGGGAATGGGGGCGCGGGAGTTTTTCACATCAAACCAAATGACGAAAATCTTAGTTCGCTTCTAGAGTTATATGAAGGGTTTTATAAGGAACCCCTTATTGTTCAACAATATCTGCCAAAAGTACGAGAGGGCGACAAAAGAGTCATACTAGTGGATGGCAAAGCCATAGGAGCCATAAACAGAGTTCCTGCGGCTGGCGAAGCTCGCTCAAATATGCATGTTGGGGGCACCCCAGAAAAATGTGAGCTTACGAAAAGAGATCAAGAGATATGTGAAATTATCGGCCCAGCGCTAAAAAAACAGGGTTTACTTTTTGTCGGAATCGATGTGATAGGGAATCACTTGACCGAGATCAATGTTACATCCCCCACAGGAATTCAGGAACTTAGTCGGTTTAGCGGCATTAATGTTGCGAAAATTATTTGGGAGGCCATAGAATCAAAGCTATAAATGCGACTTCATAAAACATTTATCATTCTTCCTAAAGGTTGACCACCTAGTAAATGGAGGTGATAATGAGGAACTTCCTGTAGCCCATTAATTCCTGTATTTGCTATCGCGCGAAAACCCATTTTTTCAAGCTCTAATATTTTTACAATATCTCCAATAGATCTAGAAAAAGCGATCTGTTCTTCCTCTGACGCTCTTTTTGAGAAATCCCCCATATCTGTGTATGGCCCTCTTGGTATCACTAGAATATGAACTGGCGCCTGAGGATTAATATCTTCAAAAGCTAAAACATGTTCGTTTTCGTAAACAGTTTTATTTGGAATTTCCCCTCTGAGAATTTTTGCGAAGATATTGTCCGGATCATAATCTGCCATCTTTACTCTCTTTTATCATGTTTTAACTCTCTTGGCTTTTTCTTCTAGGCCCGACTCAATTGACCTTCTCGCCATCTCGTCCCAAATGTCCTCCAATTTAACATTAGAATCCGCCCATAAGACCATTAAATGGTATAAAAGATCGACACTTTCATATATTAAACCATTTTTTCTTTTGCCAATTGCCTCAATAATGGTTTCAACGGCTTCCTCACCAACCTTTTTCGCTATAGCGTCGGTCCCACGGTCAAATAACTGAGCTGTGTAAGAATCGTTAGGGTCAGCCTTTTTTCTTTCACATATCGTATGATAGAGATCGTCCATTTTATTTATCATTTTCAACTCCAATTATAACCGAACAGGCAGCCCTAATCCCGACATATTAGCTTTGACGTCTGATATTCTAACTTGGCCGAAATGAAACACTGAAGCCGCTAGAACTGCAGAGGCACCCCCTTCAATAACCCCTTCTGCGAAATGGTCAATGGAGCCAACACCCCCAGAAGCAACAAGTGGAACAGAGATTGATGATGTGATTAGTTTCGTCAGTGGGATGTCAAAACCTTTTTTCGTGCCATCCCTGTCCATTGAAGTCAAAAGAATTTCTCCTGCTCCATAATTAACCATTTGCTTCGCCCACTCTACCGCATTAATACCTGTTGCTATACGGCCTCCATGCGTAAACACTTGGAAATCCCCATTGTCAACGCGTTTCGCATCTATTGCAACAACGATACACTGAGAACCAAATTTGTTTGCGGCCTCTTGGACAAATAATGGCCTTTGAACTGCCGCGGTGTTTATAGAAACTTTATCTGCTCCTGCCAAGAGAAGCCTCCGTATATCTTTTTCAGATCTAACGCCCCCTCCAACGGTCAATGGCATAAAGCACTGCTCCGCAGTTCTAGAAACAACATCTAATATTGTATCTCTATTTTCACTGCTAGCCGTAATATCTAAGAAGGTTAGCTCATCGGCTCCCTCTTTATCATAAATCTTTGCTTGTTCTACCGGGTCACCCGCATCAATTAAGTCCAGGAAATTCACCCCTTTAACAACCCTGCCATCCTTTACATCTAGACACGGAATAATTCTGACTGTCAGCATAATATTTTTCCACAATAACTTAGGAGCTTAAAGTTTTTAATGCTTCTTTCAAGTCAATTGCTCCGTTATACAATGCGCGCCCACATATTACGCCCTCTATATTCTCAGATGCTCGCGCCTTCAACGATTGTAAATCCTTAATTGAGGAAACGCCACCTGATGCTATAACAGGAATGGAGATGGCCGATGAAAGCTCTAATGTCGCGTCTATATTTACCCCCTGCATTGCCCCATCTCGATCAATGTCCGTGAAAATTATCGAGGACACACCATTATCTTCGAACCTTTTGGCTAATTCTAAGCTTGTTATCTTAGTATTTTCTGACCATCCATTCACTGCAACATGACCTTTTAGAGCATCTATACCTACTACTATTTTACCCGGGAAAGCTGCACAGCTTTGTTTAACAAACTCAGGATTCATTAGTGCCGCTGTTCCTAATATAATTCGCGAGACGCCTTGATCTATCCAAAATTCAACCTGTTTAATATCACGTATGCCGCCACCAAGCTGAATGGGAACTTTAACAGCCTCCAATATTGAATTAACAGCTTCTAGGTTGACAGAATGCCCCGCAAAAGCCCCGTCCAGATCGACAACATGCAACCACTTACAGCCAGAGCTTTCGAATTTTTTTGCTTGGTCGCCCGGCGACGAATTAAAAACTGTCGCCGCATCCATATCTCCTCTTAATAGTCTAACACATGACCCTTTTTTAAGGTCAATCGCAGGAAATAACTTCATCTAGTTTCCCTCGTTTTGGAAAAAATATCTACGACAATCTTTTATAGTAAAAGCAACCTTTGACGTAATTACCTCCAACACTTGCATAAAATGGATGCTCCCCAAATTTACTATAGCCAAGGCTTTCAAAGAGCCGAATAGCAGCCAACTGAGTTTCACGCACATCAAGGTTCAATAGATCGAACCCAGATTCTTTAACCTGGACTTCCGCGGCCTTTATAAGCTTGGCAGATAATCCATGGCCTCGCGCCCATGGGGCAACGAAATTAGTAGTTAAGTTACAAGAAAAGCTCTGAGCTTCATTGTTTCTAGCTGGTCTAAGGACCTGGCAAGAGCCCGCTATAACTCCATCTAATCTCCCAACCAGAAGGTCTCGCTCAGGGATAAGCAACACCCCGTTCCAGTATGATTCTAAGACGTCGCGAGGTGGAGGGGCCAGCCAGCCAAATCCTCCCCCATCAATGATCGCTGCTTCCGCCGCATCACAGAGGTCGTTAAGATCGGCTGAGTTTAGATTATGTATTAATTCAACCATTATGTTGGTTGAGTGTTCCAATTTATCATTTCCATTCATAGAGAAATTCCATCACGGGCACCAGTTCAGAAAGTTTTGTATCAGTTTCAATCCCATCCCTTGGCTTTTTTCAGGGTGAAATTGAGTGCCTATCATATTATCTCGTCCAACGACAGCAGTGATCATAACACCATAATCAGCAATCGCTACCAGATGATTTTTCTTCTTCACTTTTAATTGAAAACTATGGACAAAATAGAAGTACGACCCATTATCGATATTATTTAAAACAGGATGACCCAAGTCATATATGGTTACCGCATTCCAACCCATGTGAGGTACTTTGAATGGTTTGTCTTCGTTTTTCAGATATTTATTAGGATCTATTTTGGATACCTCGCCGGGCAGCCACCCAAGGCCATCTGTCGGCATGTACTCATGACCGACATCTGCCATTAACTGCATACCAACGCAAATTCCTAAAAATGGTTTTCCACGATCAACTACTTGTTCTTTCAGAGATTCTCGCAAGCCGGATATAGAGTCTAAACCTCTCTTTACATTGGGAAATGCCCCTTGGCCTGGCAGCACGATGAATTTGGCTTTAGCCACTACATCTGGACACTTTGTAACATTCACAGGTCCCGTTGTCTTGGTTGCCATTTTTTCAAAAGCCTTAGCTGCGGATCTCAAATTTCCCGAACCACAGTCTATAATAGCCACGCTCATATTTAATCAATCCTCCACAACATCACCGCCAATACTACCTTTGGTTGACGGGATTATATCTTTTGCGCGCGCATCAATGCTCATTGCTCCTCGCAGCGCTCTTGCCAAGGCTTTATAACAAGACTCAACTATATGATGCGTATTCTCACCATAAAGATTTATCACATGTATTGTTATGCCTGATGACTGCGCAAAGGCTCTGAACCATTCTTTAAATAATTCCGTATCCATGTCTCCAACTTTTGAATTAGGAAAAGTTACATGCCACGAAAGATATGGTCTTCCGGATATATCTAATGATACTTCGGTCAACGTTTCGTCCATAGGAACCTTTGCATTGCCATACCTTACAATTCCAACACGAGCACCTAACGCTGTTTGTATCGCATCCCCTATCGCATACCCAGAGTCCTCTGTTGTATGGTGATAGTCAATGTGAATATCTCCTTTTGCATTAACATCTAAATCCATAAGTGAATGTTTAGATAGTTGCTCAATCATGTGATCAAGAAATCCAATGCCCGTCGAAACATTATACACACCGGTACCATCTATATTGACAGCTACCTCTATTTGAGTTTCTTTAGTCGAACGCTTGGTTTTACAGACGCGTGCTTTAGTCATCCAATGTCTCCTAATTTAAGGAATGCCGTTTATTATCAGGATCTAAGGCTCCTGACCAGTCCGCCAGCTAAATTGGTTTCGATCCAGTTCTAACTTGACCTAGCTTACGACTACCATTATCCAAACTTAAAAAGGGGGTCGTTGATTATGTCACATTCCGAAGATAACTGGTATGGAACAACTATTTTATCCGTTAGATCAGGGGGCCAGGTCGTTATCGCTGGCGATGGGCAAGTAACGCTTGGAAGCACCGTAATAAAAAGTCAGGCCCGTAAAGTGAGACGTTTATCAGACGGTAAAGTTATCGCTGGATTTGCAGGGGCTACAGCCGATGCTTTTACCTTATTCGAACGACTAGAGGCAAAACTTGAACAGCATCCTTTACAATTAACCAGAGCCTGCGTTGAACTTGCAAAAGATTGGCGGACCGATCGCTACCTACGAAGGCTAGAAGCAATGATGGCAGTTGCCGATATGGAAACGTCGCTAATTCTCTCTGGCAATGGTGATGTACTAGAGCCCGAAGATGGGCTTATCGGAATTGGGTCCGGAGGCGCTTACGCTCTTTCTGCTGCGCGGGCATTAAGTAAGCAGCCGAATATGACAGCAGAGAGTATAGCGCGGCAATCAATGGAAGTTGCGGCGGGAATTTGTATCTACACTAACAATAACTTGACCATTGAAGTTATCTAGCAAATTAGAATTAGGGTTTCACTATGACAACTTTTAGTCCACGAGAAATAGTTTCAGAGCTTGACCGATTTATTATTGGTCAGGAAACAGCGAAGAGGGCAGTCGCAATAGCCTTAAGAAACCGATGGAGAAGACAGCAACTTGATGATTCTATTCGAGATGAAGTTCAGCCTAAAAATATTTTAATGATTGGGCCTACAGGAGTTGGAAAAACAGAGATTGCACGCCGATTAGCCAAGCTAGCTGATGCCCCCTTTATTAAGGTGGAGGCAACTAAATTCACAGAAGTTGGCTATGTAGGCCGTGATGTAGAACAAATAATTCGAGATCTGGTTGAAAGCGCGATAACTAATGTAAAGGAAAAAATGCGTTTGGAGGTACGGGCGTCAGCTGAATTAGCTGCCGAAAATCGAGTTATTTCGGCATTAGCGGGCGACGAGGCCAGAGAGGAAACGCGGCAAAAATTCAGAAAGATGCTTAGGGAAGGTCAGCTTGATGACAAAGAAATTGAGGTAGAGGTTAATGATAGTGGCTCAGGACTTCCCACAATTGACATTCCTGGAATGCCCGGATCGCAGATGGGGATGATAAACCTGAATGATATGCTGGGAAAGGCAATGGGAGGAAGAACTAAGAAACGGCGCATGTCTGTTGGACAGTCCTATCTAGTTCTAATCGACGAGGAAGCAGATAAATTATTAGATGAGGATAGAATTATTCGCCAAGCAATCGAGGCCGTCGAACAAAACGGCATTGTCTTCTTAGATGAAGTCGACAAAATCTGTGTTCGCTCAGACCGTTCTGGGGGCGATGTATCTCGCGAAGGAGTACAACGCGATCTTTTGCCGTTGATTGAGGGCACTACCGTGGCTACCAAGCATGGGGCTGTTAAGACAGATTTTATTTTGTTTATAGCATCTGGCGCTTTCCACTTGAGCAAGCCATCTGATCTATTACCGGAATTACAAGGAAGGCTACCAAACCGTGTTGAACTGAGTGCATTAACTAGAGACGATTTTAAAAGAATTCTAACAGAACCAGAACACAGTTTAATTAAACAATATACAGCATTATTAGCAACAGAGGGGGTGACCCTTAAGTTCGATCGAGAGGCAATCGACAACCTAGCAGACTTAACAGTGAATGTTAACACAACGGTTGAGAACATCGGAGCTAGGCGGCTACATACAATAATGGAAAAACTTCTGGACGACATCAGTTTTACCGCTTCAGATAGCGACGGCCAAGAACTAATCATAAGTAAAGAATATGTAGAAGAACATGTTGGCGAACTGGCAAAAGACTCGGACCTTTCAAAATTCATTCTTTAAAATCTTGATTGGACCACTTTCTACTCCCTATTGCGATCATCAATCTTTCTTCGCAAAAGAACATAAAGCGCGCCTGTGCCGCCATGAATTTCTTGAGCGGGTGAGAACGCTAAAATGAGATTTGACAGCGGTGCCTCTTTCAGCCACCTGGGAACGGCTCGACGCAAAACTCCTCTTGCCTCCTTATCATTTAAGCCATTGCTTTTTGATTGGCGAAGGCCCTTTCCAGTAATGACCAATATTAACCTTAGTCTAGTTTTCCATGCCCTGAATATGGTATCCTCAAGTGCTTGCTTAGCCTCACTTTGTGTTAAACCGTGCAGATCTAACTTATAATCAATCTCCACTTTTCCTCTTTTTAATTTTAGCGATGTTTTCCGATCAATTCCCGGGGCCCTTCCTGGAGAGTGATCACCTATCACAATCGGACCTTTAGAAATACTTGTCAGTTGTTTTATAGGCTTGATCTCACGGGAGATGATGTTTGTTTTCTCTAACTTATCCATTGTGTTAATGCTGTTTATTTTATTAATAACGGACTTATCGGAAAAATTTAGGGGTTTCACGTCAGCAAAAACTCTATTGAATATCTCAAGATCAGCTTCACTTAGTTTGGGGCGAGACCTTTTGTTCATTTGTCATTTTTCCACGGTCTTGATCATAGTTTTTAATCTGAAGATATTGAAACCGTTTTTGGGATCAAAATAAATAGATTACCTTTCGCCTTCATCGGCCCAGCTAATTCCAAAGCCCTCTCCCCAGAACCCCAAAATACATCGCCTCGTATTGCCCCTTTAATTGCACCGCCGGTATCTTGCGCAACCATTAGACGTTGTAATCGCATTCCCTCTTCGTCCGCATAATCAGCATCCAACCATATTAACATACCCAAGGGGAAGAATTTGCGGTCTACTGCTAGGGAGCGGCCTGGGGTTAATGCCAAGCCTTGGGCCCCAATAGGGCCTTCATTAGCGATCCGCCGGAAAAATATGTATGAAGGGTTCAGGTCCATCACTTTGTTTTTCTGCTTAGGGTTTCCGATTAACCAAGACTTTATCTTTTGCAAGGACATATTCTCGCTACGTATAGCTCCTATCTTCTTAAGGTGTCGGCCTATTGGGAAGTAATTGTGTCCATTATGACCAGCGTAACCTACTCTTACCTGCGAGCCATCAGGTAATTCAATCTTCCCAGAACCTTGTATATGTAAAAAAAATGCATCTATATCACTGCTCAACCATATGATTGGCTTAGTAGTGCTTACTAACGCTCCCTCTCTTATCTCTTTTCTGGTGAAATATGGCTTTAGACGCGGGCCAACAAGTTTTCCAGCTATTCTCTTTCCTTTCAACGATCCGCGCCAATCGCCAAGGCTCACCAGAACCAGATCGAGCGGCCGCGGATAGATAGGGATGGAGAACTTTCGACTTTTTGTCAGAGATCCTTTCAAAATTGGTTCAAAATATCCTGTAAATAATCCTTGGGGGTTGCCAAGATCATCAATCTTATATGCTCTGAAATTCTGAATGAGGTATTGACGATACCTCATATTATTAGACCCCAGAGCCGGCAAACCGGCGCATATGTTTACCCAATCCTTCACTAATCCAGTGTATAGCTGCCCACCAAATTGGGTGTCCGAGTTTTTTCTATCTATTTTTGTACAAGATTTCCTGAAGGCAAATAGAGCTTCTTCCACTTTATCGGTCCCAAAACCTGGCAAGGATTCAACAGGAATTTTGGTCAGTTCGAGATTGCCTGTACTCACCGTTTGGTCGGGGATCTTAGCACAACCCAAACAATATAATACACTTATGAGCAGTGTTGTTTTGAACCAAAAATAGACTGACATTTATTGGGCTTTACCCGCCTAATTTTCCGTAGGTGTCTCTGTTCTTGTTAATATCCAGTTTGGATTTGGAGAGGTGACGTCCCTACTAAAGGTCCATAAGTCCGTCAGGCTTTCTATGGTGTCAGGATCGCCGTCAATCATATTCTGTTCAGAGTCACGCACAACCTTTATTTGATCACTAACAAACTCTACCGTAACCGTCGCTGTATTGCCTTCCACCGAGACCTCATCAATTTGGGCCGATTTTATCGACACAATATTTGTCTCTAATTTCTCGCCAGCAGCAACTCGCTCTTGTATGGCCTGCTCAAAATTTTTGAATAGTTTCGGTCCCAACAACGGCTCTAGTTTCGTAGAATCACCAGCGGCAAATGCAGAAACAATCCAAGAAAAAGCTGACCTTGAACCAGATATAAACTCCTTTTCATTAAAGTTAGTGTCTAGTTGACGGAGTCTAGTAATCCCGCTCTCAGAAACTGCTTGTTCTTGGTTTCTGTCATGAAGGGGGATAATATTTTCGTGCTGCGTTGATGGCTCTTTTTCCTCACTAAATTCATTTGCTGGAGGCTTTTCCATTCCTGTTTTTCGACCCAAAACTCTCCGCAACTGAAATACGAGATAGACTGCAAGCATAGCAAAAATTATTATGTCAAAAAATGCGAACCCGTCATTCATGATTTTAAATTAGCTCCAAATTCACCACACCTGTGTGAGTGGCTTCGACCCGATTCAGGTTATTACCATATACCAATTTCAACTTTATGGGTAGACTACAACCTTTGGTCATGTTGATATAGTCAAAACATTTGCCGCACATCATGTCTATATATAGAAACTGAATACACTTAGAGCAACTATGCGACCTTTCTTTTTTTTTACGTTACTGACTGGCGTTGCCTTTATTGAGATTTTTCTATTTATTCAGGTGAGTTCATATATCAATGTCCTTATAATACTTGCGTTAACAGTCTGTACTGCGCTAATCGGTTTATCATTAGCAAAAAAACAAATTATTTCAGCGCTTTCCGATCTTAAACATACCGGCAATACTAAGGAGGCTTTTTTAAACCATATAGTTGATGGTGTTGGCGCTCTAGGTGCTGGTTTCCTTCTTTTGTTACCTGGGTTTTGCACAGATTTAATTGGGGTGCTGCTACTGATGCCAGCGCTGCGCAGGATTCTACTGTTGTTTGGCTTTCAATATCTTTTAGAACGAGTCCACACCCATTATTCGCAGAAGCATCAGAAATTCGATGGCCCTAACGATACAATAATTGAAGGGGAATTTAAATCTCGACCCGACGCAAAGGACGTAGATAACACAAAACCTTTGACTTAAATTCCAAATTTATCGTCAGCTAAAATTTTGTTGCTGGTTATCTGTGTTGTAATGAAAAGTTGTTAGTCATAGTTGGCTGTGATAACCCTAGCTGGATGATCTTCTAATCCTTTCGGGGGCAAAATGGCTAAAGACACCGATGCCGACCACTCAACAAATGGTTCGGATGAACCAACGACTATGCAAATTAGTGCCCAATACATCAAAGATTTCTCTTTTGAGAACCCCAATTCTCCGGGTAGCTTACAACCTAAAACTGAGCCGAGCGTTGAAGTCAATGTTGATGTACAAGCTACATCTTTATCCGACCACGTTTACGAGGTTTCATTAACAACATCTATTACTGGTCGAGATGAAACACAAGTTTTGTTCATCATTGAACTCGTCTACGCAGGCATCTTTACTTTTCAAGGGGAAAACCAAGACAACATACAGCCCGCTTTATTAATAGATTGCCCCCAATTGCTCTTCCCTTTTGCTAGATCAATAATTTCAAGTGTAACGCAAAATGGTGGATTCCCACCTCTTTTGCTACAACCGGTCAATTTTGCTCAACTTTATACTGACTCAAAAAAAGACCTATAACCCGATGCTCTAATATATCTCGTCGTAGCTTAGTCAGTTTTCCAGATAGGGTCAGTTAGAGAGTCTAACAATTTTGAATGGGCCTCTAATTCTGTTGCGTTAACCGCAAACACTCGCTTCACCCGGGCTTTCTGAATAAACGGCTCTGTTATACTTTGCTTTTTTTGTTGGTTGGCCAATCCCAAACCCGGTTGTTTCCCACCTATTAATTCAAGATACACACTAGCTAGTAGATCAGCATCTACCAGGGCCCCATGTAAATCCCTATGATTATTATCAATGTTATATTTTCTACAAAGGGCATTAAGATTAACCTGCGCTCCTGGAAACTTCTGTCTCGCCATGGGGAGAGTATCAATGATTCTATTTTTATCGATCGTTTTGCGACCGATCGCCTGTAATTCAGAGTTTAAAAACCCTATGTCAAACGGAGCATTATGAATAATTAGGGGATCGTCTTTGATAAAAGTATCAAACTCATCGACCACTTTTTCAAAAACTCCAAATTGTGATAGAAATTGTGTTGAGAGACCATGAACCTCGAACGCTCCATGATCAACCTCTCGCTCCGGATTAATATAACAATGAAAGATGTTCTCAGTTGGAATATGATTAATAAGTTCTATGGCGCCTATCTCGACAATTCGATGCCCTTTTCCATGATCTAACCCAGTGGTCTCTGTGTCCAAAACAATCTCACGCATAGGTAAATTCTTTCATATCGAGTTATGTATCCGACGCTGTCGCATATATCTCAAAACTTTCCCTAAGATTCGATTGGTATGTGCTTTCCCCAAACCAGTCGAAACAACAAAGTCTGATCTTTTTCTTTTTTCGTGATCTGGCATCTGGCGCAATAAAATTGCTTTTAGTTTCTGCGGCGTCATACCAGGCCGATCCAACGCCCTCTGTCTTTGTAAAAAAGTAGGCGCTGATACCACGCAGACGAAATCTCTACTGTACCGTTTTTTTGTTTCATAAAATAGAGGAATATCTAAGACCACCATTTTTGTTTTACCTCTACGGTGATTTTGTAAAAACTTATTTCTCTCCATATCGACCAATGGGTGGATTATCGACTCCAGGATAGACAAGCGATGTGGATCATCGAAGACAATTCGGCCCAGTGCTGCGCGGTTGACGCCGTCATCTGTCACTGCTGATGGAAAGTGTTTCTCAACCAAACCTACTGCTGCTCCACCCTTAGCAAAAAGATTGTGAACCACCTTGTCCGCATCAAACACCGGGATTTTTCTGTGGTTAAACATGCTTGCTGTGGTGGATTTACCCATAGCAATTGACCCTGTTAACACGACAACAATCACATTATCGGCCAAGATGGTTTGTTTTGAATTATTCGTTGGTCAGTTAACACGTCGTACACACCAGTATTCTCCGTTACTTCACAGAACTAATTTTAAACTATAGCCCGATCGAATCAAGTTTTGTAGCGGGTGCATGACATTTGGTTAGTTGATATTGATCGATGCGCAGCTATATCCCGCATATGAAGTGAACATAAAGTTATACACTGTGCTATGTTCACTACCTTGGGACAACTTGCTTGCAAAATTCCGTTTAATGAAGAATGGTCAGACTGTTACGGGTTTCCTCAAGATATCTACAGAAATTTAACATCGGTATATGATGTTAACAAAAAAAGATAACGAAATTTCCTGAAAGTTTTTTTCTCTTATAGTGTGGATGTATCTTTTTAAAGTCGTTATCGTCATTGGTTTAGGTTAAAGCCTACTCTGGGGGGGTACCGGCAAGAATTGTTTCGATGATTGTTAATAACCATGTATAGTTTTTAATTCACTGAATTCACCTGTATCCACTACAACAACAATTCTTTTTAATTATTTATTATTTTATAGGATGTTTTTAACATGAGGGAAAAAGCTCTTATCGATTCTCTTAACGGGAAGACCTCGAAACGTCCTCCTTTCTGGTTTATGAGACAAGCTGGAAGATACTTATCAGAATATAGGGAGCTAAGGTCAAGAACGGGGGGATTTATCGACTTGTGTTTAAACAGGGCGGCTTCTACAGAGGTAACTCTTCAACCAATTAGACGATTTGATCCTGATGCAGCTATATTGTTCTCTGATATTTTAATAGTCCCATACGGTTTAGGTATGGATGTGAGATTTGAAGAAGGTAAAGGACCGATTCTCGACGCCGTACGCGATGCAAAAGGTCTCGATAAGCTTTCAATCAATAAAAATTGGGCGAGGATAGAGTCAACATATGAGACCGTTGATGCTGTGAGGTCTCAACTTGGATCCGACAAAACACTGATAGGGTTTAGTGGATCACCATGGACTGTCGCGACATATATGGTTGAAGGGAAAAGCAGCAAAGACTATGCGATCGTTAAAGGGTGGGCTTACAGAGAAACAGAGGTATTCGAGAGGTTAATTAACTTGTTAGTAGCAGCAACCATAAAACATCTGTCTTTACAGATAGATTCGGGGGCTGACGTCATAAAGATCTTTGATACTTGGGCTGGGGTTTTGTCACCAGCAGAGTATCAAAAGTGGGTAATAAAACCCAGTGCTGAAATTTGTAGTGAGTTAAAGCGCCGATATCCAGACGTTAAAATCATTGGTTTTCCAAAGGGTGTTGGGGTTGGGTATATTGATTTTGTTAGTAAAGTAGATGTTGACGGGGTGGCTGTTGACACAAGCGTGCCTCCAAAATGGGCAGCTGAGTTCTTACAAAATAAAGTGACTGTGCAAGGGAATCTAGACCCCATAGTTCTGACCGAAGGCGGCGACAAGATGATAGATCAAGCCCGAAATATAAGAGAGAGTCTACAAAATGGACCATTTATATTCAATTTAGGGCACGGGGTGTTACCAAACACACCAGTAGAAAACTTAATTGAACTGGCGGAGTTTCTGAAGACACCACTCGAATAAACAGAGAAAAACTGAACATGGAAATATATCTTTGGATAAAAGCGTTACATATCGTCGCAGTGATTGCGTGGATGGCAGGCATTCTATATTTGCCTCGGCTGTTTGTATATCATGCAATGCAAATCCCAGGTTCAGAAGTTTCAGAAACGTTCAAAATTATGGAAAGGCGATTACTAAGATTTATAATGAACCCGGCAATGATAATATCATTTGCATTGGGCGGCTGGTTGATATTGATCAATCCCGGATTGCTGGAACAACCGTGGATGCAATACAAGGTGATAGCTCTAGTCATTATGACGGGTTTCCACGCATCACTTTCAAGGTGGAGAAGATTTTTCGCCATTGATCAAAACACATTCTCACCGAGGTTTTTTAGAGTAATAAACGAAGTACCGACTGTTTTAATGATTATAATTGTCTTGCTTGCTGTCCTAAAGCCATGAAACATAATAGAATATGTTTATTTGACATATCTTTCGTTATTGGGTAAATGATTTCTAGGGTATTCGCATCCCTAATGTAAAAAATCCATCCCCTCGATAAATAATATACTTTTGCGAAAACATTTCATACAAGCCAATCTTTAATCGTGAAGAAAGTTACAACTCATGCATCTACAAGAGTTGAAAAAGAAGAGCCCATCAGAGCTTCTCGAGTTTGCCGAAGAGTTAGAAGTTGAAAACGCAAGTGTCCTAAGAAAACAGGATATGATGTTTGCAATTTTAAAACAATTAGCAGAGAACGAAGTAGCTATATTTGGGATGGGTGTTTTAGAAACATTATCCGATGGATTTGGTTTTCTACGTTCACCTGAATCAAACTATCTACCCGGGCCCGACGACATTTATGTTTCTCCAAGTCAGGTGCGAAAGTTTGGTCTCAGAAATGGAGATACTATTGAAGGGCAGATTCGTTCTCCAAAGGATGGAGAAAGATACTTCGCACTACTACAAATAAATCAAATAAACTTTGAAGAGCCGGAGGCAGTCAGACACCGCATTAATTTTGATAATCTAACACCCCTTTATCCAGATCAACGCCTGGTTCTTGAAATTGAAAGTGACGAGAAAGAAAAAGATCCGACTGCCCGGGTGATAGATCTCATATCACCGATAGGGAAAGGTCAGCGAGCGTTAGTTGTGGCACCCCCACGAACGGGAAAAACAGTCATGTTGCAAAACATAGCTAAATCTATCGCGGCCAACCATCCAGAGGTTTATTTGATTGTTCTTTTGATAGATGAAAGGCCGGAAGAAGTTACCGATATGGACCGAACCGTGAACGGGGAGGTGATCAGCTCGACTTTTGATGAACCCGCTGGTCGGCATGTTCAGGTTGCAGAAATGGTCATAGAAAAAGCTAAGCGCTTAGTCGAGCATCGGCGAGACGTGGTCATTTTGCTAGATTCAATTACACGTTTGGCCAGAGCTTATAACACTGTCGTCCCGTCATCCGGTAAAGTTTTAACTGGAGGTGTGGATGCTAACGCACTTCAGCGACCAAAACGATTTTTTGGTGCAGCGCGAAACATAGAACAGGGAGGGTCCTTATCAATTATAGCTACAGCCCTAATTGATACCGGGTCAAGGATGGACGAAGTTATATTTGAAGAGTTCAAGGGGACCGGTAACTCAGAGTTGATTCTGGATAGAAAATTATCAGACAAGCGAACCTTTCCAACAATCGATATAACAAAATCTGGAACACGAAAAGAAGAGCTGCTTGTGAACAAAGCAACGTTATCTAAAATGTGGGTCCTCCGTCGAATTTTATCCCAAATGGGTACAGTAGATGCGATGGAGTTCCTGTTAGACAAGTTGAAAGTCTCAAAAAACAACGAAGACTTCTTTGATGCCATGAACTCTTAAGTTTTCCGCTGCCGAACGAGATAATATAAACAGCTCAACACTTAAAACTAAGGAATAAGGATAGTTGAAGCGGTCGTCCTCCTAGCCTCTAAGGCTTCGTGAGCGGCGCGAGCCTCCGAGAGAGCAAATCTCTGGTCTATCTGAACGTTGACGTCTCCAGAGGCAACCACTCGGAACAAATCATCGGACATAGCCCTCAGGTTACCAGCCGTATCTGCATAATTGAAAAGAGTTGGTCTTGTAAAAAACAATGAACCTTTTTGGGCAAAAATACCAAGATCAATAGGTGGTATTGGCCCCGAGGCTTGGCCAAAGCTCACCATTGTCCCAAGGGGGTGCAGGCAGTCTAGGGATTTTTCAAAAGTGTCTTTCCCAATAGAGTCGAACACAACAGGTAGTTTCGCGCCATTAGTTATTTCGAGAACACGCTCTGAAAAGTCCTCTTTGGTGTACAAAATAGTATGATCACAGCCATTCGCCCCAGCTAAAACGGCCTTTTCCTCAGTGCTCACGGTACCGATCACGGTGGCACCGAGCGCCTTGGCCCACTGACAAACAATTAGACCCACACCACCGGCGGCTGCATGTATTAGTATAGTATCGCCAGACGAGACTTTATATATCTGCCTGATGAGATATTGTGCGGTTAGGCCCTTTAGCATCATAGCTGCTGCCGTGTCGTCAGTGACTCCAGGGGGGATTACTACCACTTTATCCGAATCTATTAATCGCTCTTCACAATACGAGCCTGGCGGCGGACACGCATAGGCGATGCGATCACCAGATTTGATGTCGTTTACGTCCGGACCTGTCGCAAGAACAATTCCAGCCGCTTCCATGCCTATCATAGAAGGGAGTGGTAGAGGGTAAAGACCGCTTCTGTGGTAAGTGTCGATGTAATTTAAACCGATGGCGGTATGACGAACTAAAAGTTGTTTGTCTTTAGGAGCCCCTACATCTACATCATCTAATTTAAGGACCTCAGGCCCCCCGGTTTGATGAAAACGAATTGCTTTTGTCATGTTTGGTTCCAATCAGGCGGTAGAGACGGTATAATCAAAATACAGAAGCAAACGTTATAAAACTAGAGAAAAAACCGCATATAAGAATAGTTTTTAACGTGTTCGTCCTCTGAACACATACGCCTTTTAAACCTGAAGAGAAGCTAATTTCCTATGGTCAACAGCTATGACGACACAATTTTCTCACTGGCAACTGCAGTAGGGCGCTCCGCTACCGCGACGATTCGAATTTCGGGTCCACGTGCGGCCGATATACCCAAATTACTTGGGTTTGCGCGATCAGAACCAAAAATTGCTAGTTTAAGGATTCTAAAATACCAAAAGAAGAAATTAGATCAATCTATCGTTTTGTTTTTTAAGGGCCCAGAGAGCTACACGGGTGAGGATGTTATGGAGTTGCATCTTCACGGTGGCCAAGCAGTGATCGAGGGTGTGTGTAGTGCGTTAAGCGCGCAAGAGGGGTTTCGTTTTGCTGAAAATGGGGAGTTTAGCAAGCGGGCCGTGATTAATGGTCGAATTGATTTGACAGAGGCAGAGGGGATTAACGACCTAATCAATGCAGAAACAGAGGCTCAACGGGACCAAGGATTAAATCAACTAGGGGGCGCTTTGAGGTGTCAGTTAGAGAAATGGTCGAATGACTTGAAGGGGTTTGGTGCGCACATAGAGGCTTATATAGATTTTCCTGACGAACAGATTCCCGAAAGCGTCTTGAATGACTTGCTTCAGCGAGTGGAGGAGACAAACAGGGAACTAATAGACTTTACAGATGATGACAGGAAGGGAGAGATACTCCGTAGTGGGCTGAAAGTCGCTATTATTGGCCCCCCTAATGTTGGAAAATCAAGCTTTGTGAACTGGCTAACAAAACGAGATATAGCCATTACCTCTGATAAGGCGGGCACCACACGGGATATCGTGGAGGCCCATCTAGATTTGGGGGGGTTCCCTGTGACAGTAGCAGACACTGCCGGAATTAGAGTATCTGAAGACACCATAGAACGAGAAGGCATAAGGCGGGCACGCATTTGGGCGGAATCTGCTGATTTGCGCGTCTTAATTTTGGATCCAGAAACAATCGACGACGCCAACGCATTCAGCGACCTCTTGAAAAGTGGAGACATTGTTTTGGTGAACAAGGTTGATCGGGCCATCATAGACAAAAAGACAATGGACACAGTCTATTCTTTGGTTTCGGTTAAAACAGGATACGGCCTGGAAAGCATATTGAGCGAATTAACCACCATAGCGAAAAAGAGAATGGGAACACAGGGGCTGACAACGATAACGCAAGCACGACATCGGGCGCGTTTAAATGATTGCCTCGCAGCTTTAAAAAAGGCACATTTTGGGCTTAAAAATAACGCAGACCTAGAATTGATAGCGGAAGACTTTCGATCTGCCATCTATTGTATAGGACGCATAACGGGGCATATCGATATAGAAGACTTGCTTGATGTGGTTTTCAACGAGTTCTGTATCGGAAAGTAATGTTTCACGTGAAACATTTTTGAAGCAAACCCTTTATTAAGAGACCAAGAAGTATTAAAACGCCAGTGCAACATTTTATTAGGAGCCCTAATGCTTAGGTCTTACGATGTGATAGTGATAGGTGGAGGCCACGCTGGTTGCGAGGCGGCTGCGGCTAGTGCCCGGTGTGGCGCACAAACACTTTTGATAACGCATAAGAAAATTACGATCGGGGAAATGTCATGTAATCCTGCAATAGGGGGCCTAGGAAAAGGCCACCTTGTTCGGGAGATAGACGCCCTTGACGGCCTGATGGCCATGGCTGCAGACGCCTCGGGAATACAGTTTAGAGTCTTAAATCGTAGCAAGGGCCCGGCCGTTCGGGGCCCGAGAGCTCAGGCGGACAGAGTGTTATATAGAGAAGCCATCCAAGAGATGATTTTTAGTCAAGAAAATCTATCTGTTCTAGAGGCGGGGGTTGAAGACATCAAAACGTGTGTGCTCAATAAGGTGTCGGCGGTTGAGACATCTTGTGGTTTGGACATTAAGTGCAAGAGTGTTGTGCTAACCACAGGTACCTTTCTTCGTGGGATGATTCATTGTGGGAGCAGCACGACACCGGCAGGAAGAATAGGCGACGCACCCGCGGTTGGCTTAGCAAAAACGTTAGAAAGAATGGGTTTTAAGCTGGGAAGGTTGAAGACAGGAACGCCGCCGAGGCTTGATGGGAAAACAATTAACTGGAAACTGCTGGAGCCACAACCTGGCGACACCCCCCCAGAGCCGATGTCATACTTAACCTCACAAATAGCGTGCGACCAACGCCCCTGCCACATAACTTATACAAATCCTGAGGTACATAAAATTATTCGAGGAAACATTCATTTATCAGCAATTTATGCCGGAAAGATAGAGGGAGTGGGGCCTAGGTATTGCCCATCAATAGAAGACAAGGTCGTAAGGTTTGCCGATAGAAGCGCGCACCAAATTTTTTTGGAGCCAGAGGGGCTAGAAACCGACCTGGTTTACCCAAATGGCATCTCAACTTCCCTGCCAGAAGGCATACAAAATCAAGTTGTGAATGGAATTCTTGGCCTGGAGAATGCAAAAATCGTAAGACCCGGTTACGCCATAGAATACGACCACGTCGATGCGCGAGAGCTTCTCCATACAATGGAAGCCAAGCGGGTGCCCGGCCTCTTTCTGGCAGGGCAAATCAATGGCACCACCGGATATGAAGAGGCTGCCGGACAGGGGCTTCTGGCCGGCATCAACGCGGCCCAAAAGGCGATCTGCAGAGGTAGGGAGTTTATTATTGATAGGGCGTCTGGCTATCTAGGCGTAATGGCGGATGACCTGGTGACGCGACATATTACTGAGCCGTACAGGATGTTTACCTCGAGAGCTGAATATCGACTTAGATTAAGATCCGATAACGCAGACGGTCGTTTAACGCCGTTAGGTATTGAGCTGGGTTGTGTGGGAAGGCGGAGGGCTACACTTTTTGAGGCAAAGAACCAAAAGTTAATTGAAACAGAGGCAAAATTTAAGGAATTGAGAGCCTCTCCAAGCTACCTTAACAAGTTTGGTATATCTGTTAACCAGGACGGTACAACAAGGTCTCTCTATAACCTACTTGGAAGACGTGAGATGAGCCACTCCGAGCTTGGCAAAATCTGGCCAGAAATAAAAGATGTGCCAACAGACATCATTGAACATATAAAAACAAATTCGCTTTATGAAAGCTACATAGAGAGACAGGATGCCGACATTAATTCTTATCGAAAGGACGAGAAATTAGAGCTTCCAAAGGACCTGAACTTTGAGCATATTGGTGGGCTTTCAACAGAAGCCAAACAAGCCCTCGTGAAGACTAGTCCCCGTACGCTGGGACACGCCTCCAGGGTTCCTGGCGTCACGCCGGCGGCCATAGTAATCTTGATGCGGCATGTAAAGACTAGCAGATCAAAGGCCAAGGCGAATGCACAGCAATGATGAAAATGGACGAACCCACCGAGGAGATCTTCACATCTCAACTAAATGTTTCACGTGAAACACTCGATATTTTTTCGGCTTACGGAGAGACGCTTGCTAAATGGCAATCCAAAATAAATCTAATATCAGCAAAAACTATAGATAATGTTTGGAGGCGTCACTTTCTAGATAGCGCGCAGCTTCATAACCTTTTACCAAGCGGAACAAAAAGCATATTGGATATTGGATCAGGAGCCGGTTTTCCTGGGCTGGTGTTAGCTATTATGGGCGCCAAAAACGTTACTCTAGTTGAGTCCGATTCAAAGAAATGTCTGTTTCTAAGCGAAGTTGTGCGCCGAACAGGGGGGCAGGCTAATATTGTCAATTGCCGGATAGAGGAATTTGATGGCGGATATTTCGATGTTATAACGGCAAGGGCGTTGGCACCAATGGATAAGTTGTTGTCTTACATAAATCCGCACTTCGGACCAGGGACAAAAGGAATTTTTCTTAAGGGCGAACAGGTGGATCGCGAATTGACTAAGGCAAAGAAACAATGGAAACTCAAGTATAAGACTATTCCCAGCATAACTAGTGACGGGGGGTCGATAATTATAGTGGAGAAAATTTCAGGTGGTTCTGAGTAATACTAAAAAACAGACAGCTCGTGTCATGGTGGTTGCTAATCAGAAGGGAGGCGTGGGCAAAACCACTACCGCGGTCAACTTGGCAACAGCAATGGCAGCGTGCGAATTGCGGGTATTGCTGATAGATCTTGACCCTCAAGGAAACGCAAGTACGGGGCTGGGTATCCCAAGGGACGAGAGAGAATTCGATACTTATGCTGTTTTAAGTGGGGAAGTAAGTCTGGCTGCGGCTATAGCGCCATCTTCGGTTCCTGGGTTGTATGTTGTTCCAAGCTCCGAAAATCTTTCTGGTGCAGAAGTTGAATTGGTTACGGTAGATAAAAGGGAATACAGGCTTAGAGAAGCTATGGTTCGACATTTAGAGGCAGAACAAGAACAATTCGACTTTATTATCATTGACTGCCCACCCTCACTGGGCCTTTTGACATTGAATGCATTTGTTGCTGCTGAAGCGGTTCTTGTTCCATTGCAGTGTGAGTTCTATGCCTTAGAGGGTTTGAGTATGCTACTTAAAACAATAGAGAGAGTAAAAAGAGCATTTAATCCATCACTAGAAATACAAGGGGTCGTGCTAACGATGGCAGATAAAAGAAATAATCTGTCTGAACAGGTCGCTGAAGATGTTCGCGAGCATTT
The DNA here is from genome assembly GCA_002709155.1 of Rhodospirillaceae bacterium. Taxonomy (GTDB): domain Bacteria; phylum Pseudomonadota; class Alphaproteobacteria; order Thalassobaculales; family Thalassobaculaceae; genus UBA7326. The sequence goes on from PAQA01000039.1 coordinate 29,707, forward strand.
GGGTTCAAAGGTTTATAACACTGTAATTCCCAGAAATGTAAGGGTCTCGGAGGCTCCATCGCATGGGCTTCCGGCACTAGTCTATGATCTGCATTGTGCAGGCTCACAGGCATATATCCATCTAGCTAGCGAAGTTATAAAACGAGAGCGGGGTTACAATTTATGAGTGGCGGGGCTAAACGCAAACAACTAGGGCGTGGGCTATCATCCCTTTTAGGCAAGGACACGCTCGTTGAAGAGATCAAATCCGCAAACATACACCAAGTCATCTCAATTTCTAATATCCAACCGGGAGGGGGTCAGCCACGGCGAGTCTTTGACTATGGGGAACTTAGTGCCCTCGCAAAAAGTATTGAAGAGCGAGGCGTGCTTCAACCTCTTTTGCTAAGAAGGCTGCCAGCGGATAAAGAAAAATATGAGATTATAGCAGGCGAGCGTCGATGGAGGGCAGCGCAAATGGCTCAACTTCATGAGGTTCCCGCAGTAATCAAAGCGTTTAGTGATAAAGAGGCGCTTGAGATTGGACTCATAGAAAATATACAGCGTAGCGACTTGCAACCGCTAGAAGAAGCAGATGCATTTCAGCGACTCATTGACGAATATGGACATACACAGGAACTAGTAGCTAAAGCAGTTGGAAAAAGTAGAAGCTATGTCGCTAACTCGCTCCGATTACTTGCACTGCCAGTTAAAGCTCGGGATTATCTAGAGGCGGGCAGAATAACAGCTGGTCACGCCCGCGCCCTTTTGGTCTCCCCCGAGGCAGAGAAGCTGGCAGATTATGTTGTTTCAGGGGGGCTATCTGTTCGAGCCACTGAAAAATTAGTACAGGACAGACTGAATGACAAAAAGTCTACGGGGCTAAAAGCTGCGCGTAGAAAAAAATTAGATCTCCATAGTTTAAACCCGGATATTCTGGCTCTGGAACAAAGTATTTCTGAAAAAACTGGTTTAAAAGTGGAGGTTAAATCCAAAGAGGTCCACAGTGGCTCGGTTACAGTTCATTACCAAACTTTAGATCAATTCGATCACGTTGTTAAAAAGTTAACTTCCTAATTTTGTTTCCTTTTATAGGGCCTCATCAGGCAAACACCTATAAGCACCTGGCAGCAAAGAGGCATTTGTGGAATGCCGGTTGTTTTGCATTGATGTTCTCCTATGAAAAACCGCTCTAAAGCTAGCTCCAGTTTGCTTGTTGTCCAGGCGCGAGCCTGTATTTCAAATTCCTGTTTTCGACTCCAAAATACAGGCGGCCGAAGATTTTTGATAGTGGTTTCCAGTGGGACTCCTTCTTCTGATTTTGTTGCTATGCTGTGTAGTCTTTGGAAATGATTAATCACTGTCCTCAAAATAGTAACAGGGCTTTGGCCGCTGTCTTCGGCTCTTTGAAGAGATAAACAAAGTGTCTCAAGGTTGCCAGAACCGGTGAAATATGCAATGTCCTCTAAAGCTAACAGTCCCGCATCACCAATAGAATCAATTGTCTCCTCAAGCGAAAGTTGGCCTCCAGGACCGACCATTAGAACCAGTTTATTTAGTTCGTTGACAGTGTGTTGACGATCGTTACCTAAGTGGGATAGAAGATAATCCAGTACGTTTTCTCCTGCATCTATGTTATTTTCTTTAAATATTTCATTTATAAGATTTTTTAAAGAAGACCCTTGATCTCCATAGCACGCGAAGGAGCCTAACTTGTCGTTTCTCTCAAATAAAGCTCTTAATTTTGATCGTGTATCGAGATTGCCGGCGTCCAATATAATGTTGGCCTCTATCTTTTCAAATTGAAGAATTGTTTCAATTGTTGGCACCATGATGTCAGTAGCGTTTCGTATACGGATTAATTTCCGTTCGCCACTCATTGAAAAAGCTAGAGCGGAGTCGGTCACAAAAGTAGAATCCTGTTTGATGGTTTGGGCATCCACTTCGGTAATAGAAAAGGGGTCTTTAGGGTCCGTCACAGCGCCGCCAACAAGTTTTTTTATGGTTTCGCTCACGTGACCGGCGTCTGGGCCGTACACTAAAATAGCAAAAATACCTTCAGGGAATTTTTTTGCTAGAGTCGGTAGTGCTTTATGCTGATATTTCATTTTTGTCTGGTTCTAAGGCGTTGTTTTTTGAAAAAAAAGGCCAATTGTCGCGTTATATCGTAGCTAATTTCCCTCGACGCGCGCGACGCGGCCTGCGCTTCTGCACGGATGTTTGCATATTCAGATTGGCTTATAGTAAACCCAGTTTTTGCTGTTACACTCCCTGACGTTAGAGCCGCCCCGGTGTTAAAATTTCTCAAGTTGTATGAGGCATGTAAACTTATTTTGGCAAATGTTGACGTAGCGTCTTGCAATAGAACTAGATCACGACGAGTTTTATTTATTTCTACAATGAGTTCATAGGATGGATTAGAAGGTTTGCCCCGTGGCGTGATATCATCCTGCAAAAAGTTCCGAAGTTGTTGCCCAATTCTGTCTTCGATCGGAGCAATCCGTATGAGAGATAATTCTTTTAATATGTTGTGTGAAGTTGTGTCACGTTTATAAAGAGGTTGAAAGCCACAGCTACCGATAAATAAACTCAATGTCATAAGGCTTATTGCTATAGCTTTAAATAACCACATTAACAATCCGACTCGGCACTACTATGATACGACGAATTTCCCTTCCGCCTATTTGCTTTTTTACATTATCGAGGTCTAGGGCAAGTGTTTTTATCGCTTCTTCCGAGCTTTCTCGGGGAACGTTGATTTCCCCCCGCAATTTACCATTTACTTGAACGGCAATTTTAATCTCGTCGTCCAAAACTAGCGCTTCGTCAAACGTTGGCCAAGGCTGATCACAAAGAAAGCTTGTATTTCCGAGCCGTGCCCACAATTCTTCTGCTATATGTGGTGTCATTGGCTCAATGAGACGTAAAAGTATGTTATAGCTATTCAATGTAATAGATGCCTCTCCTGCTGTCGCATTTTTGAAATCAGAAATTGCATTACTAAGCTCCCTAATTTGTGCAACGGCGCTGTTAAATCTCCATGTCTCTATACTATTTGTAACCGCTTTAATGGTTCGGTGAGTTAACTTTTCAAGCTTAGTGGCCTCCTTGGAGTGTTGTCCTAACTGAGTAGTGGAAGCATCATCAGCGACAGCGTTTTTGATATCAAGGCCCATTCTCCAAAGCCTATTGAGATATCGCCAAGCGCCTTCGACACCTGATTCAGTCCATTCAAGA